>JAWUVZ010000042.1:0-34951 GCA_034112105.1 Glaciecola sp. | reverse complement strand
TCTTTGTGTTTTCCAGCTGCCATTATTTTGTATATTATATTCAAATCGGTCATGCAATCGATGTTCGCCACCTTGCCAAAATTCGATTTGATGAGGCTCAATACGAAAGCCGCCCCAAAAATCAGGCAATGGGACTGGACCGTTTGCAAACTTTTCTTTCATTTGAGCAAACTGAGTCACTAATAATTCACGTGTCGAAATTGGCTGACTTTGCTGTGACGCCCAAGCGCCCAATTGGCTGTCTTTAGGGCGAGACAAAAAATATTTCGCGACTTCTGCTCGAGACAACGCTTTAGCAACACCATTTACTCTCACTTGACGTTCCAAAAAATACCAAGGGAAATGCAATGAAATTTTTGCATTATTAGCTAAATCTTTTGCTTTGCGACTGCCCAAATTAGTATAAAAAACAAAGCCTTCATTGCTCAAATCCTTAAGCAGCACGATACGTTGGCTAGGTTGACCGCTCGCATCCACCGTAGCCACTGTCATGGCATTAGGATCGGGAAGCTTTGCGTTAATCGCATCATCTAGCCATATCTTAAATAAATCAATGGGGTGCTCGGTAAGCACATCCGATGTTAAGCGACCGGCTGTATATTCTTTTCTGAAATCACTAAGGGCTTGCATATTTTAAGATTCCACAATAGCACTAAAAGTAGTTTTGTAATGTGCGCTATCCTTTATAGTCATTATCATAACCAAGGGATCGCAATGCACGTTCATCATCTGCCCAGCCAGCTTTAACCTTAACCCATAATTCAAGAAAAACCTTATTATCAAATAATGCTTCCATGTCCTTACGTGCCTCGGCTCCCATGGTTTTGAGGTGGCTACCTCCTTTACCAATAATCATACGTTTTTGGGTTTCGCGGTCGACCAGTATTAGTCCGTTAATATGGTAAATACCTCTTGGCGTGAGTTTAAACTGTTCTATTTCAACCGTCGTTGCATAAGGCAGTTCATCACCAGTGAAGCGCATCAGTTTTTCTCTGATTATTTCAGCAGCCATAAATCGACTGGAGCGATCGGTAATGTAGTCTTCGGGAAAATAAAACTCACTCTGCGGTAATGAATTCATCACCAACTTTCGCAAATGGTCGATTTGCTTATTCTGTTTTGCACTTACTGGTATGACATTTTCGAAATCATGCTTTTCGTTGAGCGTTTTTAATGTGTCCATTAAAAGCGCTTTGTCCATTACTTTGTCCGTTTTATTAACCACTAACCAACAAGGTATATTCGCTTGCTTGATTTTAGATAGAACCAAGTCATCATCTTCAGTCCAACGCGTTCCCTCAATAACAAACAACACCAAGTATACTTCACCTAATGAACTTGCTGCTGCGCGGTTCATCAAGCGGTTAATAGCTCGTTTTTCGTCACCATGTAGGCCTGGCGTATCGACATATATTGCTTGACGTTCGCCTAGCGTATCAATACCCATGATCCGATGTCGGGTTGTTTGCGGCTTGCGCGATGTAATACTGACTTTTTGGCCTAAAATTTGATTTAGGATGGTCGATTTACCAACATTCGGGCGACCAACGATGGCAACCATCCCACAATGTTTATTACTCATTTAATAACTTCTCTAATGTTTGTTTAGCTGCGTTTTGCTCAGCTTGTCGACGACTTTTACCTTTACCAATTTGGCTAGTATTTAATGGTTCTACAGTGCAATCAACTTGAAAAGTTTGCGCATGGTCTTTACCGCTAATTGATACGACTTCATAATTTGGCAGGGGCAATTGCCTGGACTGCAAAAACTCTTGCAGTTGTGTTTTGTTGTCTTTTATCTGTCTATGAGGGTCAAGCTTTTCAATCCGACTTTCGAATAACTTAACTATCGTATTTTTTGCAGCATCTATACCCGATTCCAAAAATATCGCACCAATGACCGCTTCAACAGCATCAGCTAAAGTTGAACTGCGTCGATGCCCTCCACTTTTCATCTCGCCAGAACCTAATTTCAGTAAAGCGCCGAAATCATGTTCTTTAGCAATCAGTGCCAAAGTATCACCTTTTACCAATGATGAGCGCATTCTTGTTAACTTTCCTTCAGGTTGCTCCGGAAACTGCTCGTATAACAGATCAGCAACAACCATACCTAGTACAGCGTCACCCAAAAACTCGAGTCTTTCATTATGAACCTTAGCAGCACTGCGATGTGTAAATGCTTGTTCAAGCAAAGCCTTATTTTCAAATGTATAGTCGAGTACTTTGTCTAATCTTATATATGGATTCATTATAACTCTTTGCGATGCCTATTTAATTTGCGACTCTTGCGGTAATACTTAGTTACCGGAAACGCAAAAGATATAGACACCTTTGATGTTAACTATCATTTGGATAGTTAGGTCACTATTGGCAGTAAATACCAATTACTCAATACTGCCACTGCGTTCAAAACGAATACCTGATGGCACCCATGTAGGCAAAAAGTCTTCTGGTACTCTCTCAAACTCAAAACTAACCCAAATAAGCACAGCTTCACCAACTAAGTTCGCTTCTGGAACGAAACCCCAATAGCGGCCGTCTTCACTATTATCACGATTATCTCCCATCGCAAAATAGCTGTTTTCTGGGACGATCCATTCATTGATAGCAGTTCCAGGTTGTACGGGTTTGTAACGGGCTGTTTGATCAATCGCTCTAGGATTGCGCAATATAGAATGATTTTGGCCACCTAGATCTTCGGTATATTCTTCGAGATAAGCGCCGCGACTAATGTAATCTGTTTTACTTGAATAAATTTGTTTAACTGCTTTTTCTGTTGGACAAGGCTGCTGCCCACCACAAGCTTCTGTGATATATAGCTGCTTATTGCGATAAATAATCCTATCACCAGGTAGGCCGATAATACGCTTTATAAAGTCGACATTAGGATCCTTTGGAAATTTAAATACAACTACATCCCCCCTTTTAGGCTCACCAGTCTCAATTAGTTTAGTTCTAAAAATAGGATCTTTAATACCATAACTAAATTTTTCAACCAGTATAAAATCACCCACTAACAACGTCGGCATCATCGAACCTGATGGAATTTGAAAGGGTTCATACAAAAAAGAACGGAACACCATAACTAGCGCAAAAATAGGAAAAAACTGTTTTGCATTGTCGACTAAGGCAGGCAAATACGGATCTGCTTCCTCACTGCTCAATTCGATAATACTATTATCACCGAGGATGGCTTTGCGTTCTTCTAACGCCATTGTTTTTCTTGTTGGTGCAAAAAACAAGGCATCAATTGCCCAAATAAGACCCGTAATAGCGGTCATCGCTACCAGAAACATTGCAAAATAATTTGCCATTAATTATCCACCTTTAAAATCGCTAAGAAAGCATCTTGAGGCAACTCTACATTGCCGACTTGCTTCATCCGCTTTTTACCCGCTTTTTGTTTTTGTAATAACTTTTTCTTACGGCTGATATCACCACCATAACATTTTGCAATTACGTTTTTGCGTAATTGCTTAACAGTACTACGAGCAACAATGTGTGTGCCTATAGTAGCCTGTATGGCAATATCGAACATTTGTCTTGGGATTAATTCTTGTAATTTATCAACTAAGTCGCGTCCGCGCTTTTGTGAGTTGGCTTTGTGCGTTATCAGTGCTAACGCATCAACTCGCTCTCCATTAATAAGTATATCTAAGCGCACCATATCTGCAACTTGAAAACGGCTGAAATTATAATCTAGTGATGCGAAGCCTCTACTAGTTGATTTCAGTTTATCAAAGAAATCGAGAACCACTTCTGCCATTGGCATATCATAAGTAACGGCAACTTGTTTACCATGATATGTCATTGCCGTTTGCATGCCGCGCTTATCCACGCAAAGTTTAATGACGTTACCTAAATACTCTTGTGGAACAAGAATATTTGCGACCACGATAGGTTCGTGAATTTCGTCGATATCGTTGATTGCTGGCAACTTAGAAGGGTTATCTACTTGCAACACTTCACCTTTGGTGGTTTTGACTTGGTAAATAACCGTTGGTGCTGTGGTGATTAAATCTAAATCATATTCACGCTCTAAACGTTCTTGAATGATTTCCATATGCAACATACCGAGGAAGCCAATTCGAAAACCAAAGCCCAAAGCAGCCGAGCTCTCTGGTTCGTAAAACAAAGAGGCGTCATTGAGACTCAGTTTAGATAACGCATCGCGAAAGTCTTCATAGTCATCAGAGCTCACCGGAAATAAACCGGCATAAACCTGTGGTTTTATTTTCTTAAAGCCTGGCAATGCTTTTATAGCAGGTGCTTTAGCTAAGGTAATTGTGTCGCCGACAGGAGCGCCGTTGATTTCTTTTATACCAGCAATGATAAAACCGACCTCGCCGGCTGCCAACCTGCCTGTGTCTGTTTGTTTTGGTGTGAAAATACCGACTTTATCAACTTGATGTACAACACCATTTGACATAATTTGAATTTTATCTTTTGCGTTTAGCTGGCCTTGCACGATGCGCACAAGTGACACAACCCCTTGATAATTATCAAACCAAGAATCGATAATTAGGGCCTGAAGTGGCGCATCAACGTCACCTACAGGTGGTGGAATACGTTTTACAATTTCTTCTAATACCTCTTCAATGCCTACACCCGTTTTCGCAGAGCATCGAACAGCATCAATTGCATCAATACCGATAATATCTTCAATTTCTTCAGCAACACGCTCTGGCTCAGCCTGTGGCAAATCTATTTTATTTAGAATTGGCACAACTTCCATATTTAAATCCATCGCCGTATAGCAGTTTGCAAGTGTCTGTGCTTCAACGCCTTGCCCTGCATCAACGACTAATAAAGCCCCTTCACACGCGGCAAGTGAGCGCGACACTTCATAAGTGAAATCGACATGCCCGGGAGTATCAATAAAATTAAGCTGATACTTTTCACCGTCTTTCGCTTCATAATACAACGTAACGCTTTGTGCCTTGATAGTTATTCCGCGCTCGCGCTCAATATCCATTGAATCAAGCACTTGAGCTGACATTTCGCGATTAGTTAAACCACCACAAGTTTGAATAAGTCGATCGGCAAGCGTTGACTTGCCGTGGTCGATATGCGCAATAATACTGAAGTTGCGAATGTTCTTTAATTGCATAAATTTAGCTACTTGTCCTAAAGTTACCGAGGTCTATATTGAGCCCAAAGACGCTTTACTTTGCAGTCTGAAGTCACCTTGGTTTTATAAGCGAAAAATAAAGACGCGATTTTACCGTTTTATCGGCACAAATGCGAATGATTAGAGGATTATTACTACGCTTTGACTGGTTATCTTGCTCACAAGTTGACAATAATTTGTTAAGAAGCGTTACTTGCCATCCTAAAAGGTATCATTTACCTCAAATAAAAAGGTAAATTAGATAAGCTTTTTGAGTGGAATTTCATTTTTCATGGTAATAGTTGCATCATTGACCGCACCTAAAACAACGGGAGAAAATTGTCCTTTGTCCTGTTTTTTCGCAAATATTGAAATTTGCCAAAAACTGACCGCAGTGGCAACAAAGCCAAATAAAATTTGCCAACCCTCGTGTAAATTGGGTAACAGAAATTGCATGCTTGACACGCTGAAAATCAAAACAAGTATTGGTAACACATAAACTAACATTGAGGCACCTATTAATTGCTCCTCTGGTATACCCAGTTTAACTGTCTGCCCTTCCTTTAGATCATATGGACTTATTAATTTGAGTAACTCGGCTTTAGCAGTAAAGGCTTTTGCAACGACGCTTGTTCCACAATTCTTATTGACGTGGCAGGAACCACAAGTGGTCTTAATCTGGGTTTCAATCCAAACTTCATTACCTTTTACTTTTTTAACAATACCTGTTTCTTCAATCATAATTTAGTATCAATTTTTCACTTCGATTGATTTTGCCATGAGTTGGGCTGTGACTAAAGGTATATCTCCAACTACCGTAACTTGTACTTTACCATCAGTGCGAGAGTGAACAGTATTAGCGCCATTATTCAAATTAACATCATCTTGAAAAACACCTGTTGCTGCTTGAATATAAACTGACACGTTCACCAGACCATCGCTAAACAAACTATATTCGGCCACCTGTCCTGTTATAGCTAATTGATGGATATCTTGTTTTACTGGTTTCATCCCCACTGGCAAAAAGGCCAAGGTCCATTCATGCTTTCTCTGGGGTGGATTTACAACATTGATTACCCTGGGTAAATTATCTTGTTGCAATTGACTGAATACTTCAGCAACCCTGTCATCAATTCTCAATTGAGTAACTTGAATTTGTTGCAGTAACTTGCCATCCAAGCCATGCATGTTGAGCTTCAACAACATGCCTGTTTCCTCGTCCAACCACAAATGATACCCATACCGAGTTTTATCAATACTGGTAATACGAATTTGTTGTGCGGAACGCCCCGATATTCTGTTTCTACCGACGAGTAAGAATTGATAGCTCATTTGCAGTTGATTAGGTTCATGCAGCAGTGCAAACGGCATGGGTCCGTCAATTGCGCTCCCATACATACTGTAAGGCGGGTACCCTGGCTGAAAAACACTAACGACATCATTAACTCTAATATTCTCGAACCCGGGACCATTGAGTAAGCTGAGTTGCTCTATCTGTGTGCTGTCATCTATTTTCGCATGGCGCCACAAAAATGGCTGGGCATCTTTACCCGGAATATTCAATACAAAGGAAATTTCGTAGTTCAACAGTGACGTCTGTCTTGCCAGACGCTCCAACCAGCTAATTGCAGATAAGGGGTCGAAGGGATCGCTCTCTTTCAAAACACCTTGAGCGACTTTTCGGGCAAGCGCCTGCTGTGTTTCCGAGCTGGTGATTTTTAGGGCTTTGGTTACCTGTTGCGATTGCTCATTATCTGGATCTTGCTCGGATGATTGCTCTGGTTGCTCATCTGCCCAAGCACTTGGAAGAGCAATTAGAGCGACAAAGCCAAGAAGAATCAGAAGCAAACTCCGCGTGCAGAGCCTTTTACCAATATTGGCGCTACTTGTCACATTGTTTACTCCATTAATCATACTACTGTTGTGGTTGCTCTGTGTTCAGCTCTTGCACTGCTGATTCTTTGCTTCGTCCAGCATTTTTGAGTTTAAGTTGACGTTGATGGTCTTCAATGATTGCATTTATTTGACGTTGTTGCTCTAACAGTATCGCCATACCTTCGCGGTCAACACTCTGGCTTGTATTCAAGCTCACTGGAGCCAGGCCACCTTGAGGACCAAATTGTGTCGGCGCGGTTAAGAATGGCAGCGACTCCTCAGGTTGGTTGTACGACTGATAACTAAATATCATCACAGCCGTGGCACAAGCAGCAACGGCCAACTGCCCGCTTTGTTTAACCAGCGGAATAATGTTTGCGACCAAAGGAAACTCTCGCCAAGTCCGCTTTGGAGCGACCATTGCCAATTCATTTTCCAACCGTTTCGCAACTTGAGCACTAACGTCAAAATGAACGTCTGTACTCATTTCGTTACGGATACAATCCCTAACCAAATGATAACGTTTCCACTTGTCAGCGAGTTCAGAATCTTGAGTCAAGCTCTTCGCTATTTCAGGATCTTGGTGCTCACCATCCACAAATGCTGATAATTTTTCGTACTGTTGTGTCATAAAACAGATTCCTACTTTAACACCGCTACTATTAAACCGTGTTTATGTTTGCATTAAAGGCACGATAACTTTATCTATCGCTTCTCGTGCTCTAAAAATTCTTGATCGTACTGTCCCAACAGGACATTCCATCACTGCAGCTATCTCTTCATAGCTCAGGCCTTCGATTTCGCGTAACGTAATTGCCGAGCGTAAATCTTCGGGTAACGCGTCTATTGCGGCGAATAATTTTTGCTGTAATTCCTCGGATAGCAAAGCGCGTTCAGGGGAGTTATTTTCCTTTAGCGCATCGCTTCCATCATAATAATCAGCTTCGTTCGCATCAACATCACTTGCCGGCGGCTTGCGCCCTTGTGATGTTAAATAATTTTTTGCACTATTTACTGCTATCCTATATAGCCAAGTATAAAAAGCACTTTCGCCTCTAAAATTGGGAAGTGCCCTGTAAGCTTTTATAAACGCCTCTTGCGTTACATCCGCTACATCACCGCTATTTTTCACGTACCTTGCTACAATATTCATCACCTTGTTTTGATGACGAATAACTAACAAATTAAAAGCGTTCTTATTGCCTTTTTGTACCTGTTCAACTAATTCTTGATCGGTTTTCTGCTCGCTCATTCGAGCCACTACTCCTAAAACACATCACTTATGGCTCATGCAAGTGTAGTAATAGACAGACACTTTATGGATAAGTTCGATATACAGCTAAAATAATTTATAAATAACCATCAGTTGTAATTTTTTACTAGATGATTAGTATGTCGATACACACAATTCTACATGTTACTCGAAAAACAATCTATGTCTCAAACAATTGAACATCGCTGCGACTTGCTTATAGTTGGCAGTGGAGCCGCAGGTTTAAGCCTTGCTTTAAAAATGGCTGAATTCTGTGACGTTATAGTCCTAAGTAAAAGTGACATTAATGAAGGCAGCACTCGTTATGCGCAGGGCGGTATAGCTGCCGTATTTGACGACACGGACTCTATTGACGACCATGTCAAAGATACGTTAAATGCAGGTGCAGGGCTATGTAATGAGGCCGTTGTTGCTTTTACAGTGCGCAATGCAAAAGAAAGCATGGAATGGTTGATTAATAAAGGCGTTCCCTTTGATCAAGAAAAAAATGAGAATGGGGAGACCAAATTTCACCTTACGCGTGAGGGTGGGCATAGCCACAGAAGAATACTGCATGCTGCCGACGCCACCGGCGCAGCTGTGCAAAAAACACTATCCGATAACGTAGCGAATCATCCTAACATTCACTTATTTGAACGTTATAACGCTATTGACCTAATAAAGAGCAAATCCGCCCCTGACCATTGTGTCGGTGTTTACGTCTGGAATCGCAAAACAGAGCGAGTAGAAGTAATTAGATCGCGCTTTACAACGCTTGCAACTGGCGGCGGCAGTAAAGTATATCAATACACATCAAACCCGGATGTATCGAGCGGTGATGGCGTCGCCATGGCGTGGCGCGCCGGTTGTAAAATAGCCAACATGGAATTTAACCAATTTCATCCCACTTGCTTATTTCATCCGGACGCAGGCAACTTTCTTATCAGTGAAGCATTGCGCGGCGAAGGCGCATTTTTATGCCATCAAGATGGCACCAAGTTCATGCATAAATTCGACAACAGAGGCGATCTCGCGCCACGTGATATTGTGGCCAGAGCCATCGATTTTGAAATGAAACGCCTTGGGGCTGATTGTATGTACTTAGATATTAGTCACAAATCCAGTGATTTTATCCAAAAACACTTCCCTAATATCTATCGCCGCTGTATTTCATTAGGCATAGATATTACGACACAACCAATACCCGTTGTTCCTGCTGCACATTATACTTGCGGCGGAGTTGTTACTGATTTCGACGCACGAACTAACTTGGAAAATGTATATGCTATTGGTGAAACCGCGTACACAGGCCTCCATGGTGCGAACAGAATGGCCAGTAATTCATTACTAGAATGTATCGTGTTCGCTCATGCCGCTGCCAAGCATATTGTTAATCGAATAGACGAAAACTGGATTGATGAGCCAATACAAGCTTGGGATGAGAGCCGAGTAATTGACTCAGATGAACTGGTTATTATTCAACATAATTGGCACGAACTTCGGCTTTTCATGTGGGATTACGTTGGGATTGTCCGCACAAATAAGCGACTAGAGCGTGCTTTGAGGCGCATAAACTTATTAAAACAAGAGATTGATGAGTATTACAGCAACTTTAAGGTGAGCAATAACATGTTGGAATTGCGAAATCTAGTTTGTGTCGCCCAATTAATTGTAACTTGTGCAATGCAAAGAAAAGAAAGCCGAGGATTGCACTACAATCTAGACTATCCGAACATGCTAGATAAGCCTGAGCCGACTATTATCCAGAAGAAGACTTAATATTCGAAGAAACGTCAATGCCAGCTGCGCGCTAACCAATCACAATGTTTGTGCGCAGATGCTCTCTTTCTTTAGATCGGCTTTGTGAAGTAAGCGAAAAGTCGATCAGGTTAAGATTACGATTTATTCTTAACTCACAGCGCGTTGGCAAGTAAATAGGTTGCATAAATTGTGTAGAAAACTGCATTGGCGTTTGTGCGAAAACCCATTTACTGTTTTGCATTTCTTGTTTTACCACGGCTGATAAGCAAAGTGCTTTTGAATACATCCCATGCGCTATAGCTTGCCTAAAGCCCATGATTTTTGCCGTCCAAGAAGTCAAGTGTATGGGGTTAAAATCGCCCGAAACTCCTGCATATTTGCGCCCCACACCTAGCGGGAAATTCAGTTCACAAGCACTATCGAATGGAGAGGTAACGGAGCTGACTAGCGGTATTGCAGAGGGCAGTTGTTCAGCGCGCTGTGCGATGGAGTTTAGTTCACCAGAAGTCATATCGTCAATTCCGGCCTGCTTGTAATTACCTACAACATGCTTTTGTCTGGACAGATAATAGGACGTGCCAGAAATCGCTAACTTACCATTCACAAAGCCTTCACTCAAGACGGCGAAAACCCAGCCTTTCTTATGCCAAGCTAATCCGTTAAATGATGTTTTTAGCATCAATTTGGCGTTTTGTTCTGGCAACCAATTTACCTCAATATGATTAGCTAGATGCACCAGGCCCATCGGTTTAAAAGGGAACGGTTTATTTACCATCATTTCGAGTTGCATTGGCAAGGTAAGTACTTGTAAATAATTAGGGTGTATGACGGATGCGATACCAAGCTTCCAGTTGACGATCTTATTGTAACGCTCACAATGCATTGCGTTTATTTGAATTTCTTGACAAAGACTGTTTACTGGCATCACAGGTGTATCACAATCAAGTAGTTGTGGGTTATAAAACGCCGCTTTTAATATGCCCATATTCATCATCTGCTTGGTCTTCCTAGATTAAGTTTTGATATCACTAAAAAGACTGCCTGTATTTTTTAGGCAACTGGTTTCATATTTTGTGTAATTGCAAAAGCCAATGCTCGGTAATGACTTTCTGTTGTCTGCCATTTAAATAGAATAGTAGAGATAACAGTATGCGCAGTCATGGGGTCATTATTTTTTGCGTTTTGACTATTCATCGTTCCTATTACATTTCCCTGCCTCGATTCCAATATTAAGAATATACCCAACGGAGTACAACGCGAACGAGATGAAATTTGACAATGAACGTCGTTCTTTTGAGTGCCGGTTTGGGCATATATATGGGCTTTATTACCATTCTCACCGGACACTCGCCTCCCAGAGCCATCACAAAGCAGTGGTTCTTTTAGACCCATCAATAGCCAAAAATGTGTCACCAAGATAGTATTATAAAAACACTTATAGGCGAGCCAAATACTAAGCACAATAGTAAATACTACCTGCAATGTATAAAATTTTAGCAATGGCACCGACCAGCATAAAATAAGTGGTACAACGTAGCCATTAAAAAATTGAATGAAACCAAATTTATATCGAGTAACAATAACATCACGATATTCGATATCGGATTACACCTTAACTCTTTGCAGCACTTTGTGAACAATATAAGCTAAATCTGGGTCGTCACATTTTTTATGACCCATGAACCAAGCGAACAAGTCTGGATCATCACAGGTTAACAAACGCTCAAAAACTACTTTCTCGCCCTCAGGCAATTCATCGAAAGCTTGCTCAACAAAAGGAAGAAATAGTACGTCTAACTCTAACATACCTCTGCGGCATGCCCATCTCAACCTAGCGACTCTTTTTGCTGTAAACATTGGTAATCCTATGCTTTATTTCACTGAATAATAGCATAACGTGAATGATTGCAGAACTGATCAAAAGATTTTAAACAGTCGATATCTTAGTCTCAGAAATCCAAGTTAATTTCGTGTTGAATCAATGACCATCTTGCAAAGTAATATACCATCCCAATATCACTTGTACACAAGCATTAGATTGCACAGTTATTGTTTGACAATAGGCAATCTCGACAGTACTAGAGGCTACAAATGTCATCTCAAAACGAATTGATCGTAAAATTAAACAGTCTTGGCTGTATTACATTTTCAGGACCACAAGCTACAGATTATTTGCAAGGCCAAGTTACGGTAGATGTAAAAAAAATGGCTCCCCATGCTGCAAGATTTGGTGCGCATTGTGACTTCAAGGGAAAAGCTTGGTCAGTATTTACTGCACTATTGAGTAATGATGTGTTGCATTTGATTATCCGTAAATCTGCTCTCGAAAAAAGCCTCTCTGAATTCAAAAAATATGGCGTTTTCTCGAAAGTCGATATCCAGCAAACGGGCGAAGAACTGAGCTTTTTTGGCGTATCGGGGAGTACAACAGTAAGCGGTATTAACGCATTGTTTGCAGATCTCAACGATCAACACCTGAGCGTTACTAGTAACGAATTTGGCAGTGCAGTTTGCCTAAACAGAAACAACCCACGATATATTCTTGCTTTAAATTTAGCAGGTTCAGCTTTACTAAGTAAACTAACTAACACTGATAGTTATGCGGATGAAAGTCACTGGGAGGCTATGGATATACTCGACGGTATACCTTATGTGGAAGCCCAAAATAGTAACCAATTTGTTCCTCAGATGCTTAATTTACAAGCTGTCGCGGGTATCGATTTTGATAAAGGTTGCTACATGGGCCAAGAAACCGTGGCGCGTACAAAGTTCTTAGGCCGCAACAAAAGAGCGTCCTACATACTAATTCACCATGGAGTTGATTTATTAGAACAATTAAATCCAGGGGATGCATTAGAAAAACAAGCCGGCGAAAATTGGCGCAGCGGTGGAACGGTTTTGCAGAGTGCAGTACTTAACGACAAAACTTTAGTGTTTGGTGTTCTTGCAAATGACACGCAAACAGGTGATGTGCTAAGATTAAAGGCGTTACCAGAGCATACGTTTGTAGTAAGCGCTCTACCTTATAAATTAGATTAATAATAGGATATAAGATGCAAATACAGAAAGATAATGTCGTTACACTTCATTACACTGTAAGTACCACAGAGGGAGATGTCATTGACTCCTCCTACGAGGCGCCACCAATGTCATTTCTGCAAGGTAGTCATTTTATGATTGAGGGCATTGAAGAAGCATTAGTGGGGAAAATTAAAGGTGACAAGTTCGCAGTTGCTGTTGACCCTGATAAAGCCTACGGTGATCGTCATGACGATTTAATTCAAGAAGTCCCATCTGAGATGTTTGATGATATGGATGTTGATGTGGGAATGAGCTTTAGAGCAACTACCGACGACGGCGAACAGTCAGTCATGATTATTGATAAAACAGACACAACCGTTACTGTCGATGGCAATCATCCATTAGCAGGTATGTCATTAGCCTTTGAGGTTGAAGTTGTCGACGTGCGTGAAGCGACTGCGGATGAAATAAAACACGGACATGTGCATGGTGAAGATGGTTGCGGCCATTCAGAGTAAAATTGTCCACAGGTTATCTGTAAAAGCTATTGCAGATGACGCATCCAAAACCGATGATTTACGTGCTGTAGGTAATATTCCAATTGCCATTACAACACATGTTTTCGAAGACGCTATATAGCGTCTTCGTCAGTTTCACCCGTGCGGATGCGAACGACCTGTTCAACATCAAAAACAAATATTTTACCGTCGCCTATTTTACCTGTTTTTGCATGCATTAAAATAGTTTCAACGGCTCTATCGACTAAATCATCTGGAACAACCAACTCAATTTTTATCTTAGGTAGGAAGTCCACATTATATTCTGCACCCCGATAAAGTTCTTTATGACCCTTCTGCCTTCCGAAACCTCGCACCTCAGTCATTGTGATGCCACTAACACCGATTGAAGATAGTCCTTCACGAACGTCATCCAGCTTAAACGGCTTGATAATAGCTTCAATTTTTTTCATTAGATTTGAGTTTCCTTATTCATGGTCATAAACGGTAGGGATGGGGAGTCGTTTGTGTTGTGTTTTTAAGTATATAGCTAATAGTTTATCATCCGCAACTTTATCCGTGCTTTTACCCTCTAAAAAGTCATCAATTTGCTCATATGTTAAGCCCAATGATGATTCATCCGATTTTTGTGGTGTTAACGTTTCTAAATCTGCTGTGGGTGGTTTTGTAATAATATTTTCTGGTGCCCCAAGTTGTTTTGCCAAGCTGCGAACTTGACGTTTACTCAAGCCAAACAAGGGAGCTAAGTCACATGCACCGTCACCAAACTTTGTATAAAAACCCGTAATATTTTCTGCGGAATGATCCGTACCTAGCACCAAACCGTTCATCAATCCTGCTATATCGAATTGAGTTGCCATTCTTGTTCTGGCCTTGGCATTGCCTTTAACAAAATCACTCTTTTCAGCTGAGAAACTATTTACGCCTGCGACTAATAGTCCTTCTAGTGCGCTTTCATGTATAGCATCTGCACCTGGCTTAATATTCGATGTTACTGGTAAACTAGGTTCAATAAAATCAAAAGATAATTGGGCATCATCTTCATCCATTTGAGTACCATACGGTAACCGTACCGCAATAAACTTATATTCATCCTCAGATTCTTGATTCAATTCATTCACTGCTAATTGCGCTAAACGGCCTAATGTACATGAATCAATGCCACCGCTAACTCCTAACACTAAACTATACAAACCTGACTCGATTAGCTTATCCTTAATGAATTGAGTTCTGCGTTGTATTTCATGTTCGACATCTATTTCAGGTAATACACGCATTTCTTCGATTACTTCAGACTTCAACATGAGCTCTTCTCTCTTATTTTCTAACTAAGCAGTATTCATTTTAAAGTGTGAACTTTAGACAATAGAAGAATCAAATAATGCGGCCGTTTGATGTTCATTATCCCAAGTTCAAGTTATATACATTAATACAAGGTATTAACTACGCTAACGAGCGTTGTTAGTGTATACGCAACTAGAATAGAAATAGCGTATAGTTACTTGAAATTTTATCGGGGGTCACTGTGTTAAATAACAAGATTACCACGCAAGTTAGTAAAACCAATCAAAAAGGCGTTACGCTTCTTGAAATGATGATTACGTTAGCAATATTAGCGATTGTGTTAACTGTTGTCGCGCCCAATATGCAGACTTTCCTAATTAAAAATAGAATTACAGCCGAAATTAATGGAGTCAGCGGGATAATTCAATATGCTCGCCATCTCGCTATTGACGAACAAACCAACGTTGTTGTGTGCCCTTCCGCAGACTTTGATGGATGTGGAACCAATTGGAATAATCCGAAAATCGTGTTTATTGATGCTAATGCAGATGGTAATAGAAGCTCAGGTGAAGACCTTTTAGTAACAACATCCAAGGCTTCTGATTCGACAAAAATCACAGGGCCAAACACGAATATTCATTTCAACGGTTCAGGCGCTGCAAGTCAATCGTTCAGTATTCAAATATGCCCAAGCAATGGCGACGAAACTTATGCTCGAGCACTTTCCGTATCTTTGCAAGGGCGTGTAAAGGTGAGCTCTGATGCAGACGACGACGGCACGCACGAAGATATGGATGGAGCCACACTAACCTGCAGCTAAACACGAATAAAGTACAGAGTAGTGAACAACGAAAATAAACCTTATAGAGTACGTTTTTGGAGTGTTCGTTTTTTATAGAAAGTAGAATTGAATAAGTTGCCCAACGTGGGGCGACATTAATACTCTGTTTTTCCACAGCAATCATAACAAACCAATAGATGGTTTATTCTCCCAACGTTTATCATATCGCTTGTGTACCAAACAATAAAATATACGTCAATCGCACCTCTAAAATAGGTTTTTTTATGCTAGATAATCGTGAGCATAATAAACATCAATGGAATGCGATAGACAATATTGTAACTGCACTGCGGGAGGCATCACTGTTAGTTCAAGAGTAGTCTAAAAGATTGATTTAAGAAGCTAGCATTACACAAAAACTGCAACAATACTGGCACTCACCTCAAGGTGAAGCGAGTGCAATAGAGGGCTACATATTAACTAGCAGGTCCAACAAAATTCGCTTGTAGCAATACTCCCATTATTGTCTAAATCCCATGCCTTGCGCCCATCGCTATAGATGAACAGTGCGCCATCACTGGCCAGTGTGCCTCCTGAGATTGGCGTTGCCTTCAAGCGAAAGGTAAGACCATTCGATGACACGTCATCTATGCTTAAATCGTACCGCTTATTTGACGCAGGCTCTGAGCTGGGTGAATGAGAAGCAAATATATTAGGAACTCCTGTATTAGCTCCACTTGCACCTGCCCCTTGGTACGAAAAGCTAGAAGCATGGTGTCTCTCCATTGCTGCCGCGAAGGCCATAAGATCAGCCTGACCGGTGCTTCTCGCGGCACCATTAATCATATTTTGATAACTAGGAAAGGCAATTGCAGTGATTATCCCTATAATCGCAACTACAATCATCAGTTCAATCAACGTAAAACCAATTTGCTTTGGTCTAAATTTCATTTATTCACGCTCCACTTCAGTCTTCCAAGTATTTTTCTGTACTCGCTCAAATTTGCCGTATATATTTCTGGCTAAACATTCAAAATCAGAACCACAAGGAACAATTTGACCATTTTCATCAGTCTCGATGACAGCGGATACACATTCTGCACCTAAACAAACAACCGGACTAACAATATTCTCTATCAATATTTTAGTATCGGGTGCGATACCCGTTTGCTTGAGCAACGCAAACCTATCGCTTGCATCCTTTTGATCATTATCATTTAGATCTTCAACCGCATTACCATCAACAAGGTTAACTAAATACGCTCTACTGTTACCTGCTGGCGGAGCACAGGCACTTGCACTAGAGCCGGCCGGAAGGTAAGTGGTAAAGAATATTTGATAATCAAGAATTAGTGGTGACGCCAACACTTTTTCTCCATTTTGAGTTAGACGAATCATCCAACCATCTTTCGATGCAAAAAGACTACTTTGAAGTGCTTTTTCTTCATCATTACCACTAGTTAATAGGTGCTCAGTTGCATCATATAGACTACTTGGACTGACTGGCGTATCCGGCAATGTAAATTTACCAAACTCATCACGAACAAATATTCCTTTGTCTTTGATCATCACAAAACTATCTTCAACGGTCGTATTCAGAGGTCCGGCTCTAAAACCAGAGCCTATAGCTACTGCAAAATAATGCTCGTCTGTTGTTGAAATTTCTGCAATATCAGGTGCGTAGTAGAAACGTTTGTGTTGTTCTGGTAAATCTCCACTTAGTTGCGCTAATAATCCGCCACTAACAAGATTGCTCGTAGATTGGCCGTTATAAATATCGAACCGAAATATCTGTCCCCCCATGTCAGCTACATACATGTGATCAGCTAAGCCATCGTTATCACGGTCAATTACGGAGATCCTTGCCGGAATGCTATATTGCATATCGGGTATTATATAATCAGCGTTATCATTACTCGCAGACCACAGCAGTTGACCTGTATTTGCATCAATAATATAAACGGCATTACCTATGGAATCAGCACTGCGATTTACTTTTGAATCTTGCTCCTCATCGTAGCCAGCGCCAACGATCATGACGTCTTTAACTGTGCCACCGTGATTTATTTTGGTAATAGTAGGTCGTGACCACGACTGGCCCATTTTTGCGTAATCCCCTTGACCGCCATCAATAGTAAATACAATTTTTGGGTCCATTTTATCAGTCACATCAACGATATAGTAGTTATTCCCACCGCGACGCATTCCAATATAAATATATTTTTTACCATTAGCCTCGCGGTAAACCATATCTCCGTCTAAACCATAAATATGATTAAATGAACTTCCGTTACGATAAAAATCGTTTAGGTTTTGCATTAATTCTTTCGGTATTATTGCAAAGTTTTCTTCACCGGTTTCAGCATCAATGGAATGCAGGAAACCATGGTTAGTTGCAACGAAAACCACGCTGTCAGTTGCACTGTAGTTCACAATAACAGGTTGAGAATGTATCGGATCGCCCATCTGCAAACGCACATCGGTTATTGAGCCGTCACCGTCATCGTCTCTAACATCGACGCCTCGCGACCATTTAAGGAGCTCCTCTCTGGCGCCAGCGGGGTCGGTATCTGCATTTAAGGCTAAATCAGCATCAGTAATATCGCTATTACTTTCAGAAACCTGATTGCTAGGAATAATGACAGAACCCGCCGCGTCAAAAAAGTATACATTTCTAACTAAATCCAAACGGCTGGCAGCCCCTCCAGATCTCACATCATTACCATCTTGGGTAGGAGACCAATACGAATGAGAGTTTTCAGAGAAAAAACCTGAACCACTGTCGACAGCGTTGACGCCATTTTGATCCAGAACTTGGTCACCACTAATTCGATATTTTTTTAGATTGCCGGGCCAATTTGTGCCTTCAGATGGCTTGAACAATGCAAAATACAATTCATCTCTGTGCGTTAAACGATTTAATTGGTTTACCGCAACACCAGGAGAAACGAAGGTTGCGTTAACATCTTTAACGTTGCGCAGAATGCTTTGAAAAGCTTGCACTAAGTCGGCACTATTGTCCGCTTGATAGAAACCTCCGCCTCCTTGCAAAGCAAGTTGATTGAGGAAGTTGTTTGCAGTGCTATTAGCTGCAAAACCAATTGTGTGAGTAACTACCCTAGCATCAATAGCTGACTCACCGGCATCGTTTATATTTTTAACCAAATCGACTCCACACTGTTCACCACCGGTACCTGAGCAACTGGTGCCTAGCAAAGTTTGTATTTCACCAACACTGTGATTATTATTGGCTTGACCATCTGATAGAAGGACAATGTGATTGTTTACCTGACACTGCAGATCTGTCACAGGGGAAATATAATTAGCACCTGCAGGTATATATTCCTGCATGCAATCGTAGTCACTTAAATTATTTTCAGAACAGCCCGCGGGACGTACCGCGTCATCACCGATATAAGACGCACGATGACTTACTCTTGTGCTGCGCCTAACATTGCTGCTAACAGAGTCCTCACCACGTTTTCTGCCGTAATAAACAGGGCTACCAGCAAAATACTGCGACGCTTCATACAAGGTGTCAACAATCGGTGTATAGCCATTTGCTGTTAGTTCGTCCACCTTACTCATAATATGTTGACGAACCGTTGCTGATGTACCCGGTGTTGCGTTACCTTCAAATTCAACGACTAATCTAGCTGCGCCTGATGGCTTGCCTCTATGGCTATAACCACCTCGACGAGCATTAGTAAAATTGGACATGATGAACATCATTTTGTTGCCGTTTGTCCAGCCCGACCGGTTTACAGTAGTTTGAACTATGCTGGCAATAGACGGACTTTTGTAATCTTGGTCTTTGTACCATGATTCAATATCGCTCCAGATTACGGGTGCCGTTTTACTTTTATTGCGCTGCATGTAACGGTAATAAGGACTAAAATCATTCGGGTGATCCTCATTAACCCCCTGAATAATCATGGATGCCCCGCCGGAAGTCCCGTTTTGATAAGCGGTAAATTCAAGATAGGCATCTAAAATAGTGGCATTATTAGGAATATTTACATTAGCAAAGCGCAAACCAATATAGGCATTAGAATCCCGATTAAAAGTAAGTTCACTCCTTGTACTGTCATTGCCATCTGGCCTTTCTTCCGCATTCTCGGCTTGTGAATTAATTTGATATATCAAGCGCTCACGCATACAGCCTGTTGCTGTAGTTTCGTCATAAGTGACGATTAATTGAGGGGTAATACCATTCCCTGATTCCAAAGATGAGGCTTGACGAGCACTTGACGTCGATACACTTGTGCCTTCTATAATCAAATTTAGACTATTACCACCGCACCAATCACCTCGATTAATAACTTCTTGTAATACTGCGCTAATATCTGGAGACAACACACTTTCACTGGACAACGGAAAGTTATTATCGCTATTCCAGATGACCTCTGCGCTTGTTGTTGAACGGTTTGAAATATCACTAGCTACACTTGCAAACGTAGTTGAATCACCAACAGCCTCGGCTTTAAATGATAAAGTGGCATCTGACGTATTAAGTGTACTCGAGGTAAAGCGTACTCGAGCACTGGTAATCACCGCTCCTCTCGGAATTCGCAAACGTTGATATCTTAGACCCGTTAATACCGTGTCTGTGCCTTTCGTTAATTCAATCTGATGAGAAGAAATAGTAACGCTATTGACTATTTCATAAGCATCATCAGTACCTAAGGTAATTGGAATAACAATCTCAGGAGTGATAGGTGAGTCTATTCCGCGTATTGGAAATAAAATAGGTCCGCCGTAATCTGAAAATCGCATCAAACCCGCATTTATATTTGTTGCTGAACCCAATGCTGTTTTGAGCGCATTTTGGACCCTAAGCATTCTAGTCTCATCTGTATCATCTTTTGCGCCCATAGAGCCAGAGGTATCCATAATAAACAACACATTAGGGTTATAAGTATTTGATGTGCCCCCTGTTCCTAAGTATATCTCGAGGTCGTCTCCCATAGCGCTCATACTGATCAAAATAGTAAATAAGAAGGCGCTAACTGAACTTGTAATTCTCTTGATTGACATACCTAATACCTTAATTCGATGCTGGTGCAAAAACAGCTGCACTCATTGTATTTGCGACGGCGTAATTGCTTCCCGCTGTTTGTCCACAGCCCCTGACCATGAAAATATGGCAGCTAATATTGCTGCCCCCGATAACATTACTTGATCCTCTGCATGCCTCTTCTCGGATAAAAACACTTTTAGACCAGCTAGTTGTTGTCGGGTTACTTCTGAAATCTCCTTGGCTTGTATGCATCATTCCTCGCGTTAATCCATCATTGGTGATGAAACGATTAATGTGGCCATTATCAAAACAACTTAGTTCATCATTGAGTAAATCTAAGGCATTTAATTGCCTTGCTTCAGAAAGTGGATCTGATTTAAGCGGATCCGATAATAATGATTCGTCTTCTGACTCATAAACCACACCTGCGAGAGCAGCCTCAGCCGCATCAAAAGCAGATGACTTGCGTTCCAATGATGCAGCCATTTTGGTTTGTAATATGCCACTAGAAACCGAGGCAACACCTAGAATGGTCAATGACATCAGCACCAATAGTGCGAACACCATAACAACCCCTTGCTGATTTTTCATACATTACTCCTTACGAAATTTTTCATATTTCTTAATGTTATTGTTGTTTCGAACGATTTATAGAGGCCATTATCACTAGGGGTATAATTTGCCTCATTGAGTAGTCTAAAAGATGGCCTATTCTCAACGGTAATGTCACTGTCAGCGCGCACGACAATAGCGATACGGAATGCAACAATCGTTTTACCATTATTAATGGCATTTTGGATGCCATCGGCAGTGATGAAACGAGTAGGAATTGCTGACCCTAACGTGGACGCAGCGTCAGTAATACCATAGGTTACTTGAAAATTAGCCACATCGTCTAAAATGGTAATTGCGTTATGACTATTATGCCCTTCAGCAACTTTTTGTCCGCGTAAATAGCGGCCATCAAACCCCCTGCATTTTAACTTGTTGTCATCAACGAAATATTCGTTAACCACATAAAATTCTTCATCGTTTTCATAACCCAAAGCATACCCTCTGCAATCCATATTGCTTTGCAAGCTAACGACTAAGCTATCGTTGCCGCCACTAGTTCCTTGGCTCGCACCTAAGGTCATCCTGACTGCAAATTCATTGGGCAATATTACGGGGTGATTGCGCACAAAGTTGTTTTCGTTGACAACATCAACATCAATATTTAATTTTGGATTCATTTGATCATATAAACCAACCATCAACATCTCCCCTCGCAAACGATTGATAATAAAACGTCCACTTTCTTGGGTAGAAGCCATTGCTCTATTTAATTTTTCGGTCACCGAGTTGCTAACCATTATTTGAATCACAGCACCTGAAATAACTAGACCTAGAGCCATGGAAATCATTATTTCGACTAGAGTGAATCCTTTTTGCTTGCCTTTGTGGTTGCTTTTATTGATACACAGACTCATAGAGCTACCTCAACTACAACGCAATCATTGTTATCTGAATCGGCCACATTACATGCGCTATTCAGGACTCGTTCACTACTTTGCCAGCTGCGCACGGGCCAACGGACTATGACTTCGTGAATAGAACCGGCGGTGCATAAGTCCGTATCACCTATATCTTTATCTGTGCATGTCAGACTTATTTGTGCGTTAGGATTACTGCGAACAACAGCACAGGACATTTGATAGCCATCGAACTCAGCTAATTCAGCAGCATTACAATCCCCAGTTTGGCAATTAGCGATAGAAGATGGGTGTGCTGTGCAATGACAATCATACGGGCTCGCGCCGTCTATCGAGCACGTTAAGTTAGCAAAGTTGTATATGTCTTCATTGAAATAAGTATTATCAACCACGAAGCCGTCTGCGACATCCGATGGCATCGCATTTGCGCTTAAACGTTCGCTAAATTGCTGTGCTACAAAAACAGCTTGAGTACGATTCAATGCATCAGCATTGGAGAACGAACCGACAAATTGGAGTGATGCAACTCCCATTAACCCAATTGATAGGATAAAAAGAGTGACCAATACTTCGACCATACCCAGCCCATTTTGAGAGAGCGTTGATTTCCTTGCCAATCGACTAGTCATTTTATTCGGCTTCATAGTTATTCAAAGACAGCTTTTCCATATCATCAGCTTACATGAGATGGTGACTTAGATGGTTATCGTGAATAATTCTAACGTATTAAATAAGTATCGAAACTGAACTGAGGTAGGTTTGTAGCGAGGGGAATAACGCTAAGCTATGTATTTATTATGCTTAGCGTCAATTTATTAGTTATATTTTGTTTTATATTTGTTTTATACGTAGCTCTTTTGGCACGGCGAATTCAATTGTCTCTTCGCGTCCAGGACGCTCAAATGAATTCACAGCCCCCCAACTCAGCAGTTTATCAACAACTCCTTCAACCAAAATCTCTGGGGCAGAAGCTCCTGCAGTGACGCCAATATGATTTACATTTGTTAACCACTCTTTTTGAATACACTCTGCATCCGCTATCAAATAGGCTTTTGCACCAATTTTCTCGGCTAATTCTCTTAGCCTATTTGAGTTTGAGCTATTTTGTGCACCGACTACCAATAGGATGTCACAATCACTAGCCAGTTCTCTTACCGAATCTTGCCTGTTTTGCGTTGCATAACAGATATCATCTTTACGAGGACCATCAATCTTTGGAAACTTTTGACGCAAGGCATCAATAACATCCGCGGTGTCGTCTACAGATAGCGTGGTTTGACTGCAATAATAAAGTGAGTCTGGGTTATTGACGACCAAACTTGCGACATCGTCAATTGACTCAACTAAATATATACCACCATCAGGGTTGTTATATTGTCCCATTGTCCCTTCAACTTCTGGGTGTCCTTGATGTCCAATCAAAACGCACTCAGTGCCTTTTTTGCTGGCACGCACTACTTCCATATGCACCTTTGTTACCAATGGACAAGTTGCATCAAACACCTTCAGACCACGTTCTGTAGCTTCTGCACGCACTGCTTGCGAGACACCATGCGCAGAAAAAACAACAATAGTATCGTCGGGGACTTCTATAAGTTCATCAACAAAAACAGCTCCTCGCTTTTTCAATCCATCAACCACGAATTTATTATGGACAACTTCATGACGCACATAAATAGGCGGACCAAACATTTCTAGAGCACGTTCTACTATCGTTATAGCACGATCGACTCCTGCGCAAAAACCTCTTGGATTGGCTAGATGGATCTCCATTTTATTTCGCTCCTATATCTCTAACTTCTATAATTTCAACATCAAAAGTGACGTTCTGGCCTGCGAGGGGGTGATTAAAATCAACCGTAACTGACTGTCCCGCAATACTTCGAATAACACCAGGTAATTCAGAACCATCGGGTTGCGCAAAAGCAATTATCATACCTTCTTCTACAGGTGTGTCCGCATTAAACTTGGTGCGGTCTACATAATATATATTGTCAGGATTGGGCATACCAAACGCATCGTCAGCGTTTAATAAGAACGACTTCCTATCTCCTGCAGCCAGTCCGCGCAAACAATCTTCAAAATTTTTGGTAAGACTGCCATCACCCATTACCATTTTTGCGGGTTTGTTATTGACCCTAGTACTATCAGCGGCAGAACCGTCTGAAAGTTTTAAGTCGAAATGTAAAATAACTTCACAGTTATCTCCAATGACCAAGGTATTATTTGTCAACTTCATTTGCCTCTTTGTTAATAAACATATCAATTATAAGTAAAATCGCACCTATAAAGATCGCAGAATCGGCAATGTTAAATGCAGGCCAGTGTGAAGTGCCATAGTATAAATCAAGAAAATCGATTACATAACCATGCAGTATGCGATCATAAACGTTACCTAATGCTCCACCCAAAATGAATGAAAACGCAACCGGTAGCAAGACTTGCTGTCGGGTGGTACTTTTTAACCACCACAATATTAAGCCACTAACACCTAATGCAATTGCACTCAGGAAATATCGCTGCCAGCCTCCAGCATCATAAAGGATACTGAATGCCGCGCCATAGTTGTGCACGTATGTAAAATTAAAAAATGGAACTATTTCGATGGACTCATACAACTCCATAGAGCTGACAACCGCCTGTTTAGTCCACTGATCCAAGATAACTGCGATAACCGAAATCCAGATAAATCGCATTCCCGTATTCTTAAAAAGATTAAGCATATTCGCGCACTTCCCCATCACCATCAACATTGTCAATACATCTGTTACAGAGTTCAGGATGTTTAGGATCGTTACCTACTTCTGGCTTATGGTGCCAGCAGCGTGCGCACTTCTCACCATCAGCGACCATCACATCAATGAATACATCTGAATCATTCAATGCAATCGCCGTGTCCGTTTTTTCACTCAGGCTTTTCACTTCGGCCTGCGAGGTAATTAGCACAAAACGCAACTCGTCTTTCAATTTCGCGAGTAAGCTAGCTTTTTCTGCATTCACATAAACAATCACTCTGGCTTCAAGTGAACCACCAATCGTTTTTTCGTTACGGGCTTTTTCTAGTGCACTGTTCACTTCAGTTTTCATTTTCATGATGGTTTGCCAGAAATCATTATCCAGCGAATTTGTTGCCGTGGCATCAACCGCTGGTAATCCATTATACCAAGCGCCTGTAAACACAAATTCATCTCTTTCACCTGGAAGTGCTTCCCAAACCTCTTGTGCAGTGAAGCTCATTACAGGTGCCATCCAACGAACCAATGCTTCAGCAATATGATATAAAGCAGTTTGGCATGAACGTCTTGCTAGCCCGTCAGACTTTGCTGTGTATTGCCTGTCTTTAATGATATCAAGATAGAAACTTCCCATTTCAATAGAACAAAATTGCATCAATGTTTGACATACTACTAAGGTGTCGTATTGCTCGTAGCTTTCAAGTATTTGCTTTTGCACTGCAGATGCCCGTAATACAGCCCATTGATCCAATGCGACCATTTCATCAAAAGGCACGATATCTCTACTAGGCTCAAAGCCATTTAGGTTAGCGAGTAAGAACCGACATGTATTGCGAATTCGACGATAAGCGTCAGCAGAACGTTTCAAAATTTCATCTGAAACGGTCATTTCACCGCGGTAATCGGTTGAACCAGCCCATAACCGCAGAATATCAGCGCCAAGTTTGTTGGTCACTTCTTGAGGTGCAACAACATTGCCCAACGACTTTGACATTTTCTTACCGTTAGCGTCAACCGTAAAACCATGAGTTAGTACTTCTTTGTAAGGGGCTTGGCCATGCATGGCAGTAGAAGAAATTAGTGAAGACATAAACCAACCACGATGTTGATCTGAGCCCTCTAGGTATAAATCGGCGCTGGCTGGAATGTCATCGCGCTTGTCTACAACAAAATAATGCGTAACACCAGAGTCAAACCATACATCGAGGGTATCAGTGACTTTCTGATATTTATCTGCGTCTGCGCCAATGAGACTTTCTGCGTCCATATCCCACCAAGCTTGAATACCTTTTTGCTGAACGGCAGTTGCTACCTTTTCGATAATTTGCGCTGTTTGTGGGTGCAATTCGTTAGTTTCTTCATGCACGAATAATGCAATTGGCACACCCCAGGTACGCTGACGTGAAATACACCAATCAGGGCGCCCTTCAACCATGCTTTTGATGCGTTCCTCGCCCCAACCTGGGATCCATTTAGTTTTACTAATTTGCTCAATTGACTGTTCACGTAAACCATTTTTATCCATGCTGATAAACCACTGAGGGGTCGCTCGAAAGATAATCGGCGATTTATGACGCCAGCAGTGTGGGTAACTATGCACATATTTAACTTGCAAGGCTAAAGCGCCCTTCTCAGCTAATGCATCAGCAATGGGTTGATTAGCCTTAAACACATGTAAGCCAGCAAATAACGGCGTATTTTCCAGATAAACCCCATTGCCGCCGACGGGGTTATAAACGTCGAGATCGTATTGTTTGCCCACATTAAAATCGTCGACTCCGTGAGCTGGCGCAGTATGCACACAACCGGTGCCGGCCTCAGTTGTAACGTGGTCGCCTAAAATCAATGGCACTTGAATAGGGTTTAGAGGATGGTTAACGACTAAATTCTCAAGCTCTGCACCGGCACATGAGCCGATAATATTAAACTCAGTAATACCATAACGTTGCATGCAGGTTTCAACCAATTCAGCCGCTATAACGTAACTTTCTTTACCATTTTCAAGCGTCACTTCAACCAGTTCGTAAATTAGCTCAGGGTGTAAACTGATAGCGCGGTTTGCAGGAATAGTCCATGGTGTTGTTGTCCAAATGACAACCGATGATTTATTTTGTTGTAAGAGTTCAGGAGCAATACCAAAAGCATTTGCAAACTCAACATGCTCCGTAATTTCAAATTTCACATCAATTGCCGGAGATTCCTTGTCTTGATATTCAACTTCAGCTTCAGCCAATGCAGAACCGCAATCCGTACACCAATGGACTGGCTTAAATCCTTTTTCCAAATGTCCTGACTCTACAATTTTACCAAATGCTCTGATAATATTAGCTTCAGAGGAGAAATCCATGGTTTTGTATGGATTCTGCCAATCACCTAGCACACCTAAACGAATGAAATCTTTGCGTTGACCATCAATCTGACGCTCAGCATAGGCTCTGCATTTTTCACGAAACTCAGCGACAGTGACCTTTTTACCCGGCTTACCTACTTTCTTTTCCACCATCAGCTCGATAGGTAAACCATGACAGTCCCACCCCGGAACATATGGAGAGTCAAAGTCTGATAAGGTTTTTGACTTAACGATGATGTCTTTTAAAATTTTATTAACAGCATGACCTATGTGAATATCACCATTCGCATAGGGAGGGCCGTCGTGCAATATAAACGTTTTTTTACCAGCTTTAGCACTTCTGATCCGCTCATACAGTTTTTTCTCTGTCCACTGTTTCAGCATCTGCGGCTCGCGATTCGCCAAATTACCACGCATTGGAAACGCCGTTTCAGGCAAATTTAGCGTCGGTTTATAATCAGTCATATCTGGTTTTCCACTTCTATAATTGTGTTTTTATAAATTTAATACTGACTTTAATACTACAAGCCTTTAAATATTGAATATCTCTCGTGCCGCTCGGGCGTCACATTTTATTTGTTGATGCAGTTCTTCAAAATTTTCGAATTTTTTTTCATCTCTAAGCTTTTGTTTAATAACAACTTCTATATAGGTACCATATAGGTCTTGCTTAAAATCAAATATATGAACTTCTAGTTGCGATCTGGTACCGTTAACCGTTGGCCTATTGCCGATATTAGCGACGCCATTAAAATGTTGTTTAGCAATGATAACTTCAACGGCAAAAACGCCGCTAATAGGTGACTTACACCTTTTGAGCAATACATTAGCCGTAGGAAAACCGATGGTTCTGCCCTTTTTATCTCCGTGATTTACCCGGCCATTAATCGTAAACTCGCGCCCTAGCATTTCCTTTGCCAATTCAAAATCGCTGTTTGACAACGCCCTGCGAATTTCCGTCGAACTTATACGGCAATCAGCTAATTTAAAACTTTGTGAACTGACCACTTCAAACTGCAATAACAAGCCAGCTTCGACTAATGAATCAAAGTTTCCCTTGCGTTGATACCCAAATCGAAAGTCATCGCCCACGACCAAGAATTTAACACCTAATTGCTTTACCAATAAATCTTGAGTAAAGCTTTCAGCACTCATTTCGGCAAAAGTAGAATTAAATCGAACGCAAATCAGGCGGTCAATACCTAAAGCTTTAAACTGTTCATATTTATCTCGGAAACGCGACAACCTGGCAGGGGCAAGCTGCGGAGCAAACACTTCTTCAGGTTGTGGCTCAAAAATCATCACCGTTGAGGCCAAACCTAGTGTTTTGGCTTTCTCAACTAAATTAACAAGCACAGCCTTATGACCTAAATGAACGCCGTCAAACTTACCGATAGTTAACACGCAACGTTGATGCTGTTGTCGTAAATTGTGTAAGCCTCGAATTAACTGCAAACCACCTTGCCTTTTGATGTTCGAATTATGCATTCTTCGCGGTTCTTAATAAAAACCGAGAGCAATACACAAAAATTAAATGAATGTAATCGTTTAAGGCTAAAGATTATAAACGACACCTGAGTGAATACCAATGATTATAAGGAGACCAGCTCAATTTTTTAGGCCGATTTTTGGATTTTTAAATGCCTTGGTCGAATTCCGACCAACATTAAGCTGACTGCAAACACAGCAAGGCCTAATATGACGAGTTCAATTAGCATGTAAATGCGCTCTGCTAAGACAGCAGACTCCCAAGAAAAGTTAACGTTGAACATATAAATTGATATACCCATGCAAATTGACGCTAGCGCCACCTTAATAATAAAATGAAGGGTCTCGCTACTCAATTTATACACACCCTGCCTATGCAAACGCTGATATAGAAGCACTGCGTTTAACGTGCCCGACATAGCAGTAGCAATAGCCAGACCTACATAGCCAAAAGGGATTGCAAAAATGAGGTTGAACAACATGTTAGTGGCCATTGTAATAATGCCGTACTTTACCGGTGTTCTGGTGTCCTGACGAGAATAGAAAGCGGGGGCTAGTATTTTAACTAACATGAAGCTTAATAAGCCACTTCCATAGGCAATTAAGCTGTAAGACGCCATCTGCGCGTCAACAACCGAAAATTCCCCGCGTTGAAAAATAACCATTAGAAGAGGAAAAGCCAACAGAACAAGTGCCGTCGCTGCAGGTATGCCAAGTAAACAAATAATTTTGAACGCCCAATCCAAATTATTTTTAAAGCCTTGATCATCCTTACCAACATGGTTTCGTGAAAGTGCAGGCAATATAACTGTTGCAATGGCGATACCAAATAAGCCCAGTGGGAACTCCAATAAGCGGTCACTGTAATACAACCAACTAATTGAACCGGTCATTAAGAAGCTCGCAATGAGTGTATCCAGAAGCAAGTTAATTTGACTGACCGATACGCCAAACAGCGCAGGAATCATCAATGTCCTTACCTTGGTTACATTAGGGTCACGCCACCCCCACTTTGGCTTTACAAGAAGACCCGCGCGAAATAAAAAAGGTAATTGAAATAAGAGCTGCACCATACCACCGATAAAAACGCCCCAAGCTAGCGCAAAAGCGGGCTGCTCTAACTTTTCAGCAAATAACCACGCACAAGCAATAATGCTGAGGTTAAGCAATACCGGTGTAAAGGCAGCCACAGCAAATTTATTCAACGTATTTAACACCGCCCCTGCAAATCCGGTCAGCGATATAAAGAAAATATAAGGGAATGTAATTTTAAGCATGCTGGAGGCTAGTTCAAAATTAGCCCCATCTGGTTCATCATTTAAATAGTCGATGAACCATCCTGTGCCAAACAGCGCAGCAAGCAAAGGAGATAGCAACACACCTGCAATGGCTGTTACGAAAACAATGGCACCCAGTGTACCCGACACCTTGGCAACGAAGTCCTCTAATTCAGCGTCATTTTGATGCGACTTTACCTCCGTCAGGACCGGAACAAATGCTTGAGCAAATGCGCCTTCGGCGAAAAGTCGGCGTAAAAAATTAGGGATTTTGTTAGCGAAAAAGAAAACATCAGCTGAGGCACCAGCCCCCATTATGTTGGCTACAACGACATCTCGTACTAAGCCAAGCACTCTCGATATTAACGTCATTGAGCTGACGACAATTCCTGATTTTAACATCGACGCAGTTTCACCTTAAATTTATCACTATTGATAGCCAACAGTCCTTAATCCATTTATAATCGCATTAATTCCCTTATGCTCGCAATAACTGATTGTTCATTGCACAGATAACAGACGGTTTTACCCAAAAAAAAAGTAAAATCTGTAGCATTGGGACCTGAACTAGTTATTTGCGTTATTTTTTGCTTTTAGCCGTCAATTTTATTGACAGCAGTATTTAAAAACCGGATAATCCGCAACCTCAATTTTGACATGAATTTATTTAGGAGTTTCACCTTGGCTAACATTAAGTCTGCGAAGAAACGTGCAATCCAATCTGAGAAGCGTCGCCAGCATAATGCAAGCCGTCGCTCCATGACCCGTACGTGCATCAAAAAAGTACTTGCCGCTATCACATCTGGCGACAAAGCAGCCGCACAAGCAGCGTTTACAGCGGCAGTTCCTGTTTTAGACCGCATGGCAACTAAAGGGCTTATTCACAAGAATAAAGCTGCTCGTCATAAAAGTCGTTTAAACACGCAAATTAACGCGCTTTAAGAGAGTTTTCTTATAAGCCGATTTATGGTTCTAGTGTGAGAATAGTAGAATTCTAAAGAAGTTACAAAAAACGCCAGTTAGGCGTTTTTTTTTGCGCAAAATAAATAAAACCAGATCCAACTTATGAATATTTAATGGGCAAGCGCTGAACGACCACTCGTTTGATTTACAAGGAATGTGCACCATTCAACGAAATATAACGTATATTCGTTAGCACCGCGGGTAACTGTCCTGAGGTATATAGTATGAACGTTGTAATATAGTGGTCAGCTCAAAATAATAATAATAAACGTGAATGCGCCGCGTTAGTTAGCGTAGTGTAATATAAATTAAGACTCTGGAGTAAACCTGATTGTTTAAGTTCTTATTTCTAATACCTGTTGTTCTTTGCCTTTTGTGGCTTGCCTATTTACGCTTTGAGGGTCATACATTGTCCCAAGGTAAACAAGGTTTTATCTATATTATTGTCATTTCTGGAACCATCCTAGCCGCTTTTTCGACTATGATTTTCTTATTATAAGACATAAAAAAACCCCATAACTTACAATAGGTCATGGGGTTTAATTTAACCTTCACTCTACTTTATCCAACAAGACCAAATAGAGTAAGTTAGCAAAACATTATCGTTTAATGACTTCAATATCAGCCTTGCTCTTCAGCGCATCAATAAAATTTGCGTAAGCATTTCTACTTTGATTACTTGCCAAGCCTTGTCGAGCAGCAAGTAGGTCTTCTTCTTTAACTTCAGCTGCAGATTGGACTGAATCTAGGATAACTAAACCGACATTACCCGAACTCAACTTAACAACTGACGCATTTTGCTGTGCGACCGGCGATAACTTAAAAATAGCATTGTTCATTTCAATAGGAACTGCGCCACCAAAACGAGGAATATTGTCAACTTTTTTGAGCTCTAACGACTTTGCAACCAACAAGCTATCGATAGACTCACCGGCAAATATTTTAGTTTTAAGACCTTCAGCCCAATCAACTGCCGCTTGTTGAGTTTTTCTAGCAGTAAGTTGATTCACTATGCCAGCGTTAACTTCTTCAAGTGCTAATGTGCGTTGAGGTTTATGATCAATTGCTCTAACGACCATAAGTTTCTCGTCCGTTATTAGAAGAACATCACTGTTTAATCCGTTTTCAACTAGCTCAGCACTAAACGCAACGTTTTCCACTTGCGGATAATTAACCGATGCGGGGTAATTAGTTTTCTCGAAAAATGCAGTATCAATAATAGGTCTGTTGGTAATTTCAGAAACTCGCTTCAAACTATCCGGTTGTTCAAATGCTGCACTAGCCACTTGCTCTTGAAGGCCAAAGAAACTCTCCATCGCTTTGTCTTTCAACAGTAATTGAGTTAGTTCTTCTTGAACTTCAGTAAAAGGAGTTGTCACTATCGGCGATAATTCGGTTAGCTTAATAATATGGTAGCCAAACTCGGTTTGCACCAACTTGCTAATATCACCGACCTCATTTAACGCAAAGGCTGCATCTTCGAATGACTCACTCCAATCACCTTTATTAATGAAATCGAGATCACCACCTACTTCAGCACTTACTATGTCAGTAGACCGTTGTGATGCAATCTCCGCAAAATCAGCACCGGGCAGATTGACCTCTGCCAATACTTCTTGTGCGGTAGCTTTAGACGTTGCTTCATCATCGCCATACTCAATCAAAATATGTGAAACTCGGCGCTCTTCTGGTATCTGGTAAGCCGTAATATTTTCCTGATAGTTAACAAGAACCTCATCTTCGGTGACACTTTCGTTAGCAATGAGATCAGCGACAGAAAGTGATACATAGGACAGCTTCACTTGCTCTTGAGTATCAAAGTCACTCAAATTCGATTCATAGTATTGCAGGACTTCTTCGTCGGTCACAGTAACATCAGAGGCAAAATCAACAGCACTCACTTCAAGTGTTCTCGCTGTTCTAGTTTGCTGTTGCAGACGCACTACTGCGGATACTTCATCATCAAGACTGAAGCTTGTCCCGTTAATCACATTGCTTAATTGTTCAGTTGTCATTTGCTTACGCAGATAATCTCTGAAGCTTGCTGGTGTGAAGTTCTGTCTTGCAATAACAGCCTGAAAAGTGTCGTTATCGAACTGACCTGCAATTTTAAATGCATCAATACCAAAAATAGTCTGTTTGATCTGCTCTATGCTAACTCGCAAACCAATTTCGGTTGCTTGTTGCTCAACCAGCTTGTCTGAAATTAATTGGTCTAAAACCTGAGTTTTAAAGTTTTCCAAATAGGTTTCATTCGCAAACGCAGCTGCGACCGACTCACCAAATTGAGCTTCCATTCTAGCTCTTTGATTTTGGTATGCGGATTCAACTTCATTTACCGTAATTTCTTCACCGTTTACTGTCGCTGCTGCCTGAGTTGATGAAGAACCTAAGTAGCTTCCAACACCGGTAACTGCGAAACTAACAATTATTAAGCCAACTATCGTCATGGCTAAAGGACCTTGAGAGCCCTCTCTAATTCTTTCTAACATGAGTTAAAACAACCTTTTAATACTGATTTTTATGTTGCAATCAAACGAGTGACTGCGCCGCTTAATTCGCTCTTTTATGCTGGGTATTATACCCGTTGCGTAACGCTTGCGCGACTATTAAGGTTTTTTTACACAATATAAACAAAAAAGGCGATGGAATTGCCATCGCCTTTTTAAACTAAAACTAAAAATGCTAGTTAACTGCGTCTTTCAATGCTTTGCCAGCTTTGAATGAAGGCACTTTAGCAGCAGCAATCTGGATAGTCTCACCAGTTTGTGGGTTACGACCGCTGCGTGCAGCACGTTCACGAACTGAGAATGTACCGAAACCGACAAGTGCTACTTGATCGCCATCTTTAAGAGCAGAAGTAACTGCGTCAGTGAAAGCATCTAATGCACGACCTGCAGCAGCTTTAGAAATGTCTGCGCTAGCAGCAATTGTATCGATTAGTTGAGACTTGTTCACAATATGACCCCTTTATTTTTTTATTATATTGCTTAATGCAAAATTATATTGTCTAAAAGTTGTAACAAGCTTGGAGTAGAACTTCAAGCAATGATTAACAATTTTTTAACTTCATAGTAAATCGCTGGCTATCCCTTTCCTGACAAGGCATTAAGCGAGTACGGACATAAAGGTAGCATAACTTACAGACTTTTAAAGCTCTAATATTTAAAAAACTGAAAAAACTGCGTTTTTATTTGAAAAATCGCCTACTTTTCAACCAGCAGGCATCTTTTCAGCGTATTTCTAATAAGCTAGGACGAAAATTCTACCGCTTCAACAGGTCTCTCCAGCGCAATATTCAACACTTCGTCTATCCATTGAACAGGATGAATATTGAGATCCCCAATCACATTCTTAGGTATCTCTTCTAAATCTCGTTCATTATCTTTAGGTATTATGACCGTTTTTATACCGCCGCGATGCGCCGCTAATAACTTCTCTTTTAAACCACCAATGGCTAATACTTCTCCTCTTAGTGTGATTTCACCCGTCATTGCAACATCACATTTTACCGGATTACCCGTTAATGATGATACTAATGCGGTACACATACCGATACCAGCACTTGGACCATCTTTTGGTGTAGCGCCTTCAGGAACATGGACATGAATATCGCGTTTTTCGTGAAAATCATTGTTAATCCGCAACTTATCAGCCCTAGAACGAACAACAGTTAATGCCGTTTTAATCGACTCCTGCATAACATCACCCAAAGAACCAGTAAATGTCGTCTTACCTTTACCGGGCACAGAGGTAGCTTCAATTGTAAGAAGATCTCCTCCCACTTGAGTCCATGCTAAACCAGTTACTTGACCAACTTGATTATTCTTGTCGGCTTTACCGTAATCACAGCGTTGAACACCTAAGTATTCTTTTAAGTTGTCTTGGTTGACGACAACTTTTTTGGTGCCTTTAGTCAATAAAATATGCTTTACAGCTTTTCTACAAATTTTTGATATTTCTCTTTCAAGATTTCTTACACCCGCTGCTCGCGTGTAGTAGCGGATGATACCGATAATTGCGGAATCTTCTATTGACAGTTCT
>JAWUVZ010000041.1:0-22571 GCA_034112105.1 Glaciecola sp. | reverse complement strand
CGTAATGAGTTTAAATAGAACTAACATAACCACTAAAAGCGCTACTAATCCCGCGCTAACGAACAGAATAAACTCTCGTAATGCTTGGCTTTCTTTCAACTCCGCTAAAATTGAATCGTATTGCTGACTTCCGAGTATCACGTATAAATATCCTTGTAGCTCCCCATCTTTAAAGATAGGGGAGGCCGAAAAGATTTTGCGTGTTTGACTATTTTTAGGATCGTCAGCACGAAGAGGAAAGTTACCTGGTGCCTCAATAAACTCCAGAATTGGCGTTAAATCAATGCTTTTTCGCAGGGCTATTTCAGATCCTGCGGAATGCGCAATTATGCTGCCAGTTTCATCTAAATAATAAAATTCAACGCTCGGATCTAATAACATAAGCGAGCTGAAAAGTGACTTCAGCGCCGCAAGGTCACTAACGCCATAGCGCAGCAAGGGGTTGGAATTTACCAAATGAGAAGCCAAGTTTTGCTGCATTTTTTGTTCAGCTTCATTGCGGGTATGGGACTGCAAGTGGCTGCTAGCAATAAAAAAAAGCACTAAGATCAACATAAAAACACTGACTACAATTACCGCAATACGTTGATAGAAACACAGCCTCATGCGTTAACCCCTTGTGGGTTTAAGCGATAACCCACCCCCCATACAGTTTGTATAATTTGGGGTGATGTGGCGTCTATTTCAATTTTGGCTCTTAAGCGATTAATGTGCGAATTTACCGTATGTTCGTACCCACTATGATGATACCCCCAAACCGACTCTAACAATTGTGCGCGACTAAAAACTTGACTGGGGTGCTTGGCAAGATGATGAATAAGATCAAATTCTGTAGACGTGAGCTCTACCTTTTTTCCGCTCAGTGTTACCTCATGCTGTTTGATAAAGACCTCTAGTTCACCAATACTAATAGGTGTGTCGTTATCACTAACAGTGGCACCCCGAAAGACGTCTGTGCGCCGCAAATGAGAGCGTACTCTAGCCTGCAATTCACGAATACTAAAAGGTTTTGTCATGTAATCATCAGCGCCAAGTTCTAAACCCAGTACGCGATCTGTTTCAGAATTTTTAGCAGTTAACATCAAAATGGCCTGATGGGGCTTGTCTTGCCTAATTTGACGACAAATATCCAAACCGCTTATTTCAGGTAGCATGATGTCAAGAATAAGCAGGTCAAACTCATGTTCTTGTGCATTGCGCAAACCTGCGTTACCGTCAAGATTATGGGTAGTCTTTATACCTAATTCGCTGAGGTTGACGCGGATGAGATCGGCAATGTCGGCATCGTCTTCAACAACCAATACCTTGTGTGTCATAGTTTTTCCCGTTGTGAGCATGACGCCCAGCACATACAATTTATCGTGCCGGGCAATATCCTATTCTGTGCGCACAACCGTAATGCGCATTGCCGGTGAGTCAAATTTATGCAGGCCTGTTAATACCGAGTTTGGCAGACCATCATCACTAGTCACTACCCCAGAATGACGAGCAACAAAACCAACATCGTTGCGCATAGCATTAAAACCCTCGCCGCCATCCACAGGTCCAGGAATGCTGCCAGCCGCTTCAGAATTAGACTCGGTGCCTGAATCATAAACGCCCACTTGGGTAGTCCAGCTTTCACCTGCCTCTAACTGACCCAAGTCCCAAGCATTAAGACCGGTAAAAGCGTCATTTGTATTCACTAACATCGACGTAATTGATAATTTAGCGTCAGCAATATCATTCACTGTCAGTGAAAATGTATCGTTACCACCCGGCCCAATCGGCATTGCGCCAGACATGCTGGTAAGCGCTTGGGGCAATGCAATGAGGCGGCTGTTGTCGCCGCCCTCCGCCATTAGCTCGATATCGACAGAGGCAACTTCGCCGACTTGCCATAAGTAGCCATTTTCATGCAACACAACTGCCACCGGTGAAAAAGGTTGCGCATGCGTTAAATTAGTTACCGTAACCGTATAGCTAAAAGGCACTGGCGCTGGAATTTCAGCAGGGACTTCAACTATCACTTCAACGATACGCTCTACTTCGATTACTTCGTCATCGCCGCAAGCAGCCAATAGCGAAACAGCAAGTGCAACCGTGGTAAGTTTAGTGAGCTTAGATGAGGAAAATTTCATAATATTCTCCTTAGTTTACCGTTACAGTAAGTTTAGCTACGGGGTTTAACCAGCGTTGTACGGTATTATTAATATCGCTTGTGCCGCCGTTTAAATCCGCATCGCCTATGTTACCTCGATGAATGTGCACGGTGGCATTGTTCTCAATAACCGTTACCCCCGCTCCACCATTACCTAATAATGGTTGCAACGGCGGCGGAACTGGCATTCCGGGTTCGCCAGATGCACCGCTGCCACGAAGCTCATCGTTAGCTTCAGTACCTGCATCGTAAGCATTTAAATAAACTGTATAGACGCCAGCTTCGGTAGGAATTTGCCAGTTATCAAGGCCAATAAAACCATCGTTTGTTGGTAAGATCATTGCAACAACCGACAACACACTATTGCTATCGACTGTCATTAGCGTGCCTGTCGCTGTAGCTCCTGGTGCTAACAGCCCGCCAGCAGGGTTAGCTAAAACGTCGGCATCAATTGAATCACCGATGGTAGCAATTCCGTCTAAGGCGCCGCCTTCTGCCATCGCTTGAATTTCGACGCTCGCAGCTTCGCCTAATTCAAAAAGACTTGCCTCAGGAGTATGCGCGACCAAAGCAACAGGTGTGAAATACATGCCTTGTGTTAAGTTTTGAATATCAAGTGTTAGATCTGCTGCGTAAGATGTGTTTGAAAGAGTAAGTGCGATAGCCGCACCAATTAGAGTCGTGTTCACTAGATTTACCTCATTGATTAAGAAAGACAAGACCTTAATCATGGTGAATAACTATCCCAAAAGTATCACAAGTTTATGGTTGTTTTGTAACAATTGCGGCAACAAACTTTCTTCAAATGATTTTAGCAAACACAATTGTCTCAACAGAACATAATTGGCATGTTGTCTGAGCGCACCTTCTGTGGTTTGATCTAATCTAGCGGCTTGACTGCCAAGTTGAGATAGCATTGTTTCATTTAAATTATCGTGCACCTCGCCTTCAATATATGCTTTAAGCATTATGGGTTTGTTATTATAACTTGCTAAAATATCACTATTAGTTGTGGATATTAAACGCGTGCAAGGCATATCTTTTCTTTCCAATAACAGTAATAACTGTCCCATATTAAATACGTCATCAAAAATTTTATCGTCACAGACTGTTAGTACGTAAGTTGTTTCATGGGTCATTTATCAAATGACTAGAATTACTATTACCGACGTCCAAAGGCTCAAATTCAGCAACAGTAAGTTGATAATAATCTGCTAACGGTTGAATTTCTTGTTGATCTAACTGGGTATATGTCGCCATTTATATTGCTAAGTGAATTTAAAAGGACCGTGCTTTTTTGTAAACATCAGACCGTCAATCCTCTTGATATATATCTAGCAATTTGAGGTTGGAATATCAAACTGTTAATAAACAATTAAATACCAATTTTTGTTGCTTTTATGGCCTGCAGTTTAACGGGATTAACTTAGACGATTAGTTAAATCAGCTCAGTGATTAGGCTGTTTCCGCAGCGTAAGACAGTCACTGCGCCAACAACATTTTAGTTGGTCGCACTCTCCGGTAGTTGCTTTACCAAAACAGTCAAAATTGCCTTCTTGCAGTTGTATGGCTCTTATCAAATCAGTCTTTTTTAACTTACCCAGCTTAACTTCGCGTTTTTTAGCAATTTCAGCTACTTGTTTTATATTCATCATTGTGTCCATGGTCAAAACAGAGCTTCAGCATACTAAGTTGGTTACGTATATTTTTGATATCGATCAAATTTCTTTACGTCCTCATTAATATCCTTAATGAAGATAGAGTGATATGCGGCAAGCTAATGGGCGTAAGAAAGACGTAAGAAGGAGGTTTTTCGTGTTCAAAAAGGTCATTAGTAATGTGTCGAACATGATTGAGGCTAAATCGACTTCAGCTACCATTAAGTCTTTATTCTCGTATACCAAGGATCAATAATTGATGATGTTTCTTGAAAATGGGTGGGACGAACACGTGTGTCGTTCCATAGTGATAAGGTGTTTCCGGTTCGTCGGCATTGGCGCCGCCCACTGAATGTGACGAGAAACCGGATGTATAGGTTAGTTGATCATAGCAAGAATTATCGATGTATCATCATCTGTGTTAGTCATCAAAGAGAGGGGCACAAATGTATAATCGTGATTTTAGAACGAGATATCATTAACGATGATTATAAAGCACTCTAATTAAAACTGACATCCAACGCTAAACCAAGCTATCGTTTTGATTCGGCTTTTATTTGTCGATCCACTCAAACTAGGCCAGACAGCGTCACAATTCGGTTGACCAACATCGAGACATAGGGGTAAGCCTTCTTGGGCGTTTCCAGAAAAATAGTAAGCAGCAATCAACGAGTATATGGTCGTTTTTAGCGAGCTAGCAAGCGACACCTTGTCATTTATAAAATAGTCGTAAGCAATTCCAGCACCAACAAGACCACGAGACGCTCGAATATTATGATTTTCACGTTTTCAAGCGACGAGTGTGCCAATTAATCGGCTATATTGAATACCATGTTTTTTTGAGTATATAACCGTTATGCGCAACACAAGTCGATTAAATCAGAGTCGGCGAATGCTCACTGATCCGTATTTACGATTCGCTCTTGATAACCTGCATTAATGTTACCAAAACACAACGGGGAAGTTGACGGAAATCAAACTTGTGAAGTGGATTAAAAACTCAATGCCATTTGCGGGCCAGTTTTAAATGCAAATTAACACTGAAAAATTTAATTTACTAACTCCTCTAATCCTTAAATTTCCAGTCCTACTGTCACCTAAGTGACAACAATTTTGTAAAATAATTATAAAGTACACGATATACAACAAACCCTATTGGAATTAATCCTATGCCAGCACCTATTGTTAGTCGCAGAGACATCGAATTCTTTTTGTATGAAATGTTTGATATTGAATCTTTAACAGACCGTGAGCGTTACAAAGATCATGATCGTGAATCCTTTGATGCGGCGATCAATATTGCTCAAGCTATTGCGGAAAAGTATTATCTGCCCATTCAACATAAAGTGGACAGTAACGAGCCTACGTTTGATGGGACCAACGTACATTTGATACCTGAGATAAAAGCCGGTCTTGATGCGGTTATTGAAGCGGGTTTAACGGCCCCGACAAGTGACTATGAGTCAGGCGGTATGCAACTGCCTTTAATTGCAGCGAGTGGCGCTTTTGCTTACTTGTCGGCAGCGGGAAGTACTAGCCTCGGTTATATTTCATTAACCCACGCAAACTGTAATCTAATTGAAGCACATGGTACTCCTGAGCAAATTAAAAAGTGGGTTGCACCACAGCGAGAAGGGCGCTTTTTTGGCACCATGGCAATGACTGAACCAGGCGCAGGTTCGGGCTTGGCTGACCTTACAACGTCTGCTACTAAAGAAGAGGACGGTACCTATCGAGTACGCGGTAATAAAATTTGGATATCAGGTGGTGACCACGACCTTTCAGAGAACATTGTCCATTTGGTTTTAGCGCGAATAAAAGGCGCGCCAAAAGGCGTAAAAGGAATTTCATTATTTATTGTACCTAAATTTTTGGTCAACGAAGATGGCAGTGTTGGTGAGCGAAACGAAGTCGCTTTAGCGGGTTTATTCCATAAAATGGGCGGACGCGGACACACCTCAGCAGCGTTGAGTTTTGGCGAAAAAGACGGCGCGGTTAGTTATCTCGTTGGGGAGGAAAATAAAGGCTTGATGTACATGTTTCATATGATGAATGAAGCGCGTATTTTGGTTGGAACGGGTGCAGCACTTACCGCCTTAACGGGTTTTCAATATTCGCTTGATTATGCAAAACAAAGACCGCAGGGCAGATTGTTGTCTGCCAAAGACCCTTTGTCACCGCCGGTAAACATTATTGAGCACCCCGATGTAAGGCGCATGCTACTTATTCAAAAGGCCTACTCAGAGGGGGCATATGCATTATGCTTGTATGGACACTCATTAGCTGAGGATGAACAAACCGCAACAACTGAAGAAGCGCGTGGCAAAGCCTCAACTATACTTAACTTTTTAACCCCTGTTATTAAGAGTTGGCCCTCCGAATGGGGACCAAAATCGAATGATTTAGCCATTCAAGTCTTGGGTGGTCATGGTTACGTAAACGAGCATCCGGTTGAAATGTTTTATCGTGATAATCGACTTAATCCAATTCATGAAGGTACGACAGGCATTCAATCATTGGATCTGTTGCGTCGTAAAGTACCGATGAACGATTTTGCTGGTTACCACACGTTTTTAAATGAAATGTACTCAACAGTCGAGAATGCGAAGTCGACGCCAAGCTTGCAGAAATTTGCTAATGAATTAAACGATGCCTTGAATAATATCAAGCAAGTAACAACAGCAGTAATGAATGCCGCTCAAACTCAGCAAATTGATTTAGTATTCTCAAATTCAGTGAGTTACTTGAATATGCTTGGTCATGTGACTATCGCTTGGCTTTGGCTCAAGCAGGCCGATATCGCAACAAAGGCGCTTAAAGCTGACTTACACGTCCACAATGAAAAATTTTATAAGGGGAAGATTCAAGCAATGAAGTACTTCTATGCAAGCGAGCTTCCCTTAACGTATCACTGGGGTAATTTAGTGAAAAATATCGACAGCGCTAGTTTTGACACTCACCCCGATTGGTTATAGTTCAAGCTTAGCTCAAGTGGCGATGCCATTAAAGAATATATGAAAGAAGTCGGCTGAATCTTGCATAATACTGATCGGGTTAATGGCATCACCCAAGTCTGGAATCGATTCAATAGCGCCGGCGATAATAGCCCCGGCAACGAGTAAGTCGGCGTTTTTAAGGCTGTTGTCGTTAATACCCAATTGAATAATGTCACCAAACATATGGCGGATTTTAGTCGTTTCAATTTCCATTTTGTGGCGTTTCTCACTATCCAACGACCACATGCGGGTATATCGAATCAAAGGACCCTGTTCTCCAGATTGAATGTTATACAATTGTTGCGCTGCATAAGCGAGCTTTTGTATACCAGTGCAATTTTCTTTAGCCAGTGCGTTTTGCAGTACAAAGCGTTCAATATCTATTGTGCGCTCAAAACATTTGATTAAGAGGTCGTCTTTATTCTTTATATGGTAGTAAAAAGCACCTTTGGTCACGCCTAGTGATTGCGCTAGTTCGTCGAGAGAGGTGCCTTTAAATCCTTTTTGATTGAAGAAAATCGAGCCCATATGAAAAAATGCTTCTTGCTTGATACGGTTTTGTTCACTTCTATCAAATCCATCAAGAGTCGGATGTTGCTTGGGAAGCTCGATACTTGAAAACTGAAACTTGTCAGGCCCTGTGTGTAAACCATATTTAATTATGGACTCCCACTGTAAATAAGCACTTTCTTGGTGTGCTTGCTCAACCGAATATAACCAAACAGGTATCCAAAAAATTGCGCCCCACATAGCACTTGCAGATTTAACTGGGTCTACTGCTTGAATGCTACCGTCAGTCTGCCCCTCATCGATAATTTCCATCACTTGGCGGACAAACGTTGTATATAGTTCAGATATTTCATGCTGATGTTTAGTTGATAAAGACGAAATTTCAGTCAATCCGGCTAGATGTCCCCTGGTGCCATTTATTATCCCGTGCCAGCAGTCAAAGTTTAATCTCAGCAACACTTCTATTTTGTTTATTGCTAATCCTTGAGTTGATTTCGCTTGTGAAATCATTGTTTGCAGTTCTATGCAGGTATTCAAATAGCACTGATAAACCAGTTCTTCTTTGTTTTTTGCATAATAATACAGGCTGGTTTTAGTGAGATTAAGTTTGCTCGCTATTTGGATAAGTGTCGTGCCGCGTGTGCCATGCACATTAAAAAGTTCTGAGGCTGCCGACAGAATGGTTTTATATTTTTGGCCATGTTGATTGGTCTTACTAAAGGGGGAGCTTATTTTATTGTCATCCAAAAGAGGCATGATTGTTATTTTCACCTAGTCAAAAATTATACTCAAAGTTCAATTTAAAGTGTATGTGATAATTCGCTAATGTACAACGCACAATAATAGGTTCAAGCCAATCTGTTAATTTTTCGTCAACTAAATGTTAAAAGATACTTGAAAGCATTTAAAACATACTGTAAGTTCAAATTATAAGTAATTCATTTATTAAAAATTGAATGGCATCAAGTAAATATAGCCAGTTTTAAACGTTGCCCTAGGAAAATAAAATGCAATTGCAAAACCAAGATATTGTTGTCGATCAAGCGAATGCCAAAGCGGTTATTCGTGAAGTAGAAAAACTCACCGCGGTTGGCTCAGATTTTGAGGTTGTAGCTAAACAGCGTGATGGTATAACTTATCCAGCTTTTGCATCTTTGCCTACATCATTAGGTGAAATGTATAAGGCGGCGGCCGATGCGCACGCAGGCGCCGACTTCTTAGTGTATTTAGATGAACGCTACAGTTTTGCCAGACTACATTCGTTGGCGACCACCTTCAGTCACGTGCTTAGTCAAGAGTGTGGGGTAGGCAAAGGTGATAAAGTGATCATTGCTATGCGTAATTATCCGGAATGGATAGTTAGTTTTATGGGAATTACCATGCTGGGCGCAGTCGCAGTGCCAGTAAACGCGTGGTGGAATGAGCACGAGTTTGCGCATGTAATTAAACACAGCCAAGCAAGTTTGGTCATTGCAGACGATAAACGCTTCGATGTGTTGAATAGTACTTTGCAACATCTTAAGGTTGCTTGCTTGATTGCAAGGCCAAACCAAGAACAAAACCAATCATTGTGTTTGATGACTAAAATTAAACAATTCGTTGGTAATAGTTTTGATCTAGAAAAGAACCTTGAACCAGCCAAAAGCCTTGAGCGAAATGACAGCCTTGAACTGCATAACAACCTTAAGCGATCAGTCCAGCAGCAGGAGTACAAGGTTGATAGCAATGATATTGCGACTATCTTTTATACGTCAGGGTCTACTGGTACCCCCAAGGGGGCCGTGTCTAATCATGAAAGTGTGTTAACCGCATTATATACTTGGTTGATGCTGGGCTCAGCGGCTGGCATCGCGAATGGAGCTGGCGATGCGGAACCTACATTCGCGCCAGCGGCCCTGATGACTGTCCCTTTATTCCATGTGACGGGATGTCATACCTTATTTTTGTTATCTATGTTGATAGGTAGAAAAACCGTGATGATGCCTTATTGGGATGCAGCTATAGCGCTTAAGCTAATTGAGCAAGAACGAGTTACCTATTTTAATGGCGTGCCTACGATGTCGATGGAATTAATGAATCATCCTGACAAAGATAATTATGATTTAGACTCATTACTTGATATCTGTGCGGGAGGTGCTGCAAGGGCTCCTGAACATGTTAGAAAAATTAGCCAATTTTTCAAATCAGGCAATCCGAGTTGTGGATATGGATTGACAGAAACCAATGCGCTGGGCGCGGTAAACGGCCCAGCAGAATACTTGGCTAAACCAACCAGCGCAGGCTTGCCTACACCACCGATTGTTGATGTCAAAATTTTCAACGATGAAAATCAGCCTTTACCGCAAGGCGAAATTGGCGAAATTGCGATTAAATCAATATCCAATATTATTGGTTATTGGCAAGATGAAAAAGCCACGTTGGCGGCCTTTTCTAATGGTTATTTTAAAACCGGCGACTTAGGCTATTTAGATGAAGACGGTTTTATCTACATTGTTGATAGGATTAAAGATATTATTATTCGCGGTGGTGAAAATATATCTAGTCTTGAAGTAGAGAATGCAATTTATAAACATCACAGTACCCTCGAAGCATCTGTGTTTGGACTACCGGATCAACGTTTAGGGGAGGTAGTTGGCGCTGTTGTTTGTGTAAATAATAGCGAGCCGTTGGATGAGTATAGTCTACAGCTATTTCTAGCTGAGTTGATTGCCCAATTCAAAGTGCCGCATAAAATTTGGTTAGTTACACAAAGTTTACCCCGGTTGGGATCGGGTAAGATAGACAAGCGAACATTAAAAGCACATTACCTGTCATTGACTTAAGCACTTCAACGTATCTCAAAATAAAGGATTTTAATTTATGGCAGTAACCATCAACTCTTCAGCGTTAACCGATTATATTGGCAAGCAAAGCGGTGTCTCTCGTTGGTTTACTATTAGCCAAGAGCAAATAGATATGTTTGCTGACGCAACCCACGACCATCAGTTTATTCATGTCGATGTTGAAAAAGCAAAAGAAACACCTTTTGGTAGCACTATTGCACATGGCTTTTTGTATTTATCATTACTTTCAGCGATTGCTTACGATGCATCAATTAATCTTGAAAATACCATTATGGGGCTTAATTATGGTTTTGATAAGATTCGCTTTTTGCACCCAGTTAAAGTGAATAGTAAAGTAAGAGGAAGTATGGTTCTGGTCGATGTCTTAGAAAAACGTCCGAACGAATTCTTACTAACTTGGAATGTAACGATAGAAATTGAATCAATAGACAAGCCTGCATTAACCGCCCAGTGGTTAACTATGACAATAGTCTCAGCGTAAACAATGCAATTAAAGAGGACAGTATGAACATAAGATATGATAACCAAGTGGCAATCGTTACCGGTGCGGGAGCGGGCTTAGGCCGGTCTCACGCAATAGCACTCGCTGCGCGTGGAGCAAAAGTAGTGGTTAACGACCTGGGTAATGCAGATGGCAGCTTGTCACAAGGTGCATTAGACGTGGTAGCTGAAATTCAAAAAGCGGGTGGTGAAGCTATCGCCAATGGAGCCAATGTTGCGAACATGGAGCAGGTTCAGACTATGGTAGAAGAGGTAATGACCTTATGGTCGCGCGTTGATATTTTAGTTAACAATGCGGGGATCCTGCGTGATAAATCCTTTGGTAAAATGTCCATCGAGGACTTTCAGTTAGTGCTTGATGTGCATGTTATGGGCTCGGTTAACTGCACAAAAGCAGTGTGGGACATCATGAAGCAACAAAACTACGGTCGTATTGTTATGACTACGTCGTCTTCTGGTTTGTACGGTAACTTTGGGCAGGCAAACTATGGTGCTGCAAAAATGGCGGTAGTGGGCTTTATGAATACGCTGTGTATTGAAGGCCAGAAAAACAATATTAAGGTCAATTGTTTATCGCCGACTGCGCGCACCGCCATGACGGAAGAATTAATTGAGGATAAACGTGTTTTGGAACTAATGACCGTTGAATCAGTAACCACAGCCTTACTTGCTTTAGTGGCTGAGAATGGTCCAAACCGTGCTATTTTAGGTTGCGGTGCAGGTGGTTATGCCAGAGCCGTAATCAAGGAAACTGATGGTATTTATCTTTCCCCTGATCAACAAACACCTGAGAATCTATTAGCAAGCTGGGATGCGCTTGAAGACCAAAGTAAGTCAGAAGAACTAGTCGCTGGTTGGATGCAAACTAATAAATATGTAGCCAAAGCTGCTGCGTCTTTAGGTATTAATTTAGCTAAAGGCTGAAGGGTAGGTGAAGTGCTCTGAATTTTTAGGGCGCTTTACTCAATACTGATTTTGTATTCAACAAAATACATGAACCCATTGCTTGAGTATAATCATTCAGCCAAAAACTAGCAGTGGCGAGACGTATTGCCTGACTTGATATAGTCAGCGTCCGCCATTGACGTTAGCTTCAGAATTTAAAAATGCTATTAAACATAATCATGTCATAAGGCATGTGGAAACCTGTATCTAGGGCGTCAAAGACATACCTGATATCCGCAGGACTAATGCAGCCCATTAGAAATAACAAGTATGCCAATGTATAATTGATAGTTCCCCCAACCGCACCAGTACTAATTGATAGTGTTGTGCAGCTGTGTGGATATTGATGATTGAATAATCAATTTCTAAAAATGGCTGAATAATAACTTTTATCGGTCATGCCACTGAAACCTCGCAAACTAAAAACATACCAAAAGTTCAAATTAGCCATAAAACACAATCGATATTTTTGTAAATATTTCAATGTAAATGATAATAAAATGTAAATTTTGTTAAATAATTCTTGAAAGTAGTAAATACATACTGTAAGTTCAAATTATAATATCGACACTAAAAAGACTACTTATAGTTGTAAGTGCTTAATAAAGGTAAACAGAAATGTTAAAACTCACGTTTTTAACCAAAATGGCATATGGCGTTGGTCAAATGTCACAAGGCGTCAAAGAGACTGCGTTTCAGTCGTTTGTTGTGTTCTATTTTAGTCAGGTACTTGGCATGCCAGCGATCGTTGCTGGCCTTGCGGCGCTTATTGCTTTGCTATTTGATGCCATTACTGACCCATTAATGGGAGACATCTCAGATAATTGGCAGTCAAAGTGGGGTAGACGTCATCCTTTCATGATTGCGGCTGTTATTCCTTTTCCAATTTCATTATACATGTTGTTTTCGCCGCCAGCGGGTCTTGATCAGCAGTCGTTATTCTTTTGGCTACTGGGCTGGTCTATTGTCGTTAGAGTGATGCTTACCATGTTCAATGTTCCGCACAATGCGTTGGGTGCTGAGTTGAGCCGGGATTATGAAGAACGGACAAAAATTGTAAGTTACCGTACTTTTTTGGGCTACATCGGCGGCATAACATTATCAGTCGTGGCGCTTAATTCATTTTTCAAATCAACAGAGGCTTTTCCAAATGGCATGTTAAATGCCGCAGGATATAGCAGTCTTGGTGCATTGGCTGGGATAATTGCGTTTTTTGCGATGATTATATGCATTATAGGCACCAAACATACTATTCCATTTTTGCAAAAAGCGCCGGATAATCAGAAAAAAATAGATTTTAGTAGAAGTTTCAAAGCGTTTTTTGAAGCGATTAAACTCAAGCCTTTTAGACTTATCTTCTTGGTTCAAGTACTCACGATGATTTCCGGTGGTGCGGGGGCAACTTTTATGTTGTACCTCGGTAGCTACTTCTTTGAATTGTCCACTGCGCAAATTTCACTATTGACCTTAACAATAGTCGTCGGTCTTATTCCAGCTTCAATTATCGCACCTATATTATCGAAACGTATCGATAAAATGCCAAGCTTAGTCGCCTGTTTGCTGATAGCCACAGTCTTCAGTTTTAGTCCGATTATATTGAGGCTGTTTAGTATCTTACCTGATAATGGCTCTGATTTACTAATGCCCGTTTTGTTTGCAACTTATGTCGGTGGCTACAGTTTTTTTATTGCAGCTGGGATAATTATCGGTTCCATGTTGGCAGATATTGCCGATTTACATGCGTCTAACACAGGCAAACGTCAAGAGGGACTATTTTTCGCTGCCAACTCTTTTGCCCAAAAAGCTACCTTCGGTATTGGTACCTTACTAGCCGGCATAGGCTTAGAAGTTATCGCGTTTCCGAAACAAGTAGACGTTTCCATGGTAAGCGATGAGGTCATTTTTAACCTGGGTGTCATTGCTGGTCCTGTGCCATTAGTGATCTATCTAATAGCGGCCTATATGGCGTCAAAATACGATTTAAATAAAAGCAGACATGCAGAAATAATTATTAAGCTGCAGGCTCAACAACACTAAAACTACACATAATTTAAAATATGGGGAAATATGATGGTCCTTAACACTACTAAACATAACGTTTTTAAACTCACACCTTTGGCTTTGGCATTAATTTGTATTGGCACAAGTTCAGCGACATTTGCCCAAGATCAAGAAGCTGATGAAACAGCAGAGACTGCAGGCATAGAAGTTATTTCAATCACCTCTACGAAACGTGTTACTTCATTGATGGAAACCGGCCAAGCGGTCAGTGCCTTTAGTGAAGCAATTATGGCCGAGATGAACATCGATGGTAGCATAGATTTATTGGATTATTCACCCTCTTTAATTATTACTTCTAGTAGAATATCCATTCGTGGAGTTGGACGACCTACCACTGCACTGGGTTCAGATCCGGGAGTGGGGATTTATACTGATGGTGTATACAACACCGAAAACGGCATTTTTGAGTATTGTAATTTTTGTGACATCGATCGTATCGAGGTACTCCGTGGACCTCAAGGTACTTTATATGGCAGAAATGCTGTAGGCGGAGCCATTAATGTTATTAGCAAAGAACCGCAAAGAGACTTTGGTGGCTACCTTAATCTAGAAGTTGGCAATGACGGTTATCTAGTAACTCAAGGCCAAGTAACAGGACCTCTAGGCGAAATATTTTCTGGTATCGCTACTATATCTAAAATGGAGCGTGATGCTCTGCAAGAGAATTTAGCTACCGATGTTGGTAATTTAGACAATAAAGATAGAACTTATTATTCAATGACCTTAAATGCGGATTGGACCGATAACTTCTCCAGTTCATTACGCTACATGAATTATGAGCGCAGCGAAAACCCGTCGCCTGGTTATTTAGGTGATGCTTATCCGACTGAGTTTGTAAATCTTGGAGCCGGCAATTTGCCCGGTATTTTTCCCGGTTCAAATGCGCTTAATCATGTTTCGGGTTACACCATACCTAATCCGGCAGTGAATGATATTAATCAAACAAACGTTGATACTTTAGGTAAACAGGATGTGGAAACAACACGCCTAACTTTCATCAGTACGTTAACAGTAGATAATCTGGAATTTAAATACACATTCGGTGACAACGAATTTACTTATGACTCCATTGCTGATGGTGATGTCTCTAATGCAGCCTTTGGTGGCATGAACTTTTCTGAGATGTTTAGACAAATAACAACCCTTGTTGGTATCCCTGGTGGTGTTTATTTACCTAACCCGGTAACCGGCGCACCTATTACTATTGCCTCAGATATGACCGCTAGCGTTATTCAATCGGGTGAGTTTACATCGCATGAATTACAGGTTGTATCTAACTACGATAGTGCCGTAAACTTTATTGCTGGAGTGTATTATTTTAATAGTAAAGAGAGTCAATATAGCGACTTTGTAGAGCGCGGTTTTGGTTTAATGCAGGGTGATCCGATTGCCGCTAATTATGGTGGTTTCCCCCCCGAGTTTGGTTTACCTGGAGATAGCGGGACTTTCCTCGGTGTTCCGGGTTTTCAGCCCGGTTTATACCAGTTTTATTCTTCATTGATTGGTGCGCCATTTGAAGCTACGGCTAATGGTGATGGTGGTTTTCTGTATTACGGTCAAAATGATCTAGAAACAACCGCTACTGCTTTATATGGTCAGTTAGAATATCAAGTCAACGATGAGTTGGCCTTAACCGCTGGCCTGCGTTATTCCAACGATGAAAAAACCGGAGGAGACGATGTATTTGCTTATCTTTCGGTGCCTAAAAATCAGCATCAAGTTGATGACAGCTGGAGCAAAGTAACTTGGCGTTTGCAGGCAGATTGGAATGTCGATAAAGACACTTTCGTTTATGGCTATGTCTCAACCGGATATCGTTCTGGTGGTTTCAACCTGGGAGCTGCCACGGCAGCGCCAGTTGATGTTGTTGACCCAGAAGAGTTAACTGCCTTTGAAGTAGGCTATAAAAAGTCGCTATATAATAATAATGTAAACTTGTCTTTAGCCGCTTATTATTACGATTATGCTGATTTGCAGGTGCTTTCGACAGTCACGGAAGGTGGCGTAACTACCGCCGCTTTTGACAATGCAGCTGAAGCCACAGTAATGGGTTTAGAAGCAGAGTTACAGGCATGGTTGACTGCCGATTTACGCGTTATGGCTACTTATTCTTACACCAATTCAGAATACGATAACTATACAGCCGTTGACTCTACCGCCTGCGCCATTCTCGGTGAATGTGATATTCAGGACTTGTCAGGCAATCAATTGAATATGGCACCAGAAACCAAGCTTTCACTTTCTGCCAGCCAGTTCTTTGATTTGGATGATATGGGCACAGTGTTGCTAACGGCGGGTTATTCTTACATTGGTGAACAATACTCTCGGTCTTTTAATCGCAGTGATTGGGATCAAGTGGACAGTTATAACCGTATTGATGCGCGCTTGAGTTGGACCTCTGCAAGTGCAGCATTTGAGGTCGCCGCCTTCGTCAGAAATGCTGCTGATGAACGTGATGTTTTGCGTTATTCGACACCATCTACAGTGACACGTTTACAGAATGCTGAACTGTCTGACCCAATCTCTTATGGCTTACAACTTCGTTATAATTTTGATTAATATCTAAGTGTCAACGATAGCCCTGTTGCGGGGCTATCTTATTACCTATTTGTTAATCAAACCATACCTTGGCTTAACTATGAATTTTGAAAGTGTCATCAAGCAATGTCCTTGGTTCAATGGTGCGCCTGATTCGGCTTTTGAAACATTAATCGACGTGGCAAGGTTAAAACATTATGAACAAAAGAATTACCTTTATCGATTGGGCGAAGAAGGCGAGTTTGTTTACGGTGTGCTAACTGGATTTGTGCGTATAAAAATTAGCAGTAGTGTTGGACAAGAGTTTGCAATCACTGAGTTTTCGTCAAACTCGTGGCTAGGAGAATTTGCTTTAACTAACGAGCCCGCTCGTATGTTTGAAGCTCAAGTACTGGATGAATCCAGTATTATTCAAATTCCCAAACGAATAGTAAAAGCGCTGGCTGAAGAGCACAGCATTATTTATCAAAATTTGTTTTTGGCACAAGCCAAAAGAACGCTGCAAATGTCCGAATTATTGGCTGGCATGCTCTTCTATCCACTGAGTGCTAGGTTAGCTGGCAGATTGCAGTGGTTTGCGCAAAATTATGGGGTACGAACTGAGGCAGGGATCTTAATCGATAAAAAAATGACTCAACAAGAATTAGCCGAGCTGACAAGAGGCTCGCGTCAGAGAGTCAATAAAATAGTAAAAGAATTTGAAGACGAAGGTATTTTGGTTTTGACTGGGCAAAAGTATTTAGTCAAAAACATGCTGGCATTAAAAGCAAAAACAGTACTCAAAAACGAATAATCTTTTTACAGAGTAGGCATTATGAGTGTCACATAGGAGACAGCTAACAGAAGATCTGAGCTGTAATTTATCAAAATTCTATAGTGATGCGCAGATCAACGTTTGCAAGAATATAGTAGAGACTTAGGTGATATTATGAATTCAGTTAATAACAAGAATGAACATGTTGATGTACTGGTAGTGGGGGCTGGTTTATCTGGAATAGGTTCTGCTTATCATTTAAAAACACAATTACCAGACAAAAGCTTCTGCGTACTTGATGGCATGGAAAGTTTTGGCGGTACCTGGCTGACGCACAATTATCCTGGTGTTCGATCTGACAGTGACCTATTTACTTTTGGTTATCGATTTAAGCCCTGGACGGGGGCGCCAATTGCCAGGGGCGCTGAGATTTTAAACTACATGCGAGAAGTAATTGATGACAATTATTTAGCCCAGCATATTCGCTACAGCCATCATGTGCTTGGGGCTAGTTGGGACAGTGTGAACCAGCTTTGGAGTATTACTGCATTTAAAAAAGATAGTAAAGAAACAGTCGTTATTACCGCTAATTTTTTATGGATGTGCCAAGGCTATTATAATCATGAGAAAGGTTATACGCCCGATTGGAAGGGCAGGGATGACTACAAAGGCTTACTTATTCATCCACAGGATTGGCCAAAAGATCTAGATTACAAAGATAAAAAGGTGGTGATCATTGGTTCTGGTGCAACTGCTGCTACCTTAGCGCCTAATATAGCTGAAGATTGTGCGCATGTGACATTATTGCAGCGTTCGCCGACTTACTTTATTCCCAGAGATAACCACAATCCGTTAACTGACCAATTGCGTGAATTAGGCATTGATGATTCATGGATCCATGAAATAACTCGTCAGCAGCTACTTCAGGAGCAAGCCGGTTTTATTCAATTATCTACGCAATATCCAAATGAAGTTAAAAAAGGCCTGATAGATGGTGTTGCGGCACTTCTCGATGATGATTTTGATGTGGAAAAACATTTTACCCCCAAGTATGCACCTTGGGACAACGCATAGCGGTTGTGCCTGAAGGCGATATTTTTGCTGGCATTCGCTCAGGTAAGGTTAGCGTTAAAACCGATCAAATTGAGTGTTTCAATGAAACTGGCATTGCACTTCAGTCTGGCGAGCAATTAGATGCTGATATTATTATTTCAGCGACAGGGTTTAACCTGTCGGTATTAGGCGGAATTGAATTTTCGGTTGACGGCAAGATTGTCGATTTTAGTGAAAAAGTGGGATACCGAGGCATGATGTTTACTGATGTACCTAACATGATTTGGGTAATGGGGTACTTTCGTGCGAGTTGGACATTACGTGTTGACCTAATCGGTGATTTCATCTGCCGATTGTTGGCACATATGGATGAAAAAAAGGTTAAGCAAGTCACCATGACGCTGCGAGATGAAGATGCTGATATGGAGTTGTTACCCTGGATTGATACCGATGAATTTAACCCTAGCTATATGTTGCGTTCATTGCATTTAATGCCCAAACGCGGCAGTAAAGCGGATTGGCAACATACTCAAGATTATTGGTCAGAGAAGGATACCCTACCCAAGGTTAATTTAGACGACGATCTGTTTATTTATAAGTAAAAAGCAATGAAGGTGTTTGTTCAAATGGCAAATCAATCAGCAACTAAATTATCAGTTTCATAGGCACGCTTAAATGAATAACGACTCCAAGCGGGAAGACAGAATTAATGTAAACGGTGTAGATATTGCGTATCAACTGCATGGAGATCCCTCGCACCCAATTTTATTGCTTATACACGGTTTAAGCACCCCTTTAACGGGGTGGCCCAGCGCAATGATTAAGCGTTTTGTTGCAGCCGGTTATCAGGTTTTACTCTTAGATAACCGTGATGCAGGGCGCTCGCAGCAGCTAGACCATTTACGATCGCCAAATATGCTTTGGGTAATACTCAAACTAAAATTTGGTATGTCAGTAAAAGCGCCGTATCAGCTTGAAGATATGATGCAAGATGTCATTGCGCTATTAGATGCTCTTAACCTGTCTGAAGTGCATGTGGTTGGCGCATCAATGGGGGGGATGATCGCGCAATTGATGGCAATACATCACCCGCAAAGAGTGAAATCATTAACCTCGATAATGTCTACAACAGGATACAAAAAGCTGCCTCCGATTGAAAAGAACATTAGTCGGGTTTTAATGCAAAAACCCGCTTCGTCAGACTACAAAGACCAGATGGATTACCATATTAAAAAATGGCAAGTGATTGGCAGTCCAGATTACCCCTCTTCAGACACCTACATCAATGAATATGTCGATAGTATTTTGCAGCGCGGCGTCTCAGCAAAAGGGACGTTGCGTCAATTCTTGGCAATCATGGTGGCAGCAAATAGGCAAGATGCGCTAGCAAAATTAAGCATTCCAAGTTTAGTGATCCACGGTGATCGTGATGGACTGGTTAATGTTGCCGGTGGCAAGGCGACAGCAGATGCAATACCAAATGCAACGCTTAAAGTCTACCCGGGAATGGGGCATGATTTGCCGGTTGAATTAATCGAGAACATAGTCGACGACATTGTGTTCCATATAAATACGAATTTAGGTGATAGAGCATGAAGCAATACAATGAGCAGGTAGCGGTTATTACTGGGGCTGCATCCGGAATTGGACAGGCCTTAGCGCTCAAATTAGCTGATCAAGGCTGCCATTTGGCATTAGCGGATAAAGACTTCGATGGTTTAGAAACACTACAACAGCAAATAGAGGCTAAAGGTGTTGAATGTTTTATTGCCAGTCTTGATGTATCCGACAACGCTGCTTTTATTGCATTTGCACAACAAACGAATGATAAATTTAATCGCATCGACATGTTATTTAACAACGCTGGTGTTAGCTTAATTGACTCAGTCGAAAACCAAACCCTTGACGATTTTCATTGGTTAATGAACATCAATTTTTGGGGTGTGGTACACGGGACCAATGCGTTTCTACCTTATTTGAAAGCGTCTCCCAGCGCACATATTGTTAATATATCTAGTTTGTTCGGTCTGCTTTCTTTGCCATTACAGAGCGCCTATAACTCCTCTAAGTTCGCAGTAAGGGGGTTCACTGAAGCGCTTAAAATGGAAATGGCAGGCACTAATCTAGCTGTTCATTGTGTGCACCCCGGTGGAATTAAAACTAATATCACCAACAATGCCAAAGTAACAACTAATGCAGTTCCTAAGAGCGAGCTTATTGCTAACTTTAACAAGGTAGCAAAAACGACGGCCGAACAAGCCGCCGCTATCATGTTAACCGGTATTGCGAAAAAACAGCGACGCATTTTAGTGGGAGGAGATGCAAAATTACTTGATCTTGTTGCAAGATGGTTTCCGTCCAGCTACGAAAAAATATTAGGTTTTGAAAAAAACATTATCAATAAACGCAAAGAGTTGACGAGTAATATTAATCAATAATGCATCAACTTCTCGAAAGTGAAGTGTGAATCGATGAAAAAGCCAAACCTCACATTTGAGCCCTTCACCGTGTTCATCCTTGCGAGTGCAATGCCAGAACCATTATCTCTAGCCGCACCGTTTTCAAAAATTACGACGCGCAACTATAATGCGATAAACCGCCAAGCTCAAAAAACTCATGCGGTTTCAGCCGGTAGTATTTCTCTTCCACTTCCTTGGATTGTTCTGCGTAAGGTTGTGTCATGACTTCTTGTAGTTCTCGAACTAGCGAATAGTTTCCTGCGTTGGCTTGCTGGTATGCTGGCACCACAAACCACTCTCTCAAACTGTATTTTGGGTTAACCAGTTTCATCTGCCTAGAGAGTTCCTCGCGCGGGACCGGCGACGTAATATTGGTGCTGACGATGAGCGATTTCCATTTAGTAAACCATTCTGACCAGCGTTGCTCCATTTCTTCAGAGTCCCTGTAGAAACTTTTTTTAAGCGGGGTAATATCATCAGGCACCGCTGAAAGTTCGCGGAAGAAGATGGTGTAATCAACAGGTGTTTGCGCCATGAGCATTTGGAGTTCACTAAGTAGCGCGGAGTTAAAAGTGTCCAGTCCAAGTTTGGCAGCCCACATATTTTCCATTTGCGCTTGCATCACTGGTGAAAAGTCTCTCTGAATTTCATCAAGCTGTTGCAGATAGTTTTGATGAGGCGCTAGCAAGGGTCGTAACGCCGAGCAAAACATGTCGAAGTTACGTTGCGCAGCCACGGGCTGGTTCAGGAACGAGAAGTGCTGTCCGCCACCCGTCCATGATTGGAAATAGGGGTTGAACGCATCAATGAAACCAAATGGACCGTAATCAAGAGTGAAGCCACCTGCCGCACAGTTATCGCTATTGAAGTTCCCTTGGCAGAAACCGACGCGGATCCAATTAGCTACAAGCGATGTCAGGCGGCTGCGGAATTCGTTCGCCAGTAACAGCAGTTTTTCAGCGGTAGATAAACTGTGCTCGATGACGTCACTGTACTCACGATCAGTCAAGTGCAACACAATCTTTTCGAGCTCCTCCATCGCTTGAGGATGTTCATTCTTGCGAGCACGGCGAGCGAAAAGCTCCAGTTGACCCACTCGAATAAACGAAGGTGCAACTCGCGTCGATATAGCGACTGGCTCCAAGATAAGCTTGTCAGGATCCATAGAGCGCGAGCCTTCGGAGTACCAAGGCCGATTTACCTTCTCCGTTTTGGAAACGTACAAACTCAGCGATCGGGACGTTGGAACACCCAGCGAGTGCATGTGTTCCTGTGCTAGGAACTCCCGAATACTTGAGCGAAGTACGGCGCGACCATCAGCGCCGCGGCAATATGGTGTTCGCCCAGCCCCTTTTAGCTGCATTTCCCAGCGCCGACCTTTGATAACAGCCTCAAGCACAGAAATTGCGCGACCGTCTCCGTATCCATTGCCGGTTTGGAATGGACACTGCTGGATATATTCTGTGCCGTAGATAGAAAGTGCGTAACCAGTTGCCCAACCGACATTGCGCATTGGCTGGGAAACGTCCGAAACATCGCCGGAGAACATCTTTATGAAGTCTGGCGATTGCGCCATGCTGTCGGCGAAGCCAAGTTCGTGCAAAAAGTCTTTGCTGTGAGTTATATACTCCGGTTCAATAAGTGGAGTGGGCTTAACTGGAACATAATGGCCGCTGAAAACTTGCCGCGGTTCATAGTCTGCGCCGTTTGCTTTCGCATCGGGATCACGGTTAAGAGTGTTCATAAGCGAGTAGTTTGCGAGCTGTGCTAGATCATCGAGCGTCAAGATGTCACTCGCTATGACCTCCTCAAGAAATGTTTCCTTTAAGTTCACTTTTCAATTCTCCAAATTTATTTGATTACTCATTGCGCGCAGGCTTCGTGTATGAAAAATAACAGAACCTGCGTATGAAATTTTGAGCAATTGCGTGCTGCAAGTCCAATTTCCTCAGTGTTAACAGAATAAAGGCTGTTCCTGATCTATGCAACAGAGTAGATTTGAGCGAATAAACAACGGTAACATACATACTGGCGATATCATCGAATATACGTGAAACTGCAAATAGATCTTTTTATCGTGTCAACGCCAGTGAAATAGACTATTCGTTGCAAA
>JAWUVZ010000040.1:0-11930 GCA_034112105.1 Glaciecola sp. | reverse complement strand
CACGCCTCTAAGTTGGGCACAAATTAATTCAGTGCAGTAAATGAAAATAATGCGGCTATTTTTCAGAGTAGAAGGTAATGAGCATATTGGGTTAGGGCATTTAATGCGTTGTTTTACGCTATCACAGGCGGCGCAACAGGCCCAAATTGATGTTGTATTTATATGTAGCCAAACCAGTAAGGATTTTTTGTTAAGTCGACAAAAATGGTATGGTCACATTGTTGTTATTGACGACAGTCATTGGAATAATAGTGTTGCAGTGGATGTCACGAATGAGCGAAATAAGGCTGATATTGAATTTATTGCATCGTGCATGTCGCGCTATGGCTCAAAAGAGTCATCTGCACATGGTCAAATTGTTGTGCTTGATGGGTATCAATTTGATCATTGTTATCAACAGGCCTTAGCGTCAGCCGATATTTGCTTTGCTTATTTTGATGATATTAATACGTTTTTAGAAAAAAAACAGCATCATCTAGCCGATGTAGTGATTAATGGCGCTGCCGCCGCACAGCATCTAGGTTATGACAAGAATGCGTCAAATAGTCGTCTTTGTTTAGGACCAGAGTATCTATTGTTACGCCCTGAATTTATAGACTTACCATTAATACCTATAGCCGATAGACATTCATTACTTATCTGTTTTGGCGGTGGCGACGCTCAAAATCATACGCTGAGCATGCTTGGCGCATTGAGTCAGTCGAATTTTCAATTTCCGGTTACGGTGATTACAGGTGCAGCTTATAAGTGGCAAAAGCAACTTACACAAAATATTCAAGATGGGTGGTTAAACTACGATAATGCAAAACACAAAATAAGCATGCCAATACATTATATTCACGATGCTCAAGAGATGGCTAAAGTTATGCTGCATAGTCGTTTAAGCATCAGTGCTGCGGGTGGAACGCAATTCGAATTGATGCGCTGTTATACACCTAGTTACCTTGTGGTAGTCGCCGACAACCAAATGCCTGCTGCAACAGAGTCCTCTGAGCAAGGCTGGTGTAATGCGGCAGACTGGCGTCAGCAAGTCGCCTATATTGGATTAGCAAAACAAGTAATTGCAGACTACTCTGATACAGAGTCATTAATGGTGAAGCACAAGAAGGCCTATGATTGTGTGCAAAAAGAAGCCTATTGTGGCGCTGATAATCTGTTAAATGTATTCGGCGAAGTTCTTCATTCGCGACGTTAACGATATATCCTGCGATCCATGTTCTATCAGTGCAACTCAGAGTTCGCTAAAATTGAAATCTGTTTTTTATTTTAAGATAGAATTCATTCGCTGCAAAGAGGAAAATAATTTGGCGACTAAATTACATATAAGGCCAGCGAAATTGACTGATGTTGATCTGATTTTTGAATGGTCTAATGATCAGCTGGTGCGGGAACAATCGTTTCATTCTGACGTTATATCTTATGCTCCTCATTGCGAATGGTTCAAGAATAAGTTAACTGATAAAACAGCTTTAATTTATATTGTTGAAGCTGATGGTAAACCTGCATCTATGCTACGGATTGATGTAAAAACTAATAATGCGGTAATAGGTGTCGTAATAGGAAAAGAATTTAGAGGGAAAGGCCTAGGCAGTATCTCTATTAGCAAAGGAGTTACGGAATATTTTAAGGCTAATGGCTTACCAATTTTAGCGTCAGTAAAAAAACAAAATATCGCTTCAATAAAAGCATTCAAAAAAGCAGGGTTTAGCTATTTAAGAGATGAAAAAATCAACCAAATAGACAGTGTCGTATATCAAATGATTAAAGCATAATTGCTTAGTTACTCGACGATATTTGAGTGTGAAACTCAACGGCCCAGGTAAACCCGCCGTAAACCTTTAAACTGAAAATACTCTCGGTACTACATAACTTGGTAATTATCTAGCTATATATATTTTTCGACACCTCTACTAGGGCTCAAATATTCGCAAGAAATAGCTACAGGCGTTGCCTTAATAGCAAGATGTAGATGACGTTAGGACGCAGGGTATCATTTGACCTGACTAGCTTTTATTTATTCTTACTGATAGTCTGAATGAAAGCAGTTTTTAATGCAGGGAAAGAGATATATGAAAATCTTTACCGTTATCATAATAGCAATATTTACCAGTGGTTGTGTAAGTAATATTGAGCATCAACTCAGTAAAAATGCGCAATCGACGCCTGCTACAGGATTACTAACGCCACCAGCAATTCAATATTCCTTATTCGATAGGCAAGACCTCAAGGTAGAAGACATATTTGCCTTAACCCCCTTACAAAAGAGCCACTTTCTCAGTTACTTCAATGACAAGAAACACGAAAATATTAGAGGCCATGTTAGAGTGGCAAATTATATTCAAGAATTCAGTGCTAATTTTAGTTATCAAGGTAAAACGCTCTCAGCGACAGATGCCTTTGATCAAAAAACAGGAAATTGCTTATCCTTGGCTATTTTGTCAACAGCGTTTATTAAAGAAACGGGTTTACGTTTTCAGTATAACAAAGTTCACAGCGAGCCTACTTACCAGCGATATGATAATATTGAATTAGTCTCGTCACATGTGAATGTGACCATATTGAGTGCCCTTAATACTACTGGAGCTCTTTGGATAAGTGGCTCGATCACAATTGACTATTTTCGCGGGAATAATTCATTTAATTCAGTCGTTGCTTCTCCTGAAGAAGTTGAAGTCATGTTTTGGAATAATCTATCAAGCGAAGCTATTATTGCTGGTAATTTAGATCTCGCTTTTTCCTATGCCCTAAAAGCAAATAGCATTGACCCGCTTTATCCTGAAACCTTGAATTTATTCGCCATTTTATATAATCGCAAAGGGCACAGTGAATACGCTTATTCTGTTTACGATTTTATGGATAAAAACGAAATAGTGTCATTTTCTGCCATCGATAATTTCGTTTCATTGCTAGTCAATATGGGAGATACGAAGCGAGCAGCAGTGTTAAGCAATAAAATTCAACATATCAATGATGACAATCCTTACACGTGGTTATATCGTGGTATAGCCCATTTGGAAAAAGGTGAGTATGTTTTAGCAGAACGTTACCTGTTAAAAAGCGAAAACTATGGGCCTTACCTAAATGAGCCTCTATTTAATTTAGCTAAATTATATGCGCAACAAAATCGAGTGAAAGAAGCTAAAGAAGCATTACTAAAAGCAAAAGAGCTAGCTAATACATCTGATGATAAAAGACGCTATCAAGCTAAAATCTATAGTTTGCGCGATTAACTAGTCGCATAATTCGATTCACCACATTACCTTCACCACATTACCTTATAATGAAGGGCAGGAGCCTGCTTAAAACCGGGCTTCTGCTTAAGTACATATTTATTGCATCTGTATTACTTCAGACTCAAGCGAACGACACAAGCCTCCTCGATGTTGCAAGTAAAAGTGCGATGTCTGGTAAACCTTACAAAATACATTGTCCGAATGAGCAAACGATTAATAGTCAACATTGATTATTAAATGCGTTATCGACATTTCGAACGTTAAATATGACCGAGATAGTTGAGTAGTCGTCTGCTGTTATTAATAAGTTAAACTTAAAACTAACTAAAACAACGGCTTAGGTTTTAATGTAAATTTAATTCAATAAAATTCAAAAAAAAGCTAAAGGTCTCCACTAAATTGCCGATAGGAGTATGGGTAGTTGCATGGTTTGGTTTTTCAGTCATTGATAATGTTGGTTGCTTTATCTTTTTTTGCCTCTCAATGCGAATGAGTAGGAAAACAGACCAAATACTCTTAATGAGCAGCAATGGAGGTAGTGATGATTAATTTTGAAAATAATAATACAGGTAATATGTTACAGCAAATTCAACAAAAGCAGTCGAGTTTGTTGGAAAAGCTAGGTTCTTCAAAACAAGTGAATAGTGCAGCAGACGGTTCGGCGGCGCAGCTTATTATTGACCGACTAACGTCTCAAACCGAAGGCAGTCGTCAAGCGATTTCGAACGCTTATGATGGGATAGCTTTGACACAAGTAGCTGAATCTGGCTTAGCTAATATTTCGCAAGATGCCAATCGTATTAGAGAACTTACAGTACAAGCAGGCAATGGCGCAATAAATGATGCGGACCGTAAAGCGCTTCAAAGCGAAATCAGCGCATTGCAGGACAATATCAGTTTAACGGTAGAGCAAACCAATTTTGCTGGAAAGCCATTACTCTCCGGCGGTCAAGATATTAGTTTCTTGATAGGAAGTTCGTCGGGTAATAATATTGATGTCGAGACAACTAACGTAACCGACTCCATTAATGGCTTACTGAGCATTGACGTTACAAGTAATGAGTCACGCGAACAAGCGCTTGATATAGCTGATGCATCGCTTGAGGCAATTGGTGGTTTTCGTGGTGATTTAGGAGCAACGCAAAATCAGTTTGCAACCGCTGCTAGCGTGCTGTCTGAATCAAATATAAATACACAATCGGCTAGAAGTCGTATTCAGGATGTAGATTATGCTCAGGGTACCAGTGACTTAGCTGCAGCCCAAGTACAAGGGCAAGCATCTTTGACTGTACAAGCTCAAGCCAACCAGCAGCAAACTCAAGTGTTAGCGCTGTTGGGATAAACCTTGAATAAGTTATTGTGTAATTTGCGACCATGTTTTAGTTATGTAGCTCGTAATACGCATAAAAAATTGGCTTGGCCGCTTTTTTTTATGGCTTTCCTTTAGTTATCAGATACCATGTATAAAAAATAGTATGTTTCCACTACGATTAATACTATTTTTATACCTATCAAGATACAAACTCCACTGAGGTAGCAATGAAGGAAATTCTGATTATCAGCGATAATGAAGTTCGTAAGAATAATCTGAATGTAATACTGACTTTTATGGGTGAGGCATCTAGCCATAGCGATTATAGTCAATGCATTAAGACTATTGAGGTCAAAAACAACTTGGCTGCTATTCTTCTTGACGGCGAATTTCCCGAGTTGGCCGAAGACATCATTGAAAAGTTTTCTTCAATTCCATTCATTAATATTGGGTTTCAATTAAATGGGCAGCAAAATCACCAGAATATGATGGGTTCACTGTTTGAGCCTATTACGCAGCCACCAATGATTGAATTGCTGAATAAATGCCAAGATTTTCACCGTCTAAATACGCCTACTTTGGATGCGACGGCAGGGAAGACTCGCTTATTTAGAAGTTTGGTAGGTAATAGCGGAGGCATAAAAGAAGTTCGTGCTCTTATTGAGCAAGTGGCGCCCTCCGATGCTAACGTGCTTATATTAGGCGAATCAGGCACAGGTAAAGAGGTTATCGCACGTAATATTCATTATATGTCGAATCGTCAAAAGGGCCCGTTTATTCCTGTAAACTGCGGTGCTATACCTGGTGAGCTTTTAGAAAGTGAATTATTCGGTCATGAAAAGGGAGCGTTTACAGGTGCTATTGGTTCGCGTAAAGGCCGTTTTGAACTAGCTGAAGGCGGTACGTTATTTTTAGATGAAATTGGCGACATGCCATTGCAAATGCAAGTGAAATTACTTCGTGTTTTACAAGAACGGATCTTTGAAAGGGTTGGCGGCACAAAAACGATTAATTGTAATGTCCGCATTGTCGCTGCAACGCACCGTAATTTAGACGACATGATAATCGAAAATACATTTAGAGAAGACTTATACTATCGTTTGAATGTTTTCCCTATCGAAAGCCCGGCATTGCGCGAGCGTGCTGCGGATATTCCATTATTACTGCAAGAACTGGCGCATCGTTTAGAAAATAATAACGAAAATATTGTCAAGTTTAATGATGACGCAATGCGCTCGTTAATGTCACATGCGTGGCCAGGTAATGTCAGAGAGTTATCCAACTTAGTTGAACGTTTAGCAATATTGTACCCAAAGCAGTTAGTCGGAATTAAAGAGTTACCAGTAAAGTATCAATATGGTAATGCACCTACAGCGATTAGTACTTTATCTGAAGAACAACAAGAGCGTGAGGCCTTAAACGAACTTTTCTTAGGTCAAGTTCAAGAGACATCAGAAGCGAGTCAAGTCGGTGTATTAAGCACGGCATTACCCTCTGATGGCGTCAACTTGAAAGAATACTTGTCAGATTTAGAAATAAATTTGATTTCTCAAGCTTTAGATCAGCAAGAATGGGTTGTCGCACGAGCGGCTGACCAGCTAGGTATGCGCAGAACAACGTTGGTTGAAAAAATGCGCAAATACGAAATAAGCCGTCAATAAGTCTTCATTATTTACCACCTTAGTCATTTTATTGACAGTGACAATGGTGCTATAAATTACTAAAAAACCATAAAAATCATATATATAAATTTTGGCATGGCTCATGCATCATCCCAGTACACCCAGCAGTTTAGGTAGTCAGAGGATTATGTCGCAGTTAAACCACAATTTTTTCGTTATTGACCAACAAAATCAATTTTCATTTGGAGCACGTCAAAGTGCCATTTTTCAGCCTGTTAGTGTAGAAAAGCCAATATCGATGGTTAGCGTTTGTGCGCAAGCTATTGCAGAACCGAAAATAGTGAAAAGTGATGATACCGTTGAAGAACTCAAAAACAAAGCCAAACGACTTAGTCATTTATTAGAGGTAATGCCAGCTGGCGTAATCGTACTTGACCAAAACGGTCATATAAAACAAGCCAATCAACAAGCGGTTGAATTACTTGGTGAACCACTTGAAAAAGAACTATGGCGAGAAATTATTCTACGCTCATTTAAGCCACAAGCAGATGATGGACATGAAGTTTCATTGCGCGATGGCCGTAAAGTAAAAATTTCTATTACCCCATTAGTTGAAGAAAAAGGTCAGCTCATTGTGTTAACTGACCTTACCGAAACTAGGGAATTACAGAGTCGGATAAGCCATTTACAGCGTTTATCATCACTAGGAAAAATGGTCGCGTCTTTAGTGCATCAAGTTAGAACGCCTTTATCCTCCGCTATGTTATATGCAGCTAATTTACGTTCATTGAATTTAAAAAATGAGATGGCCGACCGTTTCACTACAAATTTACAAAATCGGTTAAAAGATTTGGAAAGCACAGTAAATGATATGTTGTTGTTTGCCAAAAGCGGGGAACAACAAATAGTAGCGCCACTAGCGGTCAGCCAAGTAATGGTGAACAGTACACAAGCTGTTGATGCCTTATTAGCGACTAAGTCAATTCAGTTAAAAATAGACAACAAACCGTCACACCATCAATTGATGGGTAATGAAACAGCATTGACTGGCGCTATTAGCAATCTACTTCACAATGCGATTGAAGTATCGAGTGAAGGTGGTGTGATTGAGGTGATTACCGATATTGTTGAAGAAAACGGTGCGCCGTTTATCAGTATCCAAATTAAAGACCAAGGTTGCGGTTTATCGATAGGTCAAATTGATAATATTTTTGAACCCTTTTTCACCACAAAAACACAAGGTACAGGATTAGGCTTAGCCGTTGTTAAATCGGTTGCAAAGTCGCATCAGGGTTTTGTTAAAGCAATCAATAATCCAGAAGGAAAGGGAGCATGCTTCACTTTGCTACTGCCATGTATAGATCCTAAAAGCCACTTTCAAACATACTCAAATGACTTATACCAAGGGGTAGCAATATGAGTAAAACCAAAATACTAATAGTTGAAGACGATGATGGGCTTAGAGAAGCTCTTGTCGATACCTTGCTATTGGGTGGTTATCAAGTTACTCCTGTTGATTGTGCTGAAAATGCGATGATCAAACTTGCCGATAATAATCAATTTGATTTGGTTGTAAGCGACATTCAAATGGGGGCAATGAGCGGCCTCTCATTATTGAAGAGTGTCAAAGCCAAATATCCAAAGCTACCGGTTTTGTTGATGACAGCATTCGCCAATATTGATGATGCTATTCAAGCTATGCGTGATGGAGCAACTGACTATTTATCAAAACCATTTGCACCAGAAGTATTGCTGAATTTAGTGGGGCGCTATGCACCATCACAAAAAGTAGAATCAAAGACTCCTATTGTTGCAGATCCCTCAAGTATTCGTATGCTTGAATTAGCCAGAAAAGTGGCTAAATCGGAAGCGACGGTCATGGTTTTAGGTCCAAGTGGTTCTGGTAAGGAAGTCTTGTCACGCTATATTCATGATCAAAGTTCTCGCAGTCAATCTACTTTTGTTGCAATTAACTGTGCGGCAATTCCTGAAAACATGTTGGAAGCCACCTTGTTCGGTTATGAGAAAGGGGCGTTTACTGGGGCAGTGCAAGCTTGCCCTGGCAAATTTGAACAAGCTCAAGGTGGCACTTTGTTGTTAGACGAAATAACCGAGATGGATTTGGGTTTGCAAGCTAAAATCCTGCGCGTATTGCAAGAAAGAGAAGTTGAAAGACTGGGTGGACGTAAAACTATTTCGTTAAATGTGAGAGTCATTGCGACCAGTAACCGTGATTTAAAGTTAGCGGTCGATGATGGCAAATTTAGAGAAGATTTATATTATCGACTTAATGTGTTTCCAATAACATGGCAACCACTCGCGAATCGCATTGGCGATATTATTCCTTTAGCTAAACATATGGTTCAGCGGCACGCGATGGCACAAGGTATTGCTGTTCCTGATATCACGATGGCTGCTCAGCATAAATTGATGCAGCACACTTGGCCAGGCAACGTAAGAGAGCTGGAAAACGTCATCCAACGCGCTTTGATTTTGAGTGACAATGGTAAAATCGGCAATGAGGATTTAATGATTGAAGCTGCACATAATGTTGAAAGAACGACATCAACAATGTTTGCCTCCTCGTCTCCTGATATGTCAAACGATACTCTAGATTCAGATAATAATGCCGATACAAACTTATTAGGCTCGGAACTTCGATTCCAAGAACATCAAATAATTTTGGATGCCTTGCAAGCTTTTAATGGCAAACGCAAAGATGTTGCTGAAAAACTTGGAATAAGCCCTAGAACGTTGCGCTACAAACTTGCTCGCATGCGTGAATCAGGTATCGAATTACCCAACTAATCCCGTCTCCAGCAATGCTTCTTATCAGCACTATAGATAAAACTTCTATCCCTGTTTGCCGCTACTCATTAGCGGCATTTTTTTGTCACCTCAAAATAAAATTCATGATATAAATTTTAACTAACTGAATTTATTGAAATAAATAAAGTGGCACTGTATTTGCTAAATTATATTTATACGAATTAATTCATTCAAAATAATGACACTAGAGGTTGTGTGATGGACATCAAAGCGAATTCTATCTATCAGGAAATGCAAGCGATGGTTGGTGATATCAAGCCAATCAAAATGGATGTACCAGCAATTCAAGGCAATTCATCTGCCAGCGAGTTTTCTGACATGCTCAGTCAGGCCGTTAACAATGTTAACGGCATGCAAAAACAGTCGCGAGAAATGCAAACGTCATTTGATATGGGCGACCCCAATTTAAGTTTAGCGGACGTGATGATCGCTAAAGAGAAGGCGGGTATTGCTTTTGAAGCAACAATGCAAGTACGTAATAAAGTACTTGAAGCCTACAAAACTATAATGAACATGCCAGTTTAAGGAAGTAACTCGTGGCTGAAGCAGCAAGCACAGAATTAACACTATCCAATAGCCTTGATGGTATCGATGATTCGATTGAGTCAAGCCCGACTTTGATGGATCAGTTAGGTACCACTGAAATGGTGCGTCAAATTACCTTGGTAGTGACGCTGGTCATTTGTATCGTTATCGCCATTTTTGTTTTTCTTTGGTCAAAAGAGCCTTCTTATCGTCCGCTGGCACAAATGCCGACACAAGAACTAATAGAAACTCTAGATTTCCTTGATCAAGGCGAAATTGAATACAAGTTAGAAGGTAATACAGTTTACGTTGTTGAATCGCAGTTTAACGATGCAAAATTCGGTATGGCGCGTCAAGGTATAAGTAATGGAGCCTCAGAGGGCACTGATATTATAATGCAAGACATGGGTTTCGGTGTTAGCCAGCGTGTTGAAATGGAACGTTTAAAACATGCTCGCGAACAGCAGATTGCGCGCACTATTGAAGACATGAACTCCATCGGTAAAGCACGCGTCCTGTTAGCCTTACCTAAAGAAAACGTATTTGCACGGCGTGAAAAGAAAGGCAGTGCCACGGTCGTCGTCACGGCTCGGCGAGGCAATGTTGTTTCATCTGAAGAAGTAAACTCTATTGTTGATATCGTTGCTTCTGCGGTTCAAGGCATGGAGCCAAGCCGAGTCACGGTAACGGATAATAATGGTCGTTTATTAAATTCGGGTTCACAAGATGCAGGAGCGTCTGCCGCGCGCAAAGAATATGAACTAGAAAAAAGACGTGAAGCGGAATACATGGATAAGATTGACTCCATATTAATTCCGGTTTTAGGTTTAGGCAATTACACTGCACAAACTGACGTGACAATGGACTTTACCGCTGTTGAACAGACTCAACGCCGCTACAACCCAGACCTTCCAGCGGTTAGAAGTGAGATGATTTCGGAACAAAACAATGTGGGTAATGTTATTGCCGGAATACCCGGAGCGCTATCCAATCAACCTCCTATGGATGCTAGTATTCCTGAAAATGCAACGGGCGGCGGTAATAACTCTCCGTTACCAGGAAGCAACAGCAAAGAACAAACTCGCAACTATGAATTAGATACAACCATTAGCCATACTAAACAGCAAACCGGTGTTATTCGACGTTTGAGTGTCTCAGTTGCTGTAGATTATACATCCGTAACAGCAGCTGATGGTAGCGTTTCAAGTATGCCGCTGAGTCAACAGCAATTGCTAAATATTCGTCGCCTACTGCAAGGTGGTATTGGTTTTGATGTAACAAGAGGAGATTCACTTGAAGTAGTGAGTATTCCGTTCAACAGAATTGAAATAGGTGAAATTAAAGAAACGCCGCTCTGGGAACAAGAGCGCTTTATGCCTATACTCAAGTTAGTGCTAGGTGCGTTGGTTATCATCATTTTGATATTCTTTGTCGTTCGCCCCATGTTGATGAAGCTTATTTTTCCAGAAAATAATGTGACAGATGACGAATTTGACGAGTCGGATTTAGACTTAGGTGATGATCCTCTAGCAATTCTCAGTGACGAATTTGATGAAACTAAGATTGGTTTCGCAGCCGATGGTTCATTGATGTTACCTAACTTACGTAAAGACGAAGATGTGTTAAAAGCCGTACGTGCTCTCGTAGCCAATGAGCCTGAATTATCAGCGCAAGTGGTTCGTGGTTGGCTATTACAGGACGAATAAGGAATTAAATTATGGCTGAAGATGATAGTGCAAAACCAGTAGCTCCCAAGTATGACGTTAATAAATTAGACGGTGTAGAAAAAGCGTCTATATTACTACTGAGCTTATCTGAAGATGATGCGGCACAAATCCTCAAGTTTATGGAGCCAAAGCAAGTTCAGACATTAGGTGCAGCAATGGCTGCAATGGATGACATGACACAGGACAAAATTACGTCTGTGCATACCCATTTCATTGAAGAAATTCAAAACTATTCAACCATTGGATTCAAGAGCCAAGACTTTGTGCGCGGCGCATTAATCTCAGCACTTGGTGAAGATAAAGCGGCTCATTTGCTAGACCAAATACTGACGAATAGCAGCGCGAAAGGCCTAGAATCGCTGAAATGGATGGACTCGAAGCAAGTTGCAACAATCATTCGTAACGAGCATCCACAAATTCAGACTATTGTTATGTCTTATCTCGAGCCTGAACAATCGGCAGAAATTTTGGCGCAGTTTCCTGAAAAAGTAAGATTGGATATATTAATGCGTGTGGCAAATCTTGAAGAAGTACAACCAGCTGCACTGCAAGAACTAAATGAAATAATGGAGAAACAGTTTGCTGGCCAAGCGGGCGCCCAAGCTGCGAAGATGGGTGGACTGAAGTCGGCTGCGAATATAATGAATTACCTCGATACAAATATCGAAGGGCAGTTGATGGA
>JAWUVZ010000039.1:0-15657 GCA_034112105.1 Glaciecola sp. | reverse complement strand
ATTTGGTGATTGCACTAATTCTTTTACTTATTTAATAAAACTGTCACAGTATACTTTGATAATGGGTATAAATTAATTATGTCACGAGTTAAATCCATGTCTCGCACAATTTTGTTAGTTGAAGACGAAGCGCCCATAAGGGAAATGCTTTCTTTTGTTTTAGAACAAGCTGGTTTTAATGTTGTTGAAGCGGAAGATTTCGACGTTGCATTGGAAAAAGTTAAAGAGCCCTACCCTGACCTAATACTGCTTGACTGGATGTTGCCAGGTGGGAGTGGTGTTCAATTGGCAAAAAAGCTGAAACAACACGAATTTACGCGCGACATTCCTGTGATCATGCTGACCGCTCGTGGCGAAGAGGATGATAAAATTAGAGGCTTAGAAGCCGGCGCGGATGACTATGTTACCAAACCGTTTTCGCCAAAAGAATTAGTCGCTCGTATTAAAGCAGTTATGCGCCGTGTTACTCCAACTTCAAAAGAGGAACCAATCGAATTCAATGGTCTGATATTAGAACCGATTTCGCATCGGGTGACCGCTAATGGTGACCCTCTGGATATGGGACCGACAGAATTCAAATTATTACATTTCTTCATGACCCACTCAGAGCGTGTATATAGCCGCGAGTTATTGCTCGATAATGTTTGGGGTACTAACGTTTATGTTGAAGATCGCACGGTTGATGTGCATATTCGTCGTCTTCGCATCGCTTTATCACAACATGGTCACGATGCCATGATCCAGACTGTCCGTGGCGCAGGATATCGCTTCTCAAATAAGATTTAAATGTATTACCCGCGTTCATGGACTAAAAGCATACTAAAGCTATTTATTTATCTAGCTTTAATTATCTTGCTTGGCATTTATCTTGGAAATGTCACTTTAGTGCTATTGATCGCTACCGTATCCCTCAATATTTTCAACTATCTACACTTATATAGGTTAACCAAGTGGATATGGGAAAGTCGAAAAATGTCTCCGCCATCAGCTCCTGGTGTTTGGGAACATGTCTATGAAGGTATTTATTATTTGCAACGGCGTAACCGCAACAAACGCCGCAACCTAGGCTTTTTGGTAAAGCGATTTCGCGAGGGTTCTGAAGCACTTCCTGATGCTGTTGTGGTAGTGGATAAAGAAGCCAAAATCGTTTGGTGTAATCGTCATGCAAGAATTGAAATGGGGTTAAAGTGGCCTGATGATTCTGGACGTAGGATTGACAACCTGATCCGGCATCCAAAATTCATCGACTATTTTCACTCTGGTGAATATCAATATCCTATTGAAATTCCAGCACCAACAAACCCGAATAAAACCTTTGAATATCGGATAATGGCTTACGGTGAAGATCAATTACTATTAATAGTACGAGATGTTTCTCGAGTGTCTCAATTAGAAGAAATGCGCAAAGACTTCGTCGCTAATGTATCTCATGAATTACGCACTCCATTGACGGTCATCAACGGCTATCTTGAAGTACTTAGCGTTGACACTGACGAAAAAAATCCTTTTGTGAATAAAGCGATGGCGGAAATGGGAACGCAAACTAAGCGCATGCAGGCACTCATTGAAGACTTGCTTGTTTTGTCTCGAATTGAGGCGTCGGCGGAGCGAATATACGAAAACACTATCGATATGACGGCGATGTTGAAGCAGGTTGAAACAGAAGCTCAAACATTGAATCAAGAAAAACAGCACAATATTTCTTTTAAGGTTGATGATGAATTGCGCATATTTGGCGTTGAAACGGAAATGCGCAGTGCTTGTTCAAACCTGATCTTCAATGCTATCTACTACACGCCTTCAGGTGGCAATATAAAAGTAATATGGAAAAGACGGGGCTCCGCCGCTTATTTTGCTGTCGTCGATAATGGTGATGGTATTGAAGAAAAGCATCTACGCAGACTAACCGAGCGTTTTTATCGAGTGGATAAAGCACGTTCGCGAAAAACGGGTGGTTCAGGTTTGGGATTATCGATTGTTAAGCACGTACTTAATCATCACAACTCTTATTTAAATATTGAGAGTAAAATTGGAAAGGGAAGTGAATTTTCATTTATACTACCTCCAGAACTTATCTATGAACATAGCTTGGACTCGTGAGACACGTATTATTAACAAAAGCCATATCTTTAAAAATTAAGATTAGCCTAGCTGCCGCTAAGTATGCTTTGTGCCCCTTCGCCTGCAGCATAATCTGTATATTGGTCGGCTTATTGATATTGGTCCCGCCAAATGCAAATGCTCAAGTGTTAGACGAAACAACAACAGTTCAACCTTTACCAACAATCCCGTCTCAAATAGAAACGTTAACAGACGAAGAACACGCCATTGAGTTGCCAGATACTATTCCAACAGACTTAGCTTCCTTGACAACAACAGGGAGTCTGGCTGGAGTTTATGGAAGTATATCTTCCGTGGGTTCAGATACCTTAGCAACGTTAATTTCGCTATGGTCTGAACGATTTAAAACAGTATATCCGCATGTTAAATTTCAAATTCAAGCATCAGGTTCAGCAACGGCACCGCAAGCATTGACTCAAGGTACCGCCACTATAGGCCCTATGTCACGAGCAATGACGGCCAGTGAAATCAGCCGTTTTACGCAAAAATATGGTTATCCACCAACCACCCTTATTGTTGCCGTGGACGCGATCGCTATTTACGTTGAGAAAAACAATCCGCTGCAATCGTTAATGCTAGAGCAAGTTGATGCACTTTTTTCGGTGACTAGATTTTGCGGTTCAGCTAATAAAATAGATACTTGGTCTGATATTGGGGTGACTAAGTTTGGCGAAAATAGAACCGTGCTTTTGTATGGCCGAAACTCTGCATCAGGTACTTACGATTTATTTAAAAAACAAGCCTTGTGTGAGGGCGATTTCAAGGCCACTGTTAATGAATTACCTGGTTCGTCGTCAGTTGTATTATCTATAGCGTCGTCTGTTGGAGGTATCGGGTATGCTGCGCAGGGGCACATTGATGACAATGTTAAAGCACTTGCTATCGGTACGAAAAGGCAGGGTCAAATATTTTATGCAGAACCAAATAATGACAATATTACCTCAGGTACATATCCGTTTTCTCGGTACTTATATATTGTGGTGAACAAACCGCCGAATAGTCAGTTACCAGTCTTAGAGCGTGCATTTCTCACCTTTATTTTGTCAGATGAAGGGCAAAATATGGTGAATGAAAATGGCTACTATTCAATTAGTAAAGAACTTAGACATAAACAACTGATTTCTATTCTACGCTAATTGCCTATCGCTACCGAATTCTCAATAAGTACCGCAATCATATTAAACTTAAACTCAAACTTAAACTCAAACTCAAACTCAAACTCAAACTCAAACTCAAACTCAAACTCAAACTCAAACTCAAACTCAAAAACATCTCCTTGTATTAAACTTTTGTGACAATACTGTCGTGTAACATAACTGTCATTTACATCAAGTAGTCTGCTTGAAAATTTTTAGTAATAATTTCTTATTTTTGACGTTTTGGAGAACACAATGAACTTGAATAGACTTTTTAAAGTTTCTGCAATCGCAGCTACTTTAGCACTTGGTGCATGTGGCGGAGATATCAATATCTCTGAAGGCGATATCGTTGATAACAGCGTTATAAATAATGAAACCAGCGGCGGTGGCACTCCTGTTGCTACTCCTGATGATACAAAGCCTGGGTCAGTAGATGTGTTTTTAAGTGGCCAAGTATCTACAGCGCTGGGTCAGACTATTGAAGTTAGACAGCTTACCGGTCGCCTTACTGATGCAGAAGCAGTGAATGGTGTTATTACACTAACTAACGACACAGTCTGGGCATTAACGGGTCCAGTTTTCGTTGGTAACGATAAAGCAAACAGCGTCACCCTTGAAATTGAACCAGGCACCATCATCTTTGGCAGCCGCGGTGCTGATTATTTAGTTATCAGTCGTGACTCAAAAATTGAAGCGCAGGGAACCGCTACTTCTCCAATTATTTTCACTTCATACAATGACGTCATAGGTAACGAAGTTCAAGCTGGTCAATGGGGCGGTATGATCATCCTTGGTAACGCACCAACAACGAAATGTCCAACAGACGGAACTGATTGTTCACTACAAGTCGAAGGCGCAGAAACCGGTGCGGTATTTGGTGGTGCAAACGATGCTGATAATTCAGGTTCACTCAATTATGTTGTTGTTAAATACGCAGGTTTCGAAATTGCACCTGATAACGAATTAAACGGTATTACTTTTGGTGGTGTTGGTTCAGGTACAGAAATTGACTATTTACAGGTTCATGCCAACGCAGACGACGGTGTCGAATTTTTCGGTGGTTCAGTTAATGCTAAGCACCTTGTCTTAACGTCAATTCAAGACGATTCAGTAGACTGGGATAATGGCTACGACGGCAAACTCCAATACGTTTACGTTGAACATGCAGCTGATGGTTCTGACGCGAACCGTGGTATTGAAGGTGACGGCGATGGCGGTGACGGCACTCCGTTCTCACTTCCAAAAATTGCAAATATCACGATTATTGGTAACAGTTTTGATACCGCAGATGCCGATTCTGAAGGTGTTCTACTTCGTGACCAAACAGGTGCAAACATCATTAACATGTTAATAACTGGTCCGCAAGGCATGGGCGAGTGTTTAGAAATGGACAATGATGAAACAGTCCAAGGCAACTTGGCAGACGGCGATATTACTATTACGAATTCAGTAATTGCTTGTGCAGAAGCTGTTAACTTCGGTGCAACAGATGTTGACCTAAACAATTGGTTTGGCACGGAGCAGCAAGGAAATAGCATCATTGCTTTTGCTGACCGCGCTAATGTCGGGATTAACAGTGATGGTACTTTAACAGCTGAAAGCCCGTTGCGTACTTCTGGTGGTAATGCTGCTAACTTAGATTCATTCTTTGAAACCAACACGTTTGTTGGCGCAATTGGTGATAACGATTGGCGTCAGGGTTGGGCCTTTGGTTTTGGTGGTGGTGAAGTCGGTGTGGTTACTTCTGCATCAGGTTGCCCAGCAGGAACAACGACTATTCCAGCAGTAGATGGAAATACTAATACATGCCAACTGTCTGGTCGCATTACAACTGACCTGCGCTTAACAACAGGTAATCATTATGCGTTATCTGAAGCTGTGTTCGTTGGCGGTGATAATGCTGACAGCGCGACATTAACAATTGACCCAGGTGTTGTTGTTTACGGTAGTTCGGGTGCGGATTATTTAGTGGTTAGCCGTGGTTCTAAAATCGAAGCTAACGGCACTGCAACGTTACCAATTACATTTACTTCTCGTCAGCACGTGGCTAATGGTGTAACTGCCGGTCTAGCAAACGGAACCGCAGGTCAGTGGGGCGGTGTGGTTATCTTAGGTAACGGTAACTCTACAAAATGTCCACAAGACGGTACAGCTTGTTCATTGCAAGTAGAAGGCGTTCAAGAAGGTGCTGTATTTGGCGGCTCTGATGATACTGATAATTCAGGAACGTTGCGTTATGTTCGCGTCATGCATGGTGGTTTTGAAGTTGCTCCTGATAACGAATTGAACGGTATTACGTTTGGTGCAGTAGGTTCAGGTACGGTTATTGAATATCTGCAAGTGCATAAAAACGCAGATGACGGTGTTGAATTCTTCGGTGGGGCGGTTAATGCTAAGTACTTAGTTCTAACGGGTATTCAAGATGATTCAGTTGATTGGGATAACGGCTTTAAAGGCAAAATGCAATTTGTACTGGTAAAGCATGCAGATGATAATACTGACGCGAACCGTGGTATTGAGGGTGATGGCGATGGCGGTGAAGGTACTGCATTCTCAAACCCGACTGTTGCTAACATGACTATTATTGGTAATACGTTTGATACTGCTGACTCTGATTCTGAGGGCGTATTGTTGCGTGACCAAACTAACGCACAATTATACAATTTTGTGGTGACAGGTCCTGCAGGAATGGGCGAATGTTTCGAATCTGATTTATCTGACGGTGATACGACACTGGAAGAAAACATGAACGGAACGAGTGCAACACAGTTGGTGTTCCAGTCTTCTGTACTGGCTTGTGATGAAAATATTAAAGATTCTGGCACCTTCAACCAAGAAGCATGGTTCTTAGGTCAATCTAATAACTCAATAGCTGCAGGACAAGCGGCAGTGTTGAGCGGAATCTTTACAATTGATGCAACAGTTCCTACGGACGTAACAACCTTAGATAGCTTCTTTACTCCTGTCGATTTCATTGGCGCAGTTAAAGATGCAGACAATAACTGGACCGCAAACTGGACTGTAGGTCTTTAACGACTACAACGGTTTGAGAGCGCTTAGCTCGATAGTAAATTAATACGAGTGCGTTACTTATTGGTAGCGCACTCGCGTTTAAAGGGTAGCGCACTCGCGTTTCAAAAAGTCAGTTTTAGATGTTGCTTAACTTTAGGTATTGTAAAAATTAGCAGCTAATGAGGTTAAAATGAAACAACCTGCAAACAGGTTTCCGAACAAACAAGTGACACTTGCCATGTTAGCTTCACTTGCGCTAACTCAGCCATTTTTTGTGCAATCAGCAATGGCTCAGCAAGCAGATGAAGAAGAGGCAATTGAAGAAGTTGTTGCCACCGGGACAAGATTAAAAGGAACAGCCACGGCTGTTTTGGAAGAACGTAAAAACCAAGCGTTTGTTGCCGATATATTGGGTTCTGAACAAATTTCCAGAACTGGTGACAGTGATGCTGCATCCGCGCTTCGTCGTGTAACTGGTTTGACTTTGGTTGATGGCAAGTTCATTTATGTTCGTGGTCTAGGTGAACGGTATTCAAGCACGCAATTAAACGGTGCAGCTGTACCTAGCCCGGATCCAACCAGAAACGTTATTCCATTGGATTTATTTCCAGCCGATATTATTGAAAGTTTGTCAGTACAGAAGTCATTTTCGCCTTCAATGCCTGCTTCTTTCGGTGGTGGTAACGTTAACATACGCTTAAAAACTATCCCCACGCAATTTATCTTCAACGTGTCAGGCAGTCTAGGTTATAACAGTGAAAACTCTGCAGATGCGCTAGCTTATAATGGCGGAGGCACAGATTGGCAAGGACGTGATGATGGCACTCGTGCGGCCCCAGCTTCTATTGCGTCTCGCTGGCAAAATAAAGAATTTTTAGATTCACTTGATCAAGATGTTGCGCTTTCCTTACTGCGTGATGTTAATCGTGACTATGACCCCTTCTTGAAAAGCATCGGTCCCAACATGGGCTTCAACTTTTCATTAGGCAACAGTTTTGATATTGATGATAAGTGGCGTTACGGCTTTTTAATTACAAGCAGTTACGGTAGCGAAACAAACGTTTCTCAAGAGTATGAGCTGCAACAAGCCGATCGGGTCCAAGACTCGATAAACATAGTGCGTTTCTTTGACGATATTTCCGTTACTGAAACTAGTGTAAAATGGTCAAATATGGTCAATTTAGGTATTGATTACAACCGTAATCATAGAGTTGATTACAGTCTGATTATTTTGAACGATACGCGCGACGAAATTAGTGAAAAATTTGGTAATACTGAAAATTTAAGTCAAGCTGAAGGCTTGCGTATTCGCGATGTTGAAGTTGAATACGAAGAACGTAAAATGTTTACCAATCAAGTTCGCGGTATGCACACTTTCCCGCAATTCAACTTTATGGGCATTGACTGGAAATACAGTTTAGGACGGTCATTGCGAAATGCACCAGGAAACTTTGAGTCACGCTTCGTTATCAGTGACGAAAACACCGATGATTTTTTTGATGCAAGCAATGAAATTGCACTGAACAATTCGACTACCGCTGCGCGATATTCATTTCAAACGTTACACGATAGATTGGAGAATTCGGGTTACAACGTAACTATGCCTTACTCAATCGCAAACTGGGAAATGGAGTTTAAATTTGGTGCTGATTTCCTGGCCAAAACACGTACTGCTGAGAACCGTCGTTTTGACATTAATACACGTGCATTTACCGACTCAAACTTATTAGTTGGTGGTTCTTACTTGAGTATTTTCAGTGATCAAATACTAGCTGATGAAACCAACTTCGAAGGTGCCGGTCCTGCTATTATTCGTGACACAACGATTGCTGGCGATGACTATGCAGCAGGCCAAAAAGTGGATGCTTATTATATTGAAGGTGATTTTTTCTTTAAAAATAAATGGCGTTTTAGTGGTGGCGTGCGTTTTGAAGATTTTCGTCAAGTTGTTGCTCCATTCGACCCAAGAACCAATCAGTTTGATTTACCGGACGAAGCCGACCGCTCTCAATTAGCGTTCCAAGAAGATGATTTTTATCCTGCTTTGGCGATGACGTATATTAAAGATGAAAGTATGCAGTTTAGGGCAAGTATAGGGCAAACGGTAGTTCGTCCTGATTTGCGTGAAGTATCATCGTCGACGTTTATTGATCCACTAACTGAATTCCCAATTGCGGGTACACCAGGCATCAACACTACATCAATCATTAACTATGATTTGCGTTGGGAATGGTATCGCGAAGCAGGTAACAACTTGTCAGTGGGCTTGTTCTATAAAGATATGGACTCACCAATTGAGTCTGTGCAATCTCCAGCGCAAGATGGGCCGCCTTTGATTCGTATTGCTAATGCCGAAACCGGTGAGTTGTATGGAATCGAAGTGGAGTTCTTGCAAGGCTTAGACTTCATCGGCAAAGGTGTTTGGGACAATATATTTGTGTCGGGTAATTTAACCTTGAGTGATTCTGAAATTCTGTTGGATCGCCAAAGTATTGTTGATCAAACTGGAGTGTCAGCTGCGGTAACTAACCTAGAGCGCCGCCTAACAGGTCACTCGCAATATGTGATGAACTTGCAAAGTGGTTTTGATTCCGACAATGGCGAACATTCCTTATCGTTAGTTTATAACGTGTTTGGTGAACGTATTTTAATACCGGGAATCGATGGTTTTGACGATAGTTATGAACAGCCATTTCACTCGTTCGATACAGTTTATAAATTTTATCCTAACTTCAACACGACAATGACATTCAAAATTCAAAACATATTGGGCGAATCTAAAAAGCTAGAATTTGAAAATGTGTTGTTACGTTCGCAAACAAAGGGCCGTAAATTGAGTTTGTCAGTGAAGTATGATTTTTAACTGACACAAAAAGTTCATAAAACTCCGTTAATGCTTTAAAGCTGTACTATGCAGGCGTTCTGCAAACATAGTATGGCTTTTTTATTTCTAGATGTAGCAGGACTTTATTAAATATGACAGTTATGTAATAAATCTGTAATAGAACACCTCTATCCTTTGGGCAGATTTTGGTGTGAGAGTTAGTGTTATTTTACGAATACTTGCCCTATTTATATTGAACTTAGGATGCGCATATGAAGGTTTTTCAAACGTTAATAGCGACGGCAGTAACGTCAGTGCTAATTAGTACCGCTGTTTTTGCACAAGAAGACAAGTACCTTGACCTAGCAGCCCAAAAGGCAACTGAAATTAATGAGTCTGCGGTTAAGTCGCAAACTACAATTAATAGCATCACGGATCAGATTGATGGCAAACTTCAACAGTTCAAAGCGTTAAGCAAAGAAATAGAAGGCCTGGAGATTTATAACGGGCAATTGCGTCGTCAAATAGCTAACCAAGACCAAGAGATGTTAGATCTGAACCAGTCGATAGATGAAGTGAGCGTTATAGAACGTCAAATCACGCCATTGATGTTAAAGATGATTGCAGGTTTGTCTCAGTTCGTCGCATTGGACGTTCCTTTTCTGGCTGAAGAACGCGGCAACCGCATCCTTGACTTAGAAAGCATGATGGATAGAGCCGACGTTTCGTCTTCTGAAAAATTCCGTCGTGTTATGGAAGCTTATCAGGTTGAAATGGACTACGGAAAAACCATCGAAGCTTATCCAGGCTTGAAGGACATTGACGGACAAGAACGTTCAGTTGAATTCCTTCGCATTGGCCGTACGTCCCTGATTTATCAAACTCGCGATGGCAGCTACCAAGGTGCATGGAACAAACAAACGCAGCAGTGGGAGGTACTTGATTCAAGCTACAAAAACCAAATATCCAAAGGTTTACGTATCGCCAAGAAACAACTAGCACCGGACCTATTGTTGGTTCCAGTCGCGATTACGGATTAAGGGAACGATGATGAACGTATTTTTTTATAAAAGCATTTGCAAAGGCGGTTTTTCACTGACTTTTGCAAAGTCATTCTTAGCAGCAACAGCGGCTATCGTCTTATCATTCTCTGTGCAGGCGCAGTCAGATACAGCGCTAGACTTAGACGCTCTTCTTAAACAGTTAGAAGAGGGAAAGTTTGCGCAGTCAGAGCAAAACAAGTCGCGCGAACAAGATTTTATGTCACAGCGCACAGAGCAAGACCAAATTTTACGTGACACGCTCAAACTTCGTGATGCCCAATTAGCTTCATCTGAAAAGCTAGAAACTCAGTTTGAAGAAAATGAGTTTAAAATAACCGATTTGAACGGTGCTTTAGATAACCGTTTAGGTTCATTGAAAGAATTGTTCGGTGTGCTTCAGCAAGTTGCGGGTGACACTAAAAATAAATTTTCCAATTCTATCATTTCAGCCCAAATCCCGGGTCGCTCTGAGTTCTTAGACAAGATGGCTCAGTCAATGGGTAAGTCAACTAAGCTTGCTTCGATTGCTGAAATTGAACGTGTTTGGTTTGAAATTCAACGTGAAATGACCGAGTCAGGCAAAGTCACCCGATTTAATACTGATGTCGTTGAAGCTGGTGGTCAAAAAGTTAACAAAGAAGTCGTCCGGGTTGGCCCTTTCGCCTTAGTTTCTGACGGTAAATATTTAGATTATCAAGGCGCAACAGGTGTAGTATCCGAACTCATCCGTCAACCCAAAGACCGTTTTGTTGATTCGACTGCCGATTTACAAAATTCGTCAGGTGAGTTAGTCACATTTGGTTTAGATCCGACGGGAGGTTCTATTCTTGGATTGTTAATTCAAGCGCCATCACTTGAAGAGCGTATCCATCAAGGTGAGTTAGTTGGTTACATCATCATTGCTGTTGGTGCGGTCGGTATACTCGTTGCATTCTGGCGTTTTGTTGTCTTATCGCTAATCACGGCATCGGTTAATCGCCAATTGAAATCGGATACGTTGTCTGATAACAATCCATTGGGTCGGGTTTTGAAAGTGAAAGAAAAATATCCAAATGTGGATACCGAAGCATTAGAGCTTCATTTAACGGAAGCTATTTTGGGTGAAGTACCCAAGCTAGGTCGTTATTTAACCCTCGTCAAAATGATTTCAGTAGTAGCGCCATTGGGTGGTCTACTCGGAACAGTAACGGGAATGATTGTGACTTTCCAACAAATTACCTTGTTCGGTACAGGCGATCCGAAAATCATGGCGGGTGGTATTTCATCGGCGCTAATGACGACTGTACTAGGTTTGGTTGTGGCAATACCAACCACGTTACTTTATGCATTGCTAAGTACGCAAAGTAAAAATGTTGTGATGATTCTACAGGAACAAGCTGCGGGTGTAATTGCAGAACGAGCTGAAAAGCAGTCTGCTAAACAAGCTGCTGCGCAAGCTAAGGCGTAAGCTATGTTTATAGATATCTTCGAATCAATTCGTGATTTCACCGAGACTGGCGGAAGTATTCTGCTAGTTATCGGGGCACTCATCTTCGTAATGTGGATATTGATACTCGAGAGAATTCTATATGTGACGAATAATCACAAAAAGATGATGAAATATACTATTGCACAGTGGCATGCACGTCCAGAACGCAGTTCGTGGAATGCAGTGCAAATTCGTCAAGCAATGATTTCTCGAGTGAGTTTAAAGCTACGTTTTAGTTTACCCATCATTCAAGCCTTGGTTGCCTTATGTCCGTTACTCGGATTGATGGGGACAGTGACCGGCATGATTATGGTATTTGACGTAATGGCAATGACAGGTGGCGGCAACGCACGCTCAATGGCTGCAGGAGTATCGCAAGCGACGATTCCTACAATGGCAGGCATGGTAGGAGCTCTTTCGGGCGTATTTGCGTCAACTTGGTTAACTAGAACCGCAAAAACTGAACGCCTGCATTTAGAAGACGCATTACAACTGCAACGCAGCGAATAATCGCTGGTTGGTTAAGGAATATTTATGAAGCATTTACAAAACCTAGTCGAAGAAGAAGAAGCAACAATTGATATGACACCGATGCTTGATGTTGTATTCATCATGTTGATTTTCTTTATTGTTACGGCGTCTTTTGTAAAAGAGTCAGGCATTGACGTTAATCGTCCAGATGCGGCCACAGCAGTGAAAAAAGACCGTGCTAATATCTTAATCGGTATCAGCGATAAAAACGAAATTTGGATTAATAAGCGCAGAATTGATGTTCGCGCTGTGCAAGCTAACGTTGAACGTTTACACGCCGAAAACCCACAGGGTTCGGTCGTTATTCAAGCGGACCGTAAATCAACAACTGAATTTTTAATTAAAGTTATGGATGCGTCGCGCGCTGCTGGTGTATCCGACGTTTCTATCGCTGCACAAGAGTAGATTGTCATGCTAAGACTGTTGATTGCTATTGTCTTAGCTGCTGTTATCACACTGAGCTTGTTCTTTTTGATGCAAGCCTTGATAGCCAGCGGTGACAAGACTTTATCTAAACCACCTGTAGGAAAGGTGCTTGATTTTGTGCGTGTGCCAAAAGAAGAAAATGCACAAAAGAAAGAAAATAAATTGAAACGTCCACCAAAGCCGGAAGCGCCACCACCTGAAATGGAGGCTCCGCAAATGGACTCATCTAACCCCGACGGGCAGGGGGCTGCATTAGATTTTGGCGCTGATATGTCGAATGATATTTCACTTGACGGTGGTTTGGCTTTAGGCTCAGGTGACGGCGAATATTTACCGATTGTTAAAGTAACGCCAGTCTACCCGAGCCGAGCACTGCAGCGCGGAATTCAAGGTTACGTTATTGTTGAATTTACCGTAAGTAAAATTGGTGCCGTGGTGGATGCTTTTGTGGTTGAGGCTAATCCAGAAGATATTTTCGACCAGGCAGCAATTGATGCGGCAAAGAAATTTAAATATAAACCGCGTGTTGTAAATGGTGAACCCGCAGCTGTTTCTGGTGTTCAAAACCGAATTACCTTTAAGATTGATGGATAAGGAGACGATGATGAAAAATAAACTCTCTTTGTTATTAAACATAGCATTATCCTTTTCGCTCGCATTTGGGTCTGCGCTGTTTATTTCATCTGTGAATAACGTAGCGTTTGCTCAAGACGCTGAAGCGACTGAGTCTCAAACGATTAAACCAAGCGAACGCAAAACCCGCCGAGTGCCGGCGTTACGTTCAAGAGTATATGACCAATTGTCTCGCGCACAAACGGCTGGTGATGCTGGAAATATAGCTGAAGCTATCGAAATATTAGACGAAGTACGAGATAAAGACAGTTCGATGAACGGTTATGAAAAATCGATGATGTATAACTTCTATGGGTTTATTTATTACAATAATGAACAGTTAGAAAAATCGATTGAAAGTTTTGAACAAGCAGTTGCTCAGGATCTTATACCGGAAAAATTTGAACAAACAACTCTGTTTACGTTGGCACAGTTGTATATGGCGATAGGTAAATTTGAAAAGAGTATTGAGAAGCTAGAGCAATGGGAAGCGCTAAATAATGGCGTTATTCCACCGAAAAACTTTGTTTTAAAAGCTCAAGCGCATTATCAAAACAAAAATTATGCTGAATCAGCACGGTATATTGAGCTAGCGATAGATGGCCATGAAGCTGAAGGTTATTTGCCTGATGAAGGTTGGTTAATTTTACAACGTGCTGTGTATTATGAAATGAAGCAACCAGAAAAAGTAAAAGAGATTTTGGCCAAGATGATCCGTCTATATGACAATCCTAAATACTGGATACAGTTAGCCGGAATGTACGGTGAACTCGGGCAAGAAAAACGCCAGTTAGCGATGATGGAAAGTGCTTATCAGTTGGGCTATGTAGACTCTGCGTCAGATATCTTTAACTTTGCACAGTTGTATTACTACCATGGGGCACCGTTCAAGGCTGCTGCATTGATGGAGCAAGCAATCAAGAATGGTTTGTTGGAGCGTAACCTACGCAATCTTAAGTTCTTGTCAATTTGCCTGACTTCAGCAAAAGAGCAAGATAAAGCCATTCCTGTATTAATTGAAGCAGCTGAATTAGCTGAAGACGGCGAATTAGATGCCCAGCTTGCTCATCTTTATTACAGTAATGATAAGTTTCAACAAGCTATTACGGCATCCAATACAGCGATTGAGAAAGGTGGTTTATCTAATCAAGGCTCAGTTCATATGTTGTTAGGCCTAGCGCATTATAATCAGCAAGACTTTGTCAAAGCGTTAGACGAACTTGCCAAAGCTGAAGAATTTAAGTCAAGCCGCGCGGCCGCCCAGCAGTGGAAGCAATTTGTTGGCAGAGAGAAGAATGAAACTGAACAACTGCAGGCTGAATTAAATAGTATTTAGTTATACTAAGGCTGGCTTGTTTAATAAGTTAACAAGGCGACTAATCTAATAGTCGCCTTGTTGCTTTTGTTCGCTCTGTTATGACTTCTATAGCCAAAAAAATAACGGGGTGATTTAGTGTCCTCTTGATTAATCTGCCTGCCATTTAATAGCAATGCTCGCCCCCTGATTGTTTAAAACAGCTCTTATCAAAATATTAAGCTAATAATAGAGTCTCACCTTATGCAATAGAGGAATTATATAAATTGCAGAGTAGAATACTGACATTTATCGAGATGAGCGGGACCAAATTTCACATATATTTTGCAAAAAAATGCCAGTCAGCTTAACTGACTGGCATTACTCAATTGAGCATTTTTGTATTGTTGCTCTTATGGCCTAAACTAAAACAGTTTAGAACCTGAAGGTAGCAGAACCGACTACACGACGTCCAAGCAAGTCATACAATGGATCAAAACTATAACCTGGTGTGACTTTGTTGCCAACGTTACGCATACCAAGACGCAACTCTAACCACTCATCATGCATATAAGTAGTAGATAGGTCATGCGTTAAGATTGAACCTACGAATCCAGGTGAGGTATCTTCTGGACTACCGCCTCCTGGTGAAACGTCAAAGGTAGCAGAACGGTCAATGAAGCGAGCCGTGTAGTTAAACGACCAATTGTCTAAGCGATAATCAATTCCGGTACGGAACTGTAATTCCGGGTCGCCAACTTCACCCTCTTCTACGTTGATTTCATCAGGTCTTTCTTGGAACTCAAACACATTCAACTCAAGCAATTTGTTAGCTGAAATGTTGAAGCGTAATTCACCAGGCAAATCAAACGAAGCCAAATTTGTGCTGTATAATATTTGCGCTTCGATACCACGAGTAGTGATCGCAGAAGCATTGATGTAACCAGAACGAACTAAACCAACATCGTTAGTTGTAGGGTCACGATCAATTGATGAACAAAAGTTTGCGTCAGGTCCACCCGTTGCATCTACGCAGTTATCCAGAATATCTTGAGCCCCAAGGAAGTTAATTGCATTTGTAATTTCAATATCATACAAATCGACTGTCACAGAGAAGTTTTCAATATAAGAGGGTGTATAAACTATACCAATCGTTTTTGACGCTGAATCTTCAGGCAACAAATCGG
>JAWUVZ010000038.1:0-30822 GCA_034112105.1 Glaciecola sp. | reverse complement strand
TATAGTGAGCCCTCATGTCTAACTTTGTCATAGCTTGTGCTATAAAGTTAACTGTTGGCAAAAATTCAGATTCACTCACTACTTTATCCAAAAAGCCCATGGTAATAGCGTCTTGTGGCGACACCATTTCAGCTAAAATAACACTGCGGTTAAAGAATACAGGTGCTAAGCGACCTCTGGCCAACTCAACACCAGCATCATGCATGCTCATACCAATAGCAACTTCGTTTAAGCCTATTTTGAAGTTGCCTTCAACACCTATTCTATAATCGGCAGAAAGTAGTAAAAACGCACCTTTTGCGACAGCATGGCCAGGACAAGCGACTAATACAGGAAACGGAAATGAGAGCAGTCTTCTAGATAAAGTAGAGCCTTTCTCAACTAACTGCATCGCAGCGCTCATGCTCTCTCGCATCACGTTCAAGTCATATCCACCAGAAAGCATGCCTGGTTTACCCGTTATAACAACAACCGCTTTTGCCTCTTGTGCTTCGTCAAGGGCTTGGTTTATTTCCTCAATAACTTGATGAGAAATTGCGTTCACTTTACCGTTTTGAATGGTGATGGTTGCAACCTGATTTTCAATTTGAATAGCAACAACGTTAGTCACGTGTTTCTCCTATTAGTTACATCTGGGTATTTAATATAATTTTCAATAGACTCTCATTTTAATCTATCAAAATTTGACTCTAAGCAACATTGTAAATTTACAATGTTGCGCTTTTTTCTTAATATGACTGTTAAATGATTTTTTGCAGGGGTCACACACGCCTAACATAAAGATCTCGAAAATGAATATATCAAGGCCATTGCAGGCGAAGCTATCTCCTATTCCAAGGACATTAGCTGTTTAAAAATAACGCCCGCTTGGGTTCTGTTGTTAACTTTCAACTTTCGTAAACACGCTGAGGCGTGTTGCTTGACCGTACTTTCTGAAATATCTAATTCATAGGCTATCTGTTTATTTAACAATCCGTCAGCCATCATCGGTAGTACTTTTAATTGATACGGGGTTAATTGCTCAATCCGTTGCAAGGCATCATTACTGTCAATTGCCCCCTGTTCACCTAGATGAGTTAAGTTTTTAGGTAACCACTCATTACCATTAAGAACATCTGATACGGCTTCGTTTATAGACTCCAAAGAAGTCGATTTTGGAATAAATGCACTCGCTCCTAATTGTAATACTTTGACAATCAGTGACGGGGTTTCTTCCGCAGACACAACCACAATCAGAATATTTGGAAACTCGGCCCTAATTTGACTTAAGCCAGCCAATCCCGAATTACCAGGCATTTTTAGATCCAAAAAAAGCAAATCAATATCATCATGTAAATTTAGTTGTTTCATGGTGGAATGAAAATCAGCAGATTCTAGTAAGCCATCACCTAAGACGTCGCTTAACGCCTGCTTTAACGCATTTCTGAATAAAGGATGATCGTCAGCAATTAACGCTTTGATTTTTTCCATGTCGAAAGATGATGCCTTAATATGTTTAAGCTTGAATAGTAGAGGGTGTTAAATTAAGAGTCAATTTGAAAAGAGTGAAAGATTTTATTCTCCTTTGTCTTCTTCATTAAAAAAACAAAAAAGGGGCCGAAGCCCCTAAAGGACACACGAAACCTAGAATCGGTAGCCTACTGTTAAATGAACCGTTCTTGGGTCACCGTAATAGCCAATCAGTGTGAAATCGCCACCTAAACCAGGTAATAGAGACCCATCATCCGCTACACCAACGAAATCATAACCTCCAACTAAGTATTCTTCATCTGTGAGGTTCTTACCATGTAAGCTAGCATACCAATCACCCTCAACACTCTCCCAATTGATACTCACATTAAATAGACCATATGCTTCTTGTTCTAACAATGTGCTGGTTTCAAACAGCAAATAGTCGCCTCTATGGTAGTAGCCTGCGTTCATCGTAAAATCACCAACACTTGACTCAAATAGGTAATTAGCCGATAAATTGACTGTTTGGTTAGGTGTATTTGCTAAACCAATTAGTGGTGGGACAGAGTTGTTTTTCTCAATCTTCTCATCAATGTAACCATATGAAAGGTTGAAAGTAAGATAATCGCTAGCAACATACGTCACTTCAGCTTCAATGCCTTTTGCCGAGGTTGCCGCTACGTTTCGCAACACTTGCTGTAAATCAGTAGCACTGTTACCTTCACCTAGACCAACGTATTGACGGTCTTTGTGATCAAGTGAGAACAACGTTACGTTGGTTCTGAAATTGTCATTCCAATCAGCTTTTATACCCACTTCATATGTATCAACAATTTCAGGGTTAACGCCATCTTCGTTAACTGTCGCCCTTGGGTTAAATGTACCTGACTTGAAACCTTGCGAAAAGCTGGCGAATAGCATCATGTTATCAGCAGCCTCATACTCGACACCTAAACGTGGCGTAAAACGGGTCCAGTTTTCAGTTTTTGGTGCATCGAGTGCGCCATCACCGTTGCTATCACTGCCTAGAACTGTTGGCACGAGTTGACCGTCTGGTCGCGTGTAACCAGGGATCCAGCTAGACTGAGGATAGACGTTATCAAATATCAAACCATTGTTTACAATCGCGGTCTTGTCTTCGTCTGTATATCTGCCACCTACTGTCATCGACAATTCGTCAGTCACTTGGAAAGTGGCTTGAGAGTATATAGCCCAACTCTCAGCGTTGTTGCACCCAGTTACTTCTCGAGTCAAACCAGGAGTGCCAAAAGCAGCGCGACCTAAGAAGCCAAGAATGGCATCAAAGTTACCGCAAGACTCACCATCATATAAATATACGCCGCTGACAACATTGAAGCTGTCACCTGCGTAGTTCATTTGCAGTTCGTGTGTCGTGTTGTCATCCGAGTACTCAGCGGGTACATCAAATATATCTAATGCGGTATTGTCAAAATCAATATTGGTTGGTGAATAGCTTTCACGATATGAACCAATATATTTGAATTCCACTGCATCACTGTAATCGTAGCGAAGCATTAAGCTGTAACCCTCTAATTCAACTAAGTTTGATGTAGGCAAGCTGGTATATGAATTGTAAACGCTATCTGGTACTGGCGCATCAGTCAATATACTTGGTAATAGACGGAAGCCTCCTTTAGCGTTTGAAGTGTCTCTCGTTTTATCCCAATTAAACTTCACAAAAAGGGCGTCAGATGCTCTAAATTCGACATCCACTCGGGCTGCCCATAACTCTTTATTGTAGTTTTCACGATCTTGATTTGGTAGTGCTGATTGTAGAAACTTACCAAAACCTTCGCGATTCAAGTCTGCAAAACCGAAACCAACATAAAGCTTGTCATCAATAACAGGTAACTGTCCGGTTAATTTAAGATCACGCTGCGAGTAGCTGCCTATTGTTGCTTGCGCGTTAAACTCTGTGCCACCTGTCATTTCTTTGGTGACATATTTTATAGCACCACCAATCGTATTTTTGCCATACAGAGTCCCTTGAGGACCTCGAAGGACTTCTATTCTTTCAACATCAATTAAGTCCAATACAGCACCTTGAGGGCGAGCCATATAAACATCATCAATATAGATCCCAACACCGGGTTCATAGCCCCACAATGGGTCTTGCTGACCTACACCGCGAATGAAAGCAGTTAACGTTGAGTTAGTACCACGGCTAGTTTGTAATGTTGTGTTCGGTGAAAATTGTTGTATTTCAGTAATAACCGAAATACCCTTTTCACTGAGTTCTTTGGCACCTATTGAAGTTACCGATATCGGCACTTCCTGCAAATTTTCTGATGTTTTACGTGCGGTTACTTCAATTCTTTCTAGTTTACTTTCTTTAATTTCTTGTGTTTCTTGCGCTTGAACTTGCGCCCCTATCGACAAAGCGGCACTCACTGCTAATGCGCACAGCGCAAGTTGAGGTTTTTTATTTATTATTGTTTTCATTGTGTCCCCTTAAAGGTTTTTCTTTAGGTAGCGTTAACTAATTATTCTTGCTAGTAATAGCGGTCTAGTACTAATTTAAGGTAAAAAAGCCAAAAGGTAACTAGTACCATCGTACTATGGGCAACCCAGCACTTATGTATCAGACTTGGTGCTAGCTAAGTAGTCTGCGGTCACAGATTTTTAACTCGGCAATTAGGAAAAAAATAATGATAAGTTTAATTGGCTTAGTAAGTGGTTTAGGTTTGCTTATATGGCTAACCATACGCGGGATGAACCTATTTATAGCGGCTCCTTTGTGCGCGTTGGTTGTTGCACTCACTAGCGGCCTCCCAGTATTTTCTGGCGAAAGCAACTTCGTAACAACCTATATGGCGGGGTTCACTGGTTTTATCGCGTCTTGGTTCTTCATGTTTTTACTGGGCGCATTATTTGGCAAATTCATGGAAGATACAGGCGCAGCTGACTCTCTGTCCAAATGGATTATCAGCAAATTAGGCTATAAGCAAGCCGTCTTTGCGGTTGTTGCTGCATGTGCAATTCTCACCTATGGCGGCGTGAGTGTATTTGTAGTGGCTTTCTCAGTTTATCCGATGGCATTAAGTTTGTTTAAGGATGCAAATCTACCACGACGTTTCATACCCGCAACCATGGCCTTTGGGTCTGTTACTTTTACGATGACGTCGGCGGGTTCACCTGAAATTCAAAACTGGATCCCAATAAAATACCTAGGAACCTCGCCCTTCGCCGCATGGGAAGTCAGTTTGGTTGTTGCTGTATTCATGGCTCTTTTTGGCTATTGGTGGCTTAAGCGCATGGTAGGCAAGGCAGTATTTGCAGGAGAAGTATTCGAAGCAAAAGAGGAAGACCCTGAAATAAAAGAACGTACTTTACCTCACCCAATTACAGGTTTCATTCCGCTTTTAGTTGTTCTTTTGTTGTCATTCTTTTTGCACGAATCGTTAGCACAACTTGCTCTGATAGTCGCATTAGGCGGTGGTGTACTCACCCTAATGGTGATTAATTTTAAGTATTTTCAAAATCTAGCCAAAGCTGTCAATTTAGGTACTACAGGTGCGCTGCTCGCCATCGGTAATACTTCTGCAGTGGTCGGCTTCGGCGCGATTGCAAAAACCACAACTGCATTTCAAGATACTGTCGAGGTAATGACACAAATTCCAGGCAACGAACTAATTGGTGCCGCAATTGCTGTTAGTGTTATTGCAGGGCTAACAGGCTCGGCTTCAGGTGGACAAGCGATTGCGTTACCTTTAGTCGGACCACATTATTTAGAACAAGGCGTGGATCCAGAAGAATTACATCGTATTGTAGCAATAGCATCTGGTGCCTTGGATTCGTTACCACACAATGGTTATGTTGTTACAACGATCCGTGCGATATGCCATGAAACGCATCAACGAGCATATGGCCCAATGGCTGCATTGACTGTTGCTGTGCCGCTTATTGGCCTAACACTAGCCATTGCCCTGTTCATTATATTTTAGGAAAAAACAGTATGCACAATCACGATTCAAAAAGCCGGTTGCAAAAAGAACTGCCCGAGCAACTTAATTGCACCCCGTTATTGTATTACAAGGCCCAAATGGCGAGGCAGCAAGGAACTATTGCAAGAAAGACAACATTATCTTTTTTACTGGTTTTCTCATTAATAGCGGTATCGATAAGCCAATTCAGTCTAGCATTGGAAAATTCGGATAATCAGCAGCCATTACTGACTGAAAAACGAGTGCACAGTATTGACGACTTTAGGACATTTAATGGCCACAGCATTAAAAAAGTAAAGTTAGGCTGGGAAAGCTACGGTAAATTAAATGCAGATAAATCAAATGCAATTCTAATCACCCATTTCTTTACTGGTACTTCACATGCGGCAGGAAAATATACGACAGAGGATACCACTACTGGGTATTGGGATAGCATTATTGGACCTAATAAAGCCATTGATACCAATAAATTTTTCGTTGTTAGTATGGATAGTTTGGCGAATCTAAACGTAAAAGATAAAAACGTAATTACAACGGGCCCCGCCAGTATTGATCCGGCGACAAATAAACCGTATGGCCTCACCTTTCCTGTTATTACTATGCGAGATATGGTCAATACGCAAAAGTCATTACTGGAGTCACTTGGTATTCAAAAGCTATATGCGGTAGCAGGCCCCTCAATGGGATCAATGCAAGCGATTGAGTGGGCGACAGCCTATCCAGATAAGGTAGAACGACTTATATCAGTAATCGGCTCTTCATATAGCGATGCATGGACAACCGCGGCACTTGAGCAATGGGCTATTCCAATTAAGTTAGATCAATTTTGGCAACAAGGAAACTATTACCAAAGCCAGGCCCCTACTGAAGGATTAGCGGCCGCGCTCATGTTTATAACGCAGATAGCACTCACACCCGAGTATTTCAATCAGATTGGCGTGGACATAAAACATCAACCATTAGAACAAAATCCACTAATGGACATTCAGGCGCGTCACGGTATTAATGATTGGCTGTATAATCGAGCAAAAGAACGTGCCCTAAATATGGATGCTAATAGCCTGCTTTATTTAGTGCGAGCCTGTCAACTATTCATTGCGGGTCAAAAACAAGATTTAACAACTGCCCTCAAGCAAATGAAAGCCAAATCATTATTCTTGCCTGCTACGACAGACTTATTGCTGATGCCGTATAATGCACGCAATACGCATAGCGAGCTAAAAATATTGAATAAAGACACTGAAATTGCAGAAATTCCCGGCTCTCTCGGACACTTGGAAGGTGTTCTGAACATTCATAAACAAAGCGCAATCATTGCTGCATTTTTAGCTGAATAACCACGGGAGTTACATGAAAACGTTTACATTAAAACAAGCCAGTATTATGTCAATAACAGCAATAATGCTTGTTGCTTGCGATAACCCTAGCAATAGGGCACAACCAAGTGGTCAAAAGGATACTCCTGCCATCAGTGTTTCTGGTTTATCTTCGGGGGCATATATGGCAATGCAATTTCATTTGTCTTTTTCAGAAAAAGTCATTGGATCAGGTCTCATTGCTGGTGGTCCTTACTATTGTGCGCAAGGTAGCATTAGCACGGCACTGCAAAACTGCGTAGCAAACCCTGATTCAATGATAGATTTAAGTGCCTTGTCTGCAACTATCAATGACTATCAGCAAAGTGGAAAACTGGCCGATTCAAAGTATAACCAGAACGACAAAGTGTGGCTGTTGCATGGCACTCTCGACACTCGAATTAATACTGTAGTTGCGGACCAATTAGCAGCTCAAACCAGAACAATTTTTGGGCCAGACAATATTAAATATGTTAACGACCAAGCATTTTCTCATATCATGCCAACGTTAGGAAGTGGAGACACATGCACCCTATCGGCATCTCCGTTCATCGGCAATTGCAATTATGACGCTGCCGGAGAGTTGCTTAAATACATCACCCAACTGTCCCAACCTAAATCAGCTAAAAGTAATGACGAATTAAGCCAACAGTTGCTTACATTTAAACAAAGCGAGTATGCGGGCGAACATGCTGCAACGTTGGGTGAGAATGCGTTCGTTTTTGTGCCTGAAAGCTGCAAGAAAAGTATGAACTGCGATGTCCATATTAGCTTTCATGGGTGCAATCAAAACGCGGAAGCCGTTGAAAATGAATATGCGAAAAATGCCGGATTCAATGCGTGGGCTGATACCAATAATTTAATCGTACTTTATCCACAAACCAAAAAATCTGCTTTTATGCCGTTAAACCCCCAAGCTTGTTGGGATTGGTGGGGGTATACAGGTGCCGATTATGCGAATAAAGACGGTGAACAAATTAAGGCTGTAATGGCCTTAGTGGAGGAAATCCCTACTATTATTGCGCAGTTAAAATAGCTAATTACGTAGCTGCTATATGGCTGCATTTTATATAAATATTGAGAACGCATAATCAACTTGATAACGAAAGTGTTATAAGAAAAAGTCGACTAAAATAATATAATAAAAAATTAATCCTGTTTAAAAACACAAATAGAGAATAAGGAAAATAAATGACCGGTAAAGCAAAATCTTTGAATGTATTCGTAACCGGTGGCGCAAGTGGAATTGGCTATGGCATTGCTAAATATTTAGCACAACAAGGTCATCACATTATTATTGCCGACATCAACGAAGAAGCAGCTAATAGCGCAGCCAACACTCTCAACAACTCAGGTTTATCTGCACAATCAGTACAAATAAATGTGTGTGATGCGCAGCAAGTTGCTGCTTTGCCTAAAGCATTGACTAAGACCCCTATAGATATTTTGATCAATAACGCAGGCATTCAACATGTCAGTAGACTCGAAGATTTTCCTGCTGAAAAATGGCAAATGCTCATCAATGTCATGCTCGTCGGGCCTGCATTGTTAACTCAGGCATTTTTACCACATATGCGAGCTCAAAACTTTGGTCGGATAATAAATGTGGGTTCTATTCATTCAGTTGTAGCATCACCTTTTAAATCAGCTTACGTGGCCGCTAAACATGGGTTACTGGGGTTTGCTAAAACAATGGCCTTAGAAACCGGAGATGTGGATGTCACCATTAATACGCTTTGCCCTGCTTACGTGAAAACACCATTGGTTGAAAAACAGATTGCGGCCCAAGCTATTGAAAATAACATGTCTGAAGAAGACGTCATTAATAAAATAATGTTGGAACCAATGCCTAAAAAGGCCTTTATAGAAATTGAGGAGTTGGCGCAAACTGCACACTTTTTAATTGGCCCCGCAGGGAAGAATATTACAGGGCAAACTCTGATATTAGATGGTGGCTGGACAGCCCGGTAAACAAGTTTATAAATTTACGCTTGCAAGTCGCTGTCAATTGAGTAAAAGTTATAGCATACAAGAATGAAATTTATCTGAGAACAATTAATGAGTTATTCAACCGTTGGCTTGGTTGGTAAAACAGACCATGAAGGCAGCCGGGTCAGCCTCAATGCACTTGTTACCGAATTAAAACAACGAAACTGCACTATTTTGGTCGAAGCACGCATAAAGGAGGAGCTCGATGATCGTTCTTTGGAAATCTGTGACCTCGATACTATTGGAAAACGTGCTGAACTAGCGATTGTTGTTGGTGGTGACGGATATATGCTTGGTGCTGCGCGGGTTTTAGCTAAGTATGACACTGATGTAGTTGGTGTTAACCGCGGAAACTTGGGGTTTCTTACAGACATTAATCCAGAAGACATTAGCCGCCAAATTGCGCATATATTTGAAGGTAATGTGTATCGAGAAGCTCGCTTCTTATTAGAAGCTAGCGTATTTAGAAACGATGAGCATCAAGATACCAATTCAGCAGTAAATGAAATAGTGCTGCACCATGGCAAAGTAGCTCACATGATGGAATTTGAGCTATATGTCGACGACCAGTTTGTTTTTAGTCAGCGCTCAGATGGATTAATTATAGCAACACCGACAGGGTCAACAGCTTACTCTTTATCCGGTGGCGGCCCTATTTTAATGCCGCAATTAGATGCCCTTACACTTGTTCCTATGTTTCCACATACGTTAAGCAGTCGACCTATCGTTGTAGATGCAAATAGCGAAATAACCTTAAAAGTGTCGAATGTTAATACCGATAATCTACAAGTAAGTTGCGATAGTCACAGTGTAATTTCACTAATGCCCGGTGACGAAGTACGTATTCGCAAACACCCCGATAAACTCCATTTGGTGCATCCACCAGACTACAACTATTTTAATGTATTGCGCACTAAACTCAATTGGGGCAGTAAACTCTACTAATGCTGCAGCATATTAAGAGACTACAAAGGATAGCAACGGCGAGTGAACGTCTTGTTATCGGACTGATGAGTGGCACCTCGCTTGATGGCCTTGATATTGCTTTGTGCAGAATATCAGCTCACGGTCGGTCGACAATGTTACAGTGTGAGAAATTCACTTCCGTTGCCTATACCAAAGAGCTTAAACACGCTGTCCAACAGGTATTTGCAAAGCAAAGTGTGTCCCTAGATTCGCTTTGCTTGTTGAATGCTCAAATAGGTATTTTGCATGGCAATATGGTTAACCAAGCTTTAATTGACTGGAATATACCCAATAGCAGTATCGACTTGATTGCGAGTCATGGCCAAACTATCTATCATCGACCATCATCGTTTCATCAAATTAAAAACCAGCCAAATAGTACCTTACAGGTTGGTGATGGCGATCATATTGCAGCTCTCACAGGAATAATTACGCTCAGTGATTTTCGTCAAAAACATATAGCACACGGCGGCGAAGGGGCACCTCTTGCAATGTACGGAGACTATTTATTGTTGAGCAGTGAGCATGAGCATCGCACACTATTGAATATAGGCGGCATTGCAAACATCACCTACCTGCCTTCTAACATTTCATTTGATAATGTCATCTGTTCGGATATTGGTCCTGGTAATACCATCATGGACGCACTTGCCAGAAAGCATAGCGACGATGATTTCGATAAAGACGCTAATATAGCCAAACAAGGAAGTATAAACGTATCATTACTTGCGCATCTATTACAGCATCCTTTTATTCAGTTACCCTGGCCTAAAACTACTGGGCCAGAAACATTCAATCTTGATTGGTTCGTATACCAACTAGAAGTAATGCGTTTGCGAAATTTAACTTTGCCCGATCAAATGGCTACATTGAACGCATTTACCGCGCATTCTATTACCAATACAATTAATCAGTTACCCCAATTATCAACGGTTTATGTTAGTGGTGGAGGTGCTCATAATCCACTTTTGATCGACACTATTTCTAAGTTACTCAACAGGCCTATATTTTTGACTAACGAGTTAGGTGTTAATACCGATGCAAAAGAAGCTATCTTGTTTGCCATACTAGCAAATGAATGTGTCGCCGGCGATGAACATGCTTTTTTAAACGACCAAACTAACCAACCCAATGTCAGTATGGGCAAGCTGTCATTTCCTTCCTAAGCTAGATTGAGAATCATGTTACTTACATACAATAATTTAGACTTTTCATAAAAACTGATCTTTACACTGTTTGAAACACTGTATATATTACCAGTGATAAAACTTTTTGGTAGACTTAAAATGCTTGCTCATATTTCAGTTAAAAATTTTGCTGTTGTAAAACAAATCGGGATCGATGTCGCTCATGGTCTAACCGTCATTACAGGCGAAACGGGAGCGGGTAAATCTATTGCAATAGATGCATTAAGTTTGTGTCTCGGCGACCGCGCCGACGCAGCATCCGTTAGAAAAGGAGCGGAAAAAGCGGAAGTTGTCGTGCATTTCGATATTAACAAAGTCCCGCTAGCAAAAGCCTGGTTGGAAGAACATGAATTGCTTCAAGAAGACAATCCTAACGAATGTTTTATCAGGCGACTAGTGAGTAATGAAGGCCGTTCAAAAGCGTTTATAAACGGTGTTGCTGTTTCTTTGAATCAACTTAAATCACTTGGTCAATTTTTAGTCAGTATTCATGGGCAAAACGCTCACTACCAGCTATTAAAGCCAGATAACCAACGCAAGCTACTGGATAGTTTTGCAGGGCACAAGCCACTCTTGATCGACGTTACCGTCGCTTACGATTTGTTAAAACAAAAGCAACAGTTACTAAAACAATTAACTTCTGTTCAAAAACAACGAAACGATCGTAAAAACTTACTCGAATATCAAGTTCAAGAATTGGACGAGTATAGCATTGGCGAAGACGAATTTTCGCAATTGGAACTGGAGCATAAGCGCCTGAGCAATAGCCAAACATTGTTGGAGCAAGCTCAAATAAGTTTCTACCAATTATATGAGGCAGAGGACTTCAACGCACTTTCAGCAATACAAAGCAGTGTTGATAATTTATCTGAACTTCAAGAGCATGATCCAACACTTAGTCCAATTGTAGACATGCTAACTGAAGCAGCTATTCAAATTGAAGAGGCTTCGCAAGAAATTCGTCAATATTGTGATCAGTTGGAAATCGATCCAATGAAATTACAACAGGTTGAACAACGATATTCTGAAGCAATGGACCTATCGAGAAAGCATCATGTTAAACCAGAAGAGCTATATACGATGCACATGCAACTAGCTGCCGAATACGCAGAGCTACTGAAAGACGAAAATAACTTGTCTACGCTAACTAAAGAATGTGAAAAACAACGCGGGAATTACGAAACGGCTGCACGCAAGTTACATGAATCAAGAACAGAGAAAGCGAAGAGTCTAGCGAGTAAAATTGAGTCTCATGTAAAAGATATGAATATGCAGCATGCAAAAATTTTTATAGATGTTGATTATGATGAGTCTTCTGCACCTAGTCCCCAGGGAAAAGACAATGTATTAATTAAGGTAACGACTAACCCTGGTCAGCCTGCCGATGCATTAGACAAAGTGGTATCCGGGGGTGAGCTCTCAAGAATTGGTTTGGCAATCCAAGTTATTACATCCAGCGGCAATCAAGTTCCAACGATGATATTTGATGAAGTTGATACCGGGATTAGCGGGCCAACAGCGTCTATTGTTGGTCGGTTATTGCGTAAACTTGGAGAAGCATCTCAAGTTGTATGTGTAACCCATTTACCGCAAGTTGCTGCGCATGGTCATAATCAATTGTTTGTCACTAAGCTGACCGACGGTGACACCACGGAGACCAAAATGCTGAAGTTAACTGACAATGATCGCGTAAACGAGATTGCACGACTGCTCGCTGGCGATAAATTGACCGATACTGCTATCGCAAATGCCAAAGACCTTTTAAAATTGTAAATAAGAACTAATTAAAAGTTGAATGGTCTGATATTAGTGGGTAGCATCTGTGCCTATGAATATTGGCATTTGCCTTACAATATAAAAGTATTACTAATTCGGACTATTAAATGAAGTTAACACAACTACTGATTATCATTACACTGATTCTGACAACCTCTGCTTGTAAGAATTGGATTTATCGAATTGATATACCTCAAGGTAATTATCTAGATGATAGAGACGTAAAAAAACTTAGGATCAGTATGACAAAAGAGCAGGTAATATACGTGTTAGGACGTCCTGTTGTCGAAGACTCTTTTGATACAAACACTTGGTATTACGTATATGAAATGAAGCGTGGAATGGCGATCCGTGGAGATGATTTCAAAAAAGACCTTATTATTAGCTTCGAGGACGGGAAAGTGGTGAAGGTTGAAGGTGATTTTGAACTTGCTGAAGAGTTCGATACACCTTTAGACGCATAAACTACTAATTTTTGACTAAATCAGCGGCGGAACAAAACATATTTCGGCCGTTTTCTTTTGCCTTATAAAGCGCCCTATCAGCTTGTTCAAATAACCTATCTTTTATAATTATTGTCGGCATATTGACATCAATCAATGTCGTTGCGGTTCCTATAGACACTTCCACATCGTGAAGTTGAATGTCGGTGAGGATGTCCTGGCAAACCTTATCAATCTCCTCTTGCGTTGCATCATACATGACAATTGTAAACTCATCTCCGGCTAACCGACATGGAAAGTCAAATTTACGATTACATACTGAAGTTAATATAGTTCCCAAGTTTGACAGGCAATCGTCCCCATACGCATGGCCATATTTATCATTAATTTCTTTAAAATTATCGACATCTATGATGGCGAGGGATACCTCTTTATTTTCTGTTTTTGCTTGCTGTATTAAATGTAGAGTTTGTTTTACAAAAAACCGATTGTTTTTTAATCCGGTAAGTCCATCAGTGATTGAATCACCATAAAATTGCTGGATAACATTATAATTATTCGTCAGTAAGCGTTTTAAACTTGCGTTCATGATCAAACAAATGAGCACAATGCTGGCATAAACTGCAACCTGAAAACCAACCTCTAATGCAACCCCATCACCCAAAGAGTTAACTAAAAACATGACGATTAATAAGAGAAAACTAACTAACGCGGCTGGCACAACGGGAAGTGCTGTCATCAAACACCCAAACAAAATCAATAAGACAAATCCTAATTCAGAATATTGTATGTCTATTTTTGCTCTTGCTAACGCTAACACAAAAATATGCACTAGACCGGCATTTAGATAAATAGCTAAATTAAGACCAAGGTAAGCACGAGTGCTTGAAATAGGCTTAACCCAATGGACAAAAACTGCAATACTAAGCGGAATAATAACAAGTACCACTCTAACTGGAATTGCTGTTGTATAAACTTCTGGTGGAAAGCGAAAAAGATCCAGTAACGTAAATCCACAATAAATAATCAAGCATATTAAAAAAGTCCATTTTTTAAATACTAATGTCGATTTTGCTATAAATATATCCAACTCTAGATCAGGACTTTGATTAATACCTTTGTTTGCTATGCCAGTAGTCATTTAGTCAGTCCTTAAGCTGCTCTAGTAGTACCTGAGCCTCTTCCTTTTGTTCTTCATTTCCTTTTTTTATTACTTCATCTAGGGCTTCAATAGCCGCTTCATTGTCTTCCATATCAATGTAAACTCTAGCTAAATCTAAATTGCTAGCTTGATCGGCATCTATATCAACATCGATGTCGGCTTCGTCGTTTAAAAACTTGTCTAGTGACATGTCTAAATCAAGTGCTAGTTCGTCGTCAGTTGCGGGTGTGACGTTTTCACTCTCTTGCAACAAGCTATCTACGTCAATAAAGTCTTTTGAATTATCAGTTGCCGACTCATCAAATAAGGCCGTCAAATCCAAATCTGGATTATCTAGTGTTTCGGTATATCGTTCACTCAACTTGACTTCGATAGCGCCATCATCGCTATCGTCATCAGATAATTTATCTATTTCAGCGGCAGTTTGTTCATCAGAAAGAGAGCCCATTTCAGCAAGCAGTGAATCAAAATCGGCTTCTTCAATCTCGCGCAAAACATCATCTTCTGAATCTGTCTTATTGAATTTATCTAGTGCTTGAGCAAGTTCGTTATCCGTTGTCTCTGTATCATCGTCATCTAGCCAATCGTCCAGACCTGGCAAATCCAATAAATCTTTATCTGACTCAACAGATACAACGTTGTGTTCAGAATCAATCTCATTCTCAGCATCACTTGGGTATTCATTAGCATTGCCTTCAGAAAGGCTCCCTCGGTCAGCGCTACGTTCTTCATTGGCAAAACTAGGGATGTCATCAAGTGCTAAGCTATTTACCTCTGCAGCCTCCAATGCATCTGATTCAATCTCTTGTGTATCTAAATCAATATTATCTAATTCAATGTCGTCTAAGGCTTCGGTTGAATCTAATTCCCTAAGCATTTCATCAGGGATATCATAAGATTCTTGATACTTATCCTCTACTTCGGTACCTAAGCCTTCAAGTGCATTATCAGGAGCATTTTTGGATTCATATAATCTCTCGATAGTCGTTTCGAAATTGCTATCAAGCACAATTTCAGAGTCTAAAGGCTCATCTAGTGTGAAGTCTGAATCTAGTTCTGACTCAAATTTGGACTCCAATGCTGACTCAGATGTTGGCTCAGACTCAGATGTTATCGCTAAAGGATCAGTATTAAAATTATCAGCTAAATCGAAGTCATCATCCTCCAACTGATTATTAATTAAGTCATGTAAACTATCATCTAGTACCGAATCAATGTCGATATCTTCTGGCTCTTCGTTATCATCTTCTGCCAATTCACCGACAGGCGATTCACCTTCAGGCAAAACATCTTGATCTAATAAGACATCTTCTAGATCATCAGTTAATTCCTCATGCTGCTCAAAGTCTATCGTTCCGGTTTGCAACTCATTTAAACTGCTATCTAAAATTGAATCGATATCAAAATCATCAATTTCATCTGTAATAGGCTGAGTAAGTAAGTCTTCAATGTCCGAATCCACATCACCAGGTAGTTCCGCTCCCAACTCTGTAAGGAGTTCGTCCGTTAGCGGATTATCGAGTCCATCCCCATCCAAAGCATCAAACGTATTATCATCTTCCACATTCGCAATCGCGTCCGCTATATCGTCCTCAACCCCCTTTGTAATCTCATCCAGTGGACGAATGGATCTCTGCTGGTCGGGGGATGCGGCGCCTGTGCTACTTGAATCAATGTCGTCGTCATCTATATCGAGGTCTAAGTCGTCATCCTGAGAATCATTGTTCGTAAGTTCTTCATAAAAACTTTCGGTTAACGTGTTGAGTTCAATATTTTTCTCTGAAATCTCATTTTCAATCTGCCCAATAATTTTTTCATCTATTTCACCCGACACGACGAGCGAGAGACCTTCAGGCATATCTCCATCTAGTACATTTTGTTCCAATAAGTCATCAATATCAATTTCTGACTGCTCTTCATCATCTTGTGCTGGTAACACATCAGATTGGGTTTCGTTCTCTACAAATGAACTACCGTCTTCAGAAAATTCATCTCCTTCACTCAACTCCTTGATCGCATCAGCCTCAACCTGGCTAATATCAACATTCTGTTCATCAAGAATACTATCAATATCGACTTCTTCAGGTTCAGCGTCCAAACCATCAAAATCATCTAGTTGGTCACTAGTATTATCGTCGCCATCAAGGTCAACCTTTTCATCGCCTAAATCGATGCCACTAAATTCCGCATTAAGCATATCGTCTTCAAGACTAAGATCCAGATTATCAAGATCTGCTAACGCATCGCTAAGGTCATCATCTGATGTTTTCGCTTGCTGATTAGGAACCAACATTTCATCATCAATTTCAGAAAAATCATCGGTATTCAGTGCAACTTCATCGATTGAATCCTCTAAATCATCCGACAAAATATCGTCTAATAAGTCATCTTCAGAAATTTCATCATTTTCTATTATTGCTAACAAATCATCAGAGTCATTTGATGTCTTATCATCTGCGTCTTGTACACTATCTTCTACTTTTGCTTTCGCATCTGTCGGTTTGCGTAGAAGTAACATTGCGATTAATACGAAAATAAGAAAGAAGGCTACTGTGGTCGCGATAATAATAAAAATAGGTTTTCTGATCAGATTGCCAAACGAGTCATTTTCTTCTGCTTGTTGTTTCATTTTGGCTGCCGCAAAAAATTCACGTAACTCCTGAATTTGCGATGCCTGATCATCGAGTTTTGATTGAAAATTTTCGGATAATTCCGTTTTAAGTGCAATAAACTCAGCATCTTTTCTGGCTAACTCTTCAAGGACGAGCTTGTTCTCATCGACAATACTTTGAGTTGCTTGTATTGACTCGCCAAGCTGCTTTTTCAAATCATTTACAATGTTTGTTTGTTGGCGTTTAAGTGAATTTATTTGTTGTTGGAATTGCTTCTGCGTTGCGTCTAATTCTTCTTTATTAACTAGAGGGATATCTGGCTTTAGGTTTGCCGTTTGCGCCTGGCCCTCAGACGTTTCATTAGCGCTTTGTCCTTGGCGTCCGGTAGACTGAGTAAATGCACGGTCATCTTGCTCGGCTTTAACTCTGGCTCGTTGAGGGTCAATTCTCGCTATATAGCGGTCGGTAGGAAGTTGTAGCGTTGTGCCATCGACCATCGTATTAAAGTTACGATTTACAAATCCTCGAGGATTGAGTTCATAAATGGCGAGCATCACCTGGTAGACGGTAAACTGTTGATTTTTTCGATATTGACTAGAAATAGCCCACAACGTGTCCGATCGATCTATTGGACCATAAACAACCCCTGAATAAACATCAGCTGCGTCGCTAGGCCCCTGAATTTGCGTTCCTTGAGCTACTACGTTAGATGTTGCTGATAAACATAATACAGCAACAACGATTGCACGAATAAGTAATAATGGCCACTTCATAGTAATTGTTTCGACTCTCCAATTTAGGACTGGGTATACCAATTGCGTCACGTTACAAAATACTACCGGCAACTGACAAAGACAGTTATTGTGCCAACAACATTATTGAAGATAATCATAACAATAATAGGTTATCGGCATGTAATCATATAAATTTATAGATAATCTCTAATCAATGTCTCAGCTATCTGCACACTATTGGTCGCCGCACCTTTTCTAATGTTGTCCGAGACAACCCAAAGGTTAATTCCATGCGAATGAGAAATATCATTTCTAACACGACCTACATGCACTGAGTCATTTCCACTAGCGGATGAAACCTGAGTTGGAAAATCTTCAGGTTTTTCATATAATGTAATTCCTGGAGCATTGCGTAACAACTCTTTCACTGCCTCAGCATCAATTTGTTGACGCGTTTCAATGTGTATTGCTTCGCCATGACCATAAAATACAGGAACACGCACGGCGGTAGCATTCACTAGAATACTGTCATCCCCCATGATTTTTTGAGTCTCCCACACCATTTTCATTTCTTCCTTGGTATAGTCATTATCCAAAAACACATCAATTTGTGGAATCACGTTAAATGCAATTTGACGAGAAAAATCATCACCAGTAACGGCTTTTGCATTTAACAGTTCTGCCGTTTGTCTAGCCAATGATTCCATTGCAGTTTTCCCCGCACCAGAAACAGACTGATATGTACAAACGTTGATGCGTGCTATACCAACAGCATCGTGAATTGGCTTCAATGCAACCATCATTTGAATGGTCGAACAATTCGGGTTCGCAATAATATTGCGATTTCTAAAGTCCGCCAAAGCATGTGCATTAACTTCAGGCACAACCAGCGGAATGTCAGCCTCATAACGAAAGTGAGAGGTATTATCGATAACAACACACCCCGCTTCTGCGGCCACTGGGGCATACTTTGCAGAAACACTGCCCCCAGCGGAAAAGAAAGCAAATTGCACCTTGGACCAATCAAATCTATCGGCATTTAAAACCGTTATTTTTTCGCCTTTAAATTTAATGGTAGTACCTGCTGAACGCTCGCTAGCAAGTAGATAAAGTTTGTTGATTGGAAAATCACGTTCTTCCAATAGTTCCATCATTGTTTGGCCAACTAAGCCTGTTGCGCCTAAAATGGCAACGTCAAACGCTTGCGACATGAGTAAATATCTCCGAAATTAAATTATGATTAGGTTAAATGACTCTCGTTAGTTGGCTATTTTAAACCCTATTGACGCGGCTATTTGTGCCACGTTTTTGCTATTTTTTTTGTCTACTACGTCTGTAGAAAATGTAATCTCTACAGCACTAAATTCTCGTCTCACTGGATAGTGTTTTCGAATGTGCGCAAACGCTTCTGATTTTGCCATGCGAGCGCGAAAAATACCATCATCCTTTTTAATGTCGTACATATGCTTAACCATCTGAAATAATTGATTAAAAGGTGAAAGTGATGAATCGACAGATAGGTTATTTTCAAAATCAGGTAGAAAACCCTCTAATTTAAGCACATTTTGTTTATTTAAATGACGACAAAAGGCATCGTAAACCATCGCCGTCCCTCTGGCTTTGCCTTCCAATGTATGCCCCGCAATATGCGCTGTTGCTAAACGAATATAAGGAATTAGGTCATGTTTAATTGCGGGTTCGTTCTCCCAAACATCCAGCACAACATTCAGTCGTTGGCCTATTTCAAAACAATTTAGTAAGGCCTCGTTATCAATAACTTCCCCTCGACAAGCATTAATAAGATATTGATTCTCGGATAGCTTTGATAACTCATTGCTGCCAAACATATGCAAGGTAGGAAAATCACCATTGGTTGTAAGAGGTGTGTGCAAGCATATAATATCAGCTTGCATTGCTGCTTCAAAGTTCACAAATGATCGATTTTCATCGGTTGTTTGCAAAGGTGGATCGCATAAAACATAGTTTATGTTTAGGTCATTTAGAATACTGGCCAGTGCTGAACCTACATTTCCAGCTCCAATAACCGCGACCTTTTTAGCCAAGGGATCGAATTTATCTTCATATGCGAGCTGAAATATAGCACTTATTACATATTCAGCTACCGCTGTCGCATTGCAACCACCGGCGGAGTACCATTTCACACTATGTTGATTAAGATAATCGATGTCGATATGATTAAAACCTGCTGTTGCCGTTGCCACAAATTGTAATTTGTTTGCCTTTTCTAATAATTTAGCATCCACTTTTGTAGTCGAACGCACAAATAACGCATCTATATCAACCAGTGATTCACAAGTTAGGCCGCCTAATTCGAAGGCTTTTGCTTCGCCCAAGCTATCAAAGAAAGCGGCTGCATAAGGCATTGCAATATCATATAAAATCTTCAATTACTTTTCTCCTTGCTACCTGTGTTCACAGAAATACTAACTACGAGTATTATACAAGTACTACCAATTAACACTGATAAAAAAACCATTCAATATTGAATGGTTTTTTTATTCATTCTCTAGCTATTAGAGCAGGTCAATAGAGTTATTAAGGGTGATATTTTTTAAATACTAACGTTGCATTAGTACCACCAAAACCAAAACTGTTCGACATAACAAGGTCTAACTTTGCTTCCCTCGTTTGAGTCACAATATCCAAACCCTTTGCTGCTTCGTCTAGATTTTCAACGTTGATTGATGGTGCAATAAAGTCGTTTTCCATCATCAGCATACTGTAGATAGCCTCGTTAACCCCGGCAGCACCTAAAGCGTGTCCAGTGAGGGATTTTGTTGCACTCATGGGCGGACTATTTTCACCGAATAAAGTCTGAATGGCTTCCAACTCTTTTACATCACCAACCGGTGTTGATGTGCCATGAGTATTCAAATAATCTACAGGTTGTTCGATACCTTGCAATGCTTGTTTCATGCATCTAACAGCACCCTCGCCTGACGGTGCTACCATATCATGTCCGTCAGACGTAGCACCGTAACCTACAATTTCAGCATATATTTTTGCGCCACGCGCTAATGCATGCTCTAACTCTTCAACAACGACCATTCCGCCACCACCAGAGCTCACGAACCCGTCGCGATCAGCGTCATATGTGCGCGATGCTTTTGTTGGTTCATCATTATATTTAGTTGATAGCGCGCCCATTGCATCAAACTGGCTAGATAGTGCCCAATGCAATTCTTCACCACCACCAGCAAAAACCATGTCCTGCTTGCCTAGCTGAATCATCTCTAACGCATTACCTATACAATGTGCGCTAGTCGCACAAGCAGAAGAAATACTGTAGTTAACTCCTTTGATCTTAAACGGAGTTGCCAAACAGGCTGAAACGGTACTCCCCATACAACGAGTGACCATGTACGGACCAATTCGTTTTACGCTTTTTTCACGCAAAATGTCAGCTGATATCACTTGATTTTCAGAAGATGCCCCTCCAGAACCAGCAATAATACCTACCCGTTCATTCGAATATTGCTCTTCGGTTAATCCAGCATCTTCTATCGCTTGCTGCATAGCAATATAGGCATAGCTAGCGGCATCGCCCATAAAGCGTAAGGCTTTGCGGTCAATATGCTCAGACAATTCTATTTTAAGATCTCCCCAAACTTGGCTGCGTAGTCCCATATCAGCAAACTGTTGGGAAAAAGTAATTCCCGAACGACCTTCTCTTAATGAATCGGTCACTTCTTGTTTATTATTGCCTATGCTCGATACGATGCCAAGGCCAGTAATCACTGCTCTTCTCATTTTTCACCTAATATATTGTTGCGAATTCATTATTATTTTTATACTGCGCGATGCGTATATTTGCAAATCTACAACGCAAAAACATGCGCATCTTGTTAGTTTACGAAAACGTAATCATACAGACTTTCGTGCAACGTACTCGTCACTTTGGTAACTATAGTAACGGTTTTAGTGATTAAAGTGGTTCGATATCTAAAAAATTTGACTATCCGTAGGCTTACATTCTAAAAACACCATTTTTACAACCTTCACTAACGTCTTGGAACCAATGCCAAAGCATAGTCTTCAGCGCAGTGTAACCTGTTTAGGACACGCCGTCTTTAGCGCTTAAATACCCTTGTAAAACTGGTGTAAAGTAAACACCATGGCTGTGTCAGGATGTTTTCACATGATATACTACTATAATCATATAAGGGGAGAATCGGACTGAGTTCGATAACACAAAGCGAACATAAGTTTGCTTCTGGAAAACCTAATGTTAAATTTCATTATACCTAACCATATCACCCGCGTTTTATTTGATGAGCGAGAAGTATTTTTTGAAAATATCCAATGCCAATATTACTTTTAACGAAACAGGAACTCCGATTGCCACTGATTTCGATGACCTCTACTTTTGTAATAAAGGGGGTATCCAAGAAACTCAGTATGTGTTTATCCAAGGCAATCATCTTGGTGAACGTTGGATTGCTTCTGCTAATCCTAGCTTTAACATTGGTGAGACCGGTTTTGGGACGGGCCTTAATTTCCTGGTAGCAGCGCAGGAGTTCATCGCCTTTAGGGAAAAAAACCCAACATCGAAATTAACTCAGTTGTATTTTTTTAGCACCGAGCAGTACCCATTAACGAAGTCAGATTTGACTCAAGCATTAGCACTATGGCCACAGCTATCAATATTAAGTGAGTCTTTAGTTGAGCATTATCCAATGCCACTACCTGGTTTACATCGAATCCATCTATTCAATAATCAAGTGGTTCTCGATTTATGGTTAGGTGATGCTACAGAGGGCTTAACTCATGCTCATGTTCATTCAGAAGGTCGCATAGATGCTTGGTTTTTGGATGGCTTTGCACCCAGCAAAAATGCAGCGATGTGGCAACCGGCTTTATTCGAAGAAATTAAGCGGCTAAGCCGAAGTGAGGCTACTTTTGCAACATTTACGGCTGCCAGCATTGTAAAAAAAGTTTTAAGAGACGCGGGCTTTGCGCTACAGATACACAAAGGTTTTGACAAAAAACGCGAGATGCTGTGTGGCTGCATCAGCGATGAAAAGAATGACCAAGCTAAAACCAAACAAGCGCCAATATATCATCGCCATCTACCAACAATAACAACTCAGTCTGCCGGCCAACAACATATTGCAATAATTGGCGGTGGTATAGCTGCTGCGATCTGTGCATTAAAACTCACTAGAGCAGGTAAAAAGGTGAGTTTATTTTGTGCAGACAAATGTTTAGCTGAAGGTGCTTCAGGCAATGAACAAGCCGGTTTTTATCCGCAGCTTAATGCTGAAGCCGGTATTTCAAGTCAAATACATGCTCATAGCTTTTTATATGCACGCCAATTTTACGATCAACTATTATTCGAAGGGTATTCGTTTCAGCATCAGTGGTGCGGTGTTTTGCAGTTATGTTTCAATGACAATGTGGCAACACGTTATCAAAATATGATGCGTAATCAAACTTGGCCTCGCTCACTCGTCGATTGGGTAGAGCCAGAGCAGGCTTCATGTATTGCAAATATGCAGATCCCGAGCCCCAGCTTGCATTTGCCATTAGGCGGATGGTTATCGCCGCCCGGTTTAGTGAACGCGTGCATTAGCGCTGCACGTCAAGGCGATTTTAATCTTTATCTTAACCATCGCCTCGTCAGTACTGTACAAATCGACGAGCAAAGTCAAACTCAGCTAATATTTGAGCAGGATGAAAATAATATCGAGATCACAACTGATGCAAAAGCAGATATCGTGGTGCTTGCTTGCGGCGCAGAGTCACACCTATTAACCGGATTAGATTTACCATTTCGCATGACCCGCGGACAAGTAGAGCGAATTCCAACCAACACAAGTTTGTCATCGCTGAGCACCGTTTTATGTCACAAAGGTTACATGACGCCAGCACATAACAATCATCACGCAATGGGCTCAACTTATGTCAAAAATGATATGAATACTGAGTATCGAGAAAGCGAAGCAGCGTTAAATTTGAATATGCATCAAGAAGCCTTAAATAAAGCTTCTTGGGCGGATAAGCTGGCGTTAAATGGAGCCATCAGCGAAGATGATTCTAGTGATGTTTTATTTGACAACGATTTACGCGGGAGAGCGGCTATTCGTTGTAGTCTGCCCGATCATTTACCGGTCGTTGGGGCTTTTCCGTTAATCGACAAACAAAAGAGGGAACTAAACGAATTATACAAGGCAAAAGCTGATAGTTACTATCCAATTCCTTCTGTTCAGCCTAATGTTTACTTGTTGACTGGATTAGGTTCTAGGGGCTTAACAACTGCCCCATTAATGGCTGAAATACTGGTAAGTCAACTATGCTCAGCGCCATTACCCCTGGACAATCGATTACTAAATGCGCTTAATCCTAATCGCTTCGTAGTGCGAGATTTAATCCGTCGTCGATAACCTTGTTAAATAGTCAGGTCGCAGGCCTTGCGCAATAAAGTGCGGAATTAGCACTGATGCACTGGCAACCACACGATTATTCTCAACGGATATAATGCGCGCATTGATTTGAACCCCTTTTTGCTTATCAATCATAGTACCCGACAACATATGGTCCATTCTCAAGTCTTGTGCGAGTGCCAGTGAATCCCGCGAAAACACAAAATCACCTCGCTGAGTTACGTTTAGTGCACTGGTCATCTTAAAATCAACAACTGCCAGTCCAAATTGCTGTATTTCAGATATAAAGTATTCAGCAAGTTGATTACCCAATATATTGGTTTGTTGTAAGCTTCTGTCCAAACGCACAAATGAAGCAACTCCAATTAAGTCATCTTTCTTCATACCTGCGCTATTACGTAATAGTTGCATGGACAATTGGCCTGCATAATCTTGCAGTGATTTGTGCGAGAAACTAGGGCGAAACAAGGTAGAGGGGGCTTGCCACGGTTGCATATAATCAGCTTCCCCCATATTGTCTATTGCACTGCCATCACCAGATTGCCCTGTTCCATCATCTTTGTAATTTTCGAGTGAAATACCGGAACGACCTCTTTGTAACATATCTTCATTTAATAGTAATTCGCCAGCTTCTTGCTCGCGCAACAGATCAGCGATAGTTTGTGGCGGTGTATAACCCGCCATCAGCATTTTACTCACCGCACAACCATTTAAGAAAACAACACTGGCTGCGACGATAATTAATTTTGTATTGAGACCCATGTTACTCACCTTTTATTAATCTGACGCCATCAACAATTTCAGTCGCCTTGCTTGATTCACTTGGTATTAAAGCGTCAACAACATAAAATGGAACGAACATCTGCGAACTTGCCACAATCACGTTGGACTCCATGCCTAGCATTCTGGCGTTTATAATGTAACCACCTTGGTGCTTAGTCATTGTGCCGGTTAATACGTATTGAATCGGCGTTGTGCTATTTAGGTCAAGAAAGTCACGCGACATAACAAAATCACCGCTGTCGGTCACTCGAATAAACTGTGTCGCTTTAAACTCGACTACTGGCATTCTGAATTTATGAAATTCATGAGTAAACGATTCTGCTATTTGATAACCCAGTAGGTTGGTTTCCTTGAGGTCGCTATCAATCAATGAAAAATGAGTCACCGCCACGGGGGTTCTCTCAGTCACGTACTCCATATTTGATACAAGGTCTTGGGCCATATTACGTACATAGTCACCAATATTTTTCGCCAACGGGCGGCTTTTGTAAGCGCCGTTAACGCTAGAATAAACGGTGGGTTTTACAATAGAACCAAATTCGTCAATACCAAGTTCTTTGCTCTCTTGCGCCACCAGTGTGTTTTCTATTTCTTCAATATTAATAATGCCGCTTTGCGTCTCAGGCGCAACCTTATCCTCAGTAGTGTTATCGCCAAAGAGGTTCATATCTGGCAACACTGAACAACCTGACAAAGTAACAATTACAATAGTACTAATTAAAAGCTTCATAGTGCTGCTCCGTTAGATTGATTTTCGATTCTGTATAGTTTTCCGCCGCGTGTAGTTACTTGCTCTGTTTCCCAGAAAAGATCTCCTGGAAAGAATTTTGTTGCAGCAGCAACTACGTCTTTACTTCTCGCATTGATAATTCTGGCATTAACTATTGCACCTTGTTGTTGCTCCGTTATTGTCCCGGTTATAAAGAAATCAACACGCTGCACTGCGGTTAGTTTATCGACATCACGTGACAAAATGCGGTCAGAATTTTCCGTAATGGTGATGCTATTTGCCGCTTTATAATCTTGAGCAACGAATCCACGCTTCACGGCTTCAGTCATTAAGCCTTGTTCAAGCTGCTGACCAAGTAGCATCAGGGGGGCTTGGTGTTTGTGATTTGGTTTAAATGTGTCAATGGGTACAAAACCAGCTACAGCAAAGCGATAATTGCGGTCAGGTCGTAAACTAGCAAACAGCTCATTTGCTAATTGGTTTGTGTGGTATTCAGCGTTTCCAAGCGATGTTGGTTTCGGACTTTTAGTTTCTGCAAGCGTTGGACTGATCATCGAACAACCAGACAAACTAAGTAGCAATAACAAGCTGAACAAGCTGAGAATAAAAACAGCATAAGGTGCAAATGAATTTTTCAAAACGATTTCTCACAAAGTGGCAAACTCTTGTATTTGCATGAAGGTTTGCAAGAAGAGTTCCACTTTGCAGAAATTTATTTTATTGTTGATAAAAAATTATAATATGAATAGAGAATTAAACAATGCGGTAACTTGTCCAGCATCTTCAGGGCTAAGTTCATTGTTATCGAACGCTTTTTGTAATTGTGCATCAAGCGTCGCTTGTAAGGTCGAAATCGGGCTAGCTTCACCCCTTTCAATCAATTTTTCAACATTCGCAACCGCGACATCAAAATGACCATGTAAATAACTTGCGATAAACAGTTCATGATCACTACCATCAGCGATAAATGAATCCAAATGTGCCTGCATTTTGTCGGATTTTTCGATGAAAATCGAATCTTGACTCAAACCTTTCTCCTTTTTGTATTAACGAATGTTGTGAATAAATACATGGTGTTTATTCACTATTATTAGAACTGGCTGAAACTCATTGCAATGAAAACATGTTCTCGCATCAAGTATCAAACCGCAATGGACAATCGCAAAGTATCTTTTGTTCTCTTAAACAGACCCAACTGAATATAATACTAAGTCATGAAAACCCGTAATGACCGGAATTGGGCCTACTAACATATCATCTAACGCAGCGTCGCCAGAGTCAGAAACTAAAGGCCTACCATCTAAACTCTGTAATTTTGATTTTGTAGCAACGACTAAAATATTTGGTTTTCCAATCATTTCAATTAAGGCCGGTGATAGTTGCTGATTACCACGGCCAAGAATATGACCCTGCCCGCCAATAAGCGTGAGCACTACTTTAACTTGGTTATTTGCGCATAGCTCAAGCAAAGACGCAGCGTTAAGATCATTAGCGATCAATTGCTGGCCTCTGACTAAATCAACACCTAATAACGTATTTGTAAGACCTATTTCCTGCATAATACCGTCAACCGTAGAGCCTGAACCCATCACAAATAACGTATCCGGCTCATCCTCCATTAATTCAATAACATGCGCAGCAATATCTGAAAGCACCAGTTCATCTGACTCTTTACCACCCATTTTAACCGCTTGAATATAACTTAATTCTTCCGGCACTAGCATTTCACCATAATGTTTTGCTATAACTCGACCGGCTCTAAATTCAGATTCGTCAATGTCTTTTACTTCGCCAGACATCAAACTCACCAGCTCGCCATTAATAACTTGTGCCACAACTTTACCTGCTGCTTTTGGTGTTATCGCATAAACCCCGCTGTGTATCTTACAACCTGCAGGTACACCTACAACTGGACATTGATTGTCAACAACTTCGCAAATATTTCTTGCCGTCCCATCGCCTCCTGCAAACAAAATCAAATCTACTGCTTGTGCCATCAGCTCAATTACAGCAGCTTTTGTATCAGTTGATTCAGTTTGTTGGGCTTGATGTTGATAAACAACAACATGATTAAAGCCCATTGATGAAAGGATATCTTCTCCCATTTCACCAGATGCTGTAAAAATACATAGTTGGTTTTTGAGTGGTAGTAAGGCTTGTAAAGCAATAGCCATTTTTTTACCTGATAACTTTTCAGCGCCGCTCATTAATGCCTGTTGACGTATGTCCGGACCATCACTTCCTTTTAATGCCAGTGCTCCACCAATACCTGAATAAGGGTTAATTACTAGGCCTAGTTTAAATAATCGTTTCAACCTTGCGCTCCATAGTCGGAATTGCTCTGTTTGGAATTAAATGTTGTTAAAGAAGGTGTATTGTAAAAATCATGTAGCGCATTTAAAAACAGTTGAGTCCTCGAGTTGAAGCCCGATTGAATAAATATTGCCAATTGCTTGTCGACAGTTCGCTCAAATTTATCACTAGATGACTGTTCGTTTTCTAAATTATCTATACTTACTCTAAACTTAATGTTCGATGCCAATGAGAAAGCATGTTCTATGGCTTGTGGTTTTACTTCTGCGGCTTCGAATTTTGCTTGCTGATAAGGGTCGCGACCATCTGGATGATACCAATAAGCATAATCAACATGATTTCTGCGCTCTTGGCCAGCGATGCACCAATGCGCAATTTCATGTAAGGCGCTAGAAAAGTAATCACGTGTAAAAATAACGTGATGATACTGTCTATTATCACTGGCAGGCTCATAAATAGGTTCCTCAGCGCCGCCAACTAAAATCGTATTTTCAGTATTCGCGAAACAATAATTAAATAGCTTCACTAAATCTTCAGCTTGCTTAATAGTGCCCGATTTATTTGGAAATGGTAAAGTTTTCAAAAATACAAACTCGTTGAATTAACAGAATGTTCACAAACGGACTCCTATTATACTGTAAATCGAGTTAATCTGGGGATTGGTTTGAAATTTATTGTACAAAGATAGGAAGCAAAGTTGAACAAACATATACTGAATGTTAACGATGAACGCTTATTTGCATTGGCGTGGCAGAGAAACCTCCCGTTTGTCACCACTTGGTGCATTCAAGAACAACACATCGATCATTATGAGCATGTCAACAATGTGGCGTACGTATCACAGCTTGAAACGCTCGCTTGGCAACATTCCAATTATTTGGGGTTAAGCATGCAAGCATATAAACAGCTCGACCGAGGTATGGTTATCCAGCAACATGTACTGAATTATCAAGGTGCTTTGTACCTACATGACGAAATTGCTTGCGCAACTTGGATAGTGGCTTGTGACAACAAACTTAGATTGAGCCGCGAGTTTCAGTTCATTTCACTACGGACTCAGAAAACAGTCTTTACGGCGAAAACCCATTTTGTCTGTGTATCGCTTTCAACAGGATCGCCCAAGAAGATGCCCATTGAGTTTGTGGAAATATACGGTAATGCTACATCAACCCATCAACCCGACTAATTTTTAAGCTCAATAAAGGAATAGGATATTTAGAAATGCACAAGATTTTCGCTATTATACTGTTGGTTTCTCTAAGTTTGAATGCTTACTTGTTATTTAAACTGAAAGCCGAACCAGCATTATTATTGAATACGAAAACGCGCTCTGATGATCGAATTCCGAATAACGTCGCCAAACCTGATAGCTATTTAAAAGTAATTAATGAGCAGCGTAACGAAGCAACAATGAGCCCTGCAGATGCTGTGGCGGTAGAGGATTATCGATACCCAAAAGCATTGCCAGCTGATGAATTTTTTAGATTACTCAAAACCTTACAATCTAGCCAAAAGTATACTGATTTAGAGCTTCCTTTGCGTGAATATTTGAAAATTTATCCAAATGATTATCAAGCTTGGCTAATTGAAGCTGACTTTATATTGCATACTGAGCCACTCAGTGCCGCCATTTTATTTTATTATAGTTTATTAGAAAAAAGTCTTCCTGAGCAGGAAGACACTAACGTTAACCGGATTATTCAATTGAATACTTCAAAGGTCATCCAGCAACTTACCACTGACGCCGCTTGGGATTTATTGGCCACATTCATTGAGCCTTTGTTACAAATTGATCCTCTAAACCGTCAATACATAATGGGGTTAGCAAACGCATATGGCAAACAAGATCAAGTCATATTAATGGAGAATGCACTTGCCGCACTCCCTTATGATGACTATAAAGCGCAACAACTGCGAAAATTAATTTATACACCCACAAAACTAAACGATGACAGCAAAAATGATGCGACTAAAACGGCTCGCCTATCAAAGCGAAGCGCAGATGTAATAGGTAATGGGCAACAATTTTTTGTACGTACAAAAATAAACCGATATCGCCAATTATTATTGCTTGATACTGGCGCATCCACCACCGCTATTAGTCATAGCGTATTTATTAAATTAGCCGAAAGCGACAAAGAATTTGTGGGGCGTTTTAGTGTGCAAACTGCAGGAGGTGACATTGAAGCACCGCTTTATAAGCTAACCGCTATTACCATTGGTAGTATAACCATCAATAATGTCAGTGTGATTGTATTGCCCGATGAGAGTTTTAGAGGAACTTTTCAAGGATTACTGGGCATGAACGTTTTAAGAAATTTCGATTTCAGATTTGATCAAGAGAAGCAAAAAATGACACTGTTTGAACGTTAAAGACACTATGTAACGACTGCACAAACGCAAACAGTGTTAACTTATATACTTTGCTGGTGAATTACCCCGCGACATCGCTATGCTCTGATCACGGGGCTTCTACAATCTAGTTTTAGACTAGGCTGCTTCTTTTTTACTCAGATCCAACAGCAAACTTTGATCGCTCAAAGACGTTCGTTTGATTAGCTGCTTTCTGCCGAGCATTGGGCTTAACCCTAGCGACTATCCCAGCCGCTATTAATCCTGTTTCACCTGACTTAGCTACCGACATGGCGGCTGACCAGTCACGACACTGTATCGCGGAGCACTGATGACAAGCGAAGGTGCGCTCACTTAACGATAATTTATGGTGATGGTCGCAAGATGCACAGATACCTGACGACTTTTCGAATCGTCCGATTTCATGGTATACCTTGCCTCGTAATTCAGCCTTGTATTTTGATAGCTGAGTAATGAGTCCCATTACATTGTCGTTAACCATGCTGCCATTAAATTGTTGCATGGCCTTAACGTTTAAATCTTCAAACACGATAATATCACTACTGTTGGCTATCCAGCATGAAACTTCGTGTGCAAAC
>JAWUVZ010000037.1:0-16251 GCA_034112105.1 Glaciecola sp. | reverse complement strand
AAAACATATCGATTCCAATCCTACAGTTTTACGTACCCAACATCATAAACAAACACCTTATCAACTAGCAAGTTGAGCTGATTTTTTATATCGCCAATATTAGTTAAGATATTGAGCGGAATATTGCCTTTGCACTGTTTTTGAATTCCGTGTGCAACCGTTAGTCCTTTTTCAATTTTTTCTGCTATTTGCAGCGCCAAATCATTAATATTCTCGCGTACAATTTCGCACACTTTTTCAAAGTCAGTTTTGTCTCTTATTTGTTGTCCCCTTCCTTTCTCAAACTCTCTCACTAGGTAGTCAATTGATGCCAAAATAATATCATCAATTAAAATATTGATTTGCCCAAAGGAGTTAAAATATAAACTGAGTTTTGCTTTATTTGGTAATTTTTGCTGTAAGTATTTTAGTGGTGAAGGGACCGTATTCTTAATTAACTGATACACACCTAGTCGATGCGAATTTTCAGCCTCACGTTGGTTATCAAAGAGCACAATATCCACTTTACTGGATTTTTTAACCAATGCTGGATAGGCTTTAATTTGGAAACCAGCATGTTTTTGCTCAAATGCATTGGGGAGACTTTCAAAGTCCCAAGTCTCTATGTTTTGGCGTTCAAGTTCAGGCGTAGCAACGGATTCTAGGGTCTCTTTGACCTTACCTCTCAATATGTCTTGAGCGTGCGTCAAGCTCTTTCCTTGACTCAATACGTTGCCTTTGTCATCTATAACCACAAAATTGAACTGCAGATGATTGGGGAGCTGCGCATCAGCAAAATCTTCTGCCGTTATTGGCACGCCTGCTATTCTATGCAATTTTGTTGCAACCGCATGCCTAATACTCTGAAAACAGCCATTTTTATCTAGCGGTTGTATTTCAGATAAACACGCATTCGCAAAGTCAGGAGCGGGTACAAAATTTCGTCTCAATTTTTTTGGTAACGAACGAATAAGCGATACAATCAACTCATGTTGAAAACCTGGCACCAACCAATCAAAACCGACATCGCTGAGTTGGTTAAGGATAGGTAAAGGAACTTCAATATTAACACCATCATTTTGCGCATTCGGCTCAAAAATATACGTTAGTGGTAGTCGCAGATTTCCTTGTTTCCATTCATCAGGAAAATCGATCTTGTTGATCCCTGAAGCATCTTTTTTAAGCAGCACTTGAATCGAAAAATCGAGCAAATCTGGTGTTTTTTTGGTCGCAATTTGCCACCATTTTTTAAACTGTGCGTCATTGCAAACATCAGCTGGTAATTTCTCGTTATAGAAATCACATAAATCATCCTCATCAATCAACAAGTCTCGGCGCCGAGATTTATGTTCTAAAGTCTCTACCTCTTCAATTAATTTCTGATTTTTGCGTAAAAAAGCATAATTTAATACGGTCTGACCATTTACTAAAGCCTCACGAATAAATATATCTCGGCAAACGACAGGGTCAATTTGTGAATAATTCACCAAGCGTTTGGATACGATTGGTAACCCAAATAAATTAATATTTACATAGGCGTGCACTGCGCCTCTCTTTTTACCCCAATGAGGTTCCGAATATTGTTTATTGGCTAGATGCTGACTAATTGGTTCAAGCCATTTTGGATCGATTTTCGCAACATTTCTAGCAAATAACTTGGACGTCTCAACCAATTCAGATGCCAGTAGCCAAGTAGGATTTGACTTACTCAAGCCTGAGCCTGGAAAAATCATAAATCGGGTATTACGCGAACCTAGGTACTCGCGGTTTTTATCCTTAAACCCAACTTGAGAAAGTAAACCTGTTGCCATAACAGTGTGTATCGTCTCGTAGCTAGGCTCTTTGCTGTTTAACCTGTAGCCAATTTCAACAAGTGATTTCTTCATTTGACTGACAATATCTTGCCACTCTCGCATCCGTAAATAATGCACAAAATACTGTTTACACCATTTGCGTAACTGGCTGTTTGTTAGTGTTTTTTGATTACTTGAAAATGCATTCCATAAATTCAAGAGAGACATAAAGTCCGAATCCGCGTCGGCAAATTCGCTATGCTTTTCATCAGCTATTTGTTTCTTGTCTTGTGGACGCTCTCGAGGATCTTGAATACTTAACCCTGCAGTAATGATCATAACCTCTTTTGCACAATCTCGTTCTCCTGCCTCAACCACCATTTTGGCGTATCGAGGATCAACGGGAAGTCGTGCAATTTTGCGTCCTAATGGCGTCAATACATAAGCGCTTTGTTTGCGTTCAATAGCCTGAAGTTCTTCTAACAACTTCATACCATCGTTAATATTTTTGCTATCTGGTGGCTGAATAAATGGAAATTGACTAACTTCGCCTAATCCAAGCGCCAACATCTGCAATATAACCGATGATAAATGAGTTCGAATTATTTCTGGATCAGTAAATTCTGAGCGTGACAAGAAGTCTTCTTCGGAATAAAGTCTAATGCAAATACCATCAGATACTCTTCCGCATCGGCCTGCGCGCTGATTTGCTGACGCTTGGGATATAGCTTCGATAGGAAGACGTTGTACTTTACTTTTATGGCTGTACCTAGACATGCGCGCCAAACCGGGGTCGATAACATACTTAATGCCGGGCACTGTCAGTGAGGTTTCTGCTACATTGGTGGCGAGCACTATGCGTCTACCAGTATGAGATTGAAAAATTCGGTTTTGTTCACTAGCAGATAACCTAGCATATAACGGAACAATCTCAGTGTTACTATATTGTCGTTTTACCAACGCGTCTTGCGTATCTCTTATATCTCTCTCGCCGCTTAAGAATATCAGAATATCACCCGGTTTCTCGCGAAAAAGTTCATCAACAGCCTCACAAATAGCGGTTGTTTGATCTCGATCTTCGTCTAAATCACTTTCTCTCGTACTCGTTGCTTCGTTGTATCTAATTTCAACTGGGTAGGTTCGCCCACTGACTTGAATAATAGGGGCGTCAAAGAAGTGCTTCGAAAAACGTTCAGGGTCAATTGTTGCCGACGTGATAATTAGTTTTAAATCTTTACGTTTAGGCAATAATTGCTTGAAGTAACCGAGTAAGAAATCGATATTTAAACTTCTTTCATGAGCTTCATCGATAATGATCGTGTCATATTGACTAAGGTAGCGGTCTTGTTGAATTTCAGCGAGTAAAATACCGTCTGTCATTAATTTTATGTGACTGTTTTCACTAACGTTATCACTAAAGCGAACCTTAAAACCGACTTCATTGCCCAGTTCGCAATGCAATTCTTCTGCAATTCGGTTCGCTACGCTGCGCGCAGCTAAACGCCTCGGTTGAGTGTGACCAACAAAACCATCGACTCCGCGTCCTAATTCTAGGCACATTTTTGGAATCTGAGTTGTTTTACCAGAACCGGTTTCACCTGCAATGATAACAACTTGGTTGTTATCAATCGCATGCTTAATGTCCTCGCGTTTGTCCGATACGGGTAAGTCCGGATACTCAATAGTAGGAACTGCATTTTCGCGTACTGTCCTCGCTTGCTGTGATTGATCCACGCGTAAAAGAAAACGTTCAAGCGATAACAATTTGTCATCACCATCAGGTAACTTTTCAAGCTTTGAATATTGGCGTCGTAATGGGAAGCGATCTTTGAGTAGGCACTTATCAAGCGCATTATTTAATTTAAATTGCATGGGTCTTATACAGTTACCACTTAATAGGGTTCATTTTTATTTTGTTGAGGGTGAGAGTAAATAAACCGTTAATGCTTTATGTCATCTGCATGTCCTCAACACGAAAGATTAACAGAACTGGTTTATTTTGGCTATTCGTTAGCATTAATTGTGATGTAGACATTTCCATAGATATCCGAACTGGGTCAAACGACACTCTTGGAGTTAATAGTCGAATTGATATTACTATTGCTATTTAAAAAAACAATAGTAATGGTAAGTATTTTAGACACTGTATTCACAGCCTTATTTACAGACACTATGCTAACAATAGTGAATTTGTAGTTATTATTTTCGAGGCATTTATAGCTCTAAAATAAAGCCATATTGCGGGCTGATTTTCGCGCTATCGTCGTGAGGCTATTGCTTGCCATTTATTCAATTCGAGTTGCGGTGATACGGATGACATCACCTGATGCTTAAACGAATCAAAAGAGGAGTATTCAAAATCAGTCGTCATATTTAACTCATTATAAATAACTCGTAACTTTCTAATTGAAAAAAAGGGAACAATGCCAGTATTTAAGTATGTGTCAAATTGCGACTCAACATTATCAACAAGACCATAAAACGGAGCAGACTCCACTTTTATTACTTCTCGCATAACAACTTCCTCATCAAAAACGATGAATTAACTATAGTCCGAAATTGAATATTTGTTATAGAACGAAAAAAGCTAAATATGCTTTGTATTTGCGCTAAAAAGTATTTGAGAATTGGAAAGACCGTCTGTTACCTAGGTTAAATTAAACTCAGTGCATTACGAATTTTTTCTTTAGAAAAAAATAGTATCAAAATACAAATTTTATGCAAAAATATAATAACTAATAAAAACAATCTAGCGGCGTAGTCATGAGTTATCACAATATAATATCCCTGTATTAAACAGTAAACACTTGTAAGTCGCTAATATATTTATTAAAAACCCATTAAAATTTGATTTGAAACCCCACAACGAATTAGCATTAAAAATTGTAGATTATTTAGTAAATTCATACGCTAAGCTTACCAATAAGCAACTTTCAAAATAAAATTACTTTGGGTCAGGTTTAAAGTTGATTTAAGCGTGATAAAGTAACAGTATTATAATGAGAATAAGCCAACGAATAAAAACATGTCATCATCCTCAGCAAAAGAGATATTTAAAGATATATTGGTAGACTTGTCCGTTAAGAAGAATGGCCAAGATGATTACGCTGAGTATTCAGGGCCGACATTACTGTGGCACGATTATGAAACTTGGGGGGTTGACCCGAAACACGATTTTCCTTGCCAGTTTGCTGCTATCAGAACAGACTTAGACCTCAATATTATTGCAAACCCGGTAAGCTATTTCTGCCAAATTCCTAATGACTATGTTCCAAACCCTATAGCCTGCCTAGTGACTGGAATTACCCCACAACAGAGTCTAAGAGATGGTTACATAGAAGTCGAATTTGCAGCCAAAATTGCACTGGTAATGGATAAACCCGACACCTGTATTGTTGGCTATAACAGTATTCGATTTGATGATGAGGTTACTCGATTTCTTCGCTACAGAAACTTCTATGAACCGTATGAACGTGAATGGAAAAATGGTAACAGCCGTTGGGACATTATTGATCTCGCAAGGGCTTGTTATGCATTGCGCCCTGAGGGTATTAAATGGCCTTTAAAAGACAATGGGGTTATTTCTTTTAAATTAGAAGACCTAACTACGGCAAACGGAATTGCTCACGAATCTGCCCACGATGCGGTGTCCGATGTGAAAGCCACAATTGCTTTCGCTCAGTTAATGAAAGTGAAACAACCTAAGTTATTTGATTTCTATTTTTCACTACGCAATAAAAACACGGTGATGCAAAATATTGATGTTGCCAATCAAAAGCCCTTTTTGCACATTAGCGGAATGCTGCCTGCCGCTCAGGGGTGTTGCAGCTGGTTCATGCCAATATCGATGCATCCAACAAATAAAAATGCGATTATTTGTCTCGACTTGGCGTCCGACTTGTCGGCTATCAAGAGCATGAGTTCAATTGAATTAAAAGAAATACTTTATACAAAGCAAGATGAGCTGCCAATCGGTGTCAAAAAGCCGGGGATAAAGCTAGTGCATATCAATAAATGCCCATTTGTGGCGCCTGCAAAAACGCTGACACCAGAGCATGCAGAAAGACTCAATATAAGCCGAGAAACCTGTTTGCAAAATCATGACTTTATTAAAGGAATTCTCAATATTACTGAAAAGCTATCTGCCGTTTTCGTAGATGAAAATAAACACCATGGTGACGTTGATATCGACGCGGCACTTTATCATCGGGGTTTCGCTTCTTCAGCCGATAAACAATGGATGACAGAAATTAAAATGGCGCGTTCAGAACAGTTAGCAGTTTGGCAAGACAGAGCCCCAAACGCACTCTATGCTGAGCAACTAATGCGATATAGAGCTAGAAATTTTCCAAATACATTAGACCAATCAGAGTTAGACAAATGGCAAAGCCATCGAAAGGCCAGATTTACAACTGACAACAAGAAATCTTGCCTTTCCATTGCAGAGTGTCAAATGGAAATAGCAGCGCTTTCTGAAAAACACGCAGATGATGTGAAAAAAATAAATTTGCTTTCGACAGTAACTCGTTATATCGAACAATTGTAAAAGATTGGAATTACTGCTACAACAAACTAACGATTCGCAATATTTCAATTATGATTTAAAAAGGTGTAAAAAAACGAAATATGAAAGGTGTAACACTAACCGTAAATAAAGCCACTGGACAATTGTTGGCTGTAGTCGATCCATTAGAGATTGAAGGTTCGCTTGAGCTAAAAGCAGTAGAAAAAATGATTCAATCATCTGACCACAATCAGTTTTTCATTTTGGTTAGTGGTATTGAATCATTATGTAAGCAAAGTAACGCTGCAAAAACATCGAATAGTTTAGACGAGCAAACTCAAGTTGTTGGGGAAATCAGAGACGCAAAAATAAGCATAAAAATAGCTAATGATCAAATGAGTGCTGAAATGACTATCGAATCACCCTATTCTGGGGCGATTAGTTCTTATAAAGATGTTATCGCTATTTTACACAACGAAGGCGTCAAAAAAGGCATCAGCAAAAAGAGAATTAATAATCTACTTTTTGAAGCCTCGGAGGCGGACTGCGGTAAGGAGTTTACAGATGTGGTTGCCCGCGGACTTCCTGCTAGAAATGGCAAAGCGTCGGTATTAAAAGCACTTTTCCCTAATGCAATAGATAGAATTTTGCAGCCTCAAGAAGCGGACAATAATAAAGTTGACATGCGCGATTTAGGTAACATTTTATGTGTTTCACAAAAAACGGCTGTTGCGCAAAGAAGCGCACCGGGTAAAGGCCGGGCAGGTTATACCGTAACGAATTCACCTTTAATTCCCAAGGCAGGTGAATGGAAAGAAATAAAGTTAGGTGTTAATACCTGCATTAGCCCTAACAATGAAAATATAATTTTAGCTACGGTCACAGGTCAGCCGAAGTTTGAAAATGAAATCATGAATGTCGATGACACCTTTCAAACCAAAGGAGTCAATGTTGGAACTGGTAATATAAATTATGCGGGCGCTGTTATTGTTAACGGTGATGTCACTGAAAGTATGCAAGTTATTGCCAAAGGCGATATTACAATAAACGGTTTTGTAGAATCGGCTACGATTCGAGCCGGAGGTGATATTATTATTACCGAAGGCGCTATGGGAAAGATGAACGAAGAAGACTGCAGGTTGCATGCCAAAGGCAGTGTATTTGTGCAACACGGGCAAGGCCTTGATATTGTCGCCGGGAAAAACCTAAATGTACGCAAACAACTCGCTTATTCGCGAGTCAAGACAGGAGGAACTGTCACTGTTGGTGACCCTGAAAAGCCAATGGGTAGCATATTCGCAAGTACTATACAATGTGGTTCAACAGTTTATGCAGGGGTAATTGGTGCAGTATCAGGCAGTTCATTGACCGTTGATTTTAGTGAAGGTGTGAACTTATTAAACACCCGCTATGACGCTATTTTAACAGCGCTGAAACAACTGAGAGAGAACAACTTTGATCATGGAGTCACGTTGCGTGAATTGCATTCTAAACATGTTCCTAATGCGCTTATTAATCAACTTAATAAAATGGACTCTGCTTTTGAATCGGAAAAGCATCTTTTGAATTGGTTAGAAGGTATCGAAACAGAAATGCGTAAAGCGAAGGTTGCTTATGAAAAGAATGCAAAGGTAGTCGCTTACAAAGAACTATTTCCTGGCGTCTCGATAAAAATCAACAAACGTACTTGGCAGTCTAATAAAGAATATTTTAAATCTGCTATTAGCTTAGTCGATGGTAAGTGGCAATATACCCCCCTACTGAAATAAGTGATAACAAAACCCCGAAGGTTTGTCTAACCTACGGGGGAACTTCACGATGCGCTTTTATTTTTTTAACATCGTGCTATGCCCTAAAGCATTTCGACAGCTAATGCAGTCGCTTCTCCTCCACCAATACACAGAGCAGCAATGCCTTTCTTTAGGCCTCTTTGCTTTAATGCGTGCAATAACGTAACTACAATACGTGCGCCCGATGCACCAATTGGATGACCTAATGCACAGGCACCGCCTTTTACGTTAACCTTGCTTGCGTCCAAGCCTAATTTCATTACACCCAACATGGTTACCATAGCAAAAGCCTCATTGATTTCGAATAAATCAATGTCGTCTCTCGTCCATCCCGTTTTAGCTAGCACTTTTTCAATAGCGCCAACTGGCGCTACAGTGAAATCTTCGGGCTTAATAGCATTCGTTGCGTGAGCAACAATTCTCGCTAATGGTGTAATACCTAATGCAGCAGCCTTTGAAGCAGACATTACTACCAATGCCGCAGCACCGTCTGAAATCGAGCTAGAATTTGCGGCAGTTACCGTGCCGTCTTTTTTGAAAGCGGCCCTTAAGCCTGGTATTTTTTCAGGCTTCACGTTACCTGGACCTTCATCTGTGTCAATAACAAAATCGCCTTTGCGGTCTTTAACCGTAACCGGTGCAATTTCATCGACAAAGGTGCCATTTGCAATAGCTGTATTAGCTTTTGATAATGAACTAACCGCAAATTCATCCATTTGCTCGCGCGTAATACCTTCAGAATCAGCAGTGTCCTGTGCGAAGCAGCCCATTGCTTTGCTATCGTAAGCATTTTCAAGCCCATCTAACATCATGTGGTCTATGACTTGGCCATGGCCCATACGATAACCTGCTCGCGCCTTCGGCAGTATATAAGGTGCATTACTCATACTTTCCATGCCCCCAGCTATAACCACCTGAGCACTGCCCGCATAAATTAAATCATGTGCTAACATTATTGCTTTCATACCTGAGCCACATACTTTATTAATCGTAGTGGCGCCCACCGACAATGGTAAACCTGCACCTAATGTCGCTTGACGCGCCGGCGCCTGGCCTAAACCAGCCGGCAAAACGCACCCCATAATGACCTCCTCAATTTGTCCATAATCAATTCCATGTATAGCAGCTGCAATTGCCGTTGCACCTAACTCTGTCGCAGGAGCTGCTGACAAAGCGCCCATGAAACCGCCCATTGGTGTTCGTTTTGCCGCAACTATTACAATTGAATCACTCATTACACTTTTCCTGTTGTTGATAAAATAACCCCATTGATTTATATAGATTACTTTAGGTCATTTAATGGCTAACATTAGTGCTAGCTAGGGTTTAGATTTAATTTTGTTGATCTGCATTAAACTTTGCTTTACCTTTACGTTAACTCAGCCTTACGTTAACGTAAAGGTAAAGAACGAAAAAAGGTAACAACATGTCTCAGGAACAGCAATATTCAATTGGCGAATTATCCAAGTTGTTCAATATTACTGCACGCTCTATTCGTTTTTACGAAGAACAGGACTTATTGGTTCCTGAACGAAAAGGACAAAGTCGAATATATCATTTAAAAGATAAAGTAAGGCTTAAATTGATTCTTCGTGGAAAACGACTTGGCTTTTCTTTAGCTGAAATCAAAACCCTTTTTGAATTATATGATACCAACTTAACGAGTGCCGCTCAGCTTGAAACCATGCTGGCATTAACAGAACAGAAACGAGCAGTTTTGAATCAACAATTAAATGATATACAAACGCTCATGAATGAATTGGATGACGTGGAAGCACGTTGTAAAGACGAATTAACCGAATTGCAAAGAGGTAATAACCTATGAATGCGCCCTACCCAACTCTCAACTTTGGTCTTGGTGAAGACATCGATATGCTCCGAGACCATGTGTATAACTTCGCTCAAAGCGAAATTGCTCCACTTGCTGGAAAAGCAGACGAAGACAACATGTTTCCAAATCATCTTTGGACTAAATTTGGTGATATGGGTTTATTGGGTGTGACGGTTACCGAAGAGTTTGGCGGTTCCGATATGGGGTATCTTGCACATACGGTCGCCATGGAAGAGATTTCAAGAGCATCAGCGGGGATAGGCCTTAGCTATGGTGCGCATTCAAACTTATGTGTGAATCAGTTGGCCAAAAACGGAACTCAAGCACAAAAAGAAAAGTATTTACCTAAATTAGTCTCAGGTGAGCATATTGGTGCATTAGCGATGAGTGAGCCTAATGCGGGTTCCGATGTTGTTAGTATGAAACTAAAGGCAGATAAAGTTGGTGATAAATTTATATTAAACGGCAACAAAATGTGGATTACTAACGGTCCTGATGCTCACGTATTCATTATATATGCGAAAACTGACGTCACTGCAGGTGCAAAAGGTATCACCGCATTTATCGTTGAAAAAGGAACGCCTGGCTTTACTCAAGCACAGAAACTAGACAAACTGGGAATGCGTTCATCAAATACCTGCGAATTAGTTCTACAGGACTGTGAAGTTCCTGCTGAAAATATTATTGGTGGGCTTGGCGGTGGTGTGAAAGTACTTATGAGTGGTCTTGATTATGAGCGATTAGTTTTGTCTGGTGGACCATTAGGTATCATGCAAGCTTGTATGGATATTGTCATACCTTATATCCATGACCGTAAGCAATTTGGAAAATCGATTGGCGAATTCCAATTGGTACAAGGGAAAGTGGCTGATATGTATACTCAAATGAATGCAGCTAGAGCTTATGTTTATGCCGTTGCTCGTTCATGTGACCGCGGTGAAACAACACGCAAAGACGCCGCGGGTGCTATATTGTATAGCGCAGAGTTAGCAACCAAAATGGCCTTAGATGCTATTCAGCTATTAGGCGGAAATGGTTATATTAATGAATATCCAGCCGGTCGTCTTTTACGCGATGCCAAGTTGTATGAGATTGGCGCGGGCACCAGTGAGATCCGTCGCATGCTGATTGGTAGAGAGTTATTTAAAGAATCAACATAGCATCACAAACGCACTATACGAGTCCTTAAACCAAGGGTTGCGTCAGTCAATACCGAACGTCGCTTAGCAATAGGCGGCTTTTTCGCACTGTTACGCATGCCGTGACAAAAGCGAATTTGCCTTTTAAATGCCATTATATGAGGTGCATGAGTGCCCAAAATTACTTCTAAAATAAACATCAATAGCCAAGAGTTTGCTGAAAACGCAGCGCATATGCATACGCAAGTAGATGACTTAAACCGCCTAGTTAGTCAATTGGCTCAAGGCGGCGGTGAGAAAGCCTGCAAGCGACATACCGACCGCGGTAAACTCCTACCCAGAGATCGCATTAATGCATTAATTGACAAAAACAGTGCATTTTTGGAGTTGTCACAACTCGCTGGTTGGGAAGTGTATGATGATTATGTACCCTGTGCTGGTGTTGTTGCTGGTATTGGCAGAGTGTCTGGTATTGAATGTATTATTGTTGCCAACGATGCAACTGTAAAAGGAGGCACATACTACCCACTAACGGTAAAGAAGCATTTACGTGCACAAACGATCGCTGAACAGAATAACTTGCCTTGTATCTATTTAGTTGACTCTGGCGGCGCGAACCTCCCACGTCAAGACGATGTTTTTCCTGATAGAGAACATTTTGGTCGTATATTCTTCAATCAAGCCAATTTGTCAGCGCAGAACATTCCACAAATTGCGGTAGTTATGGGTTCATGCACCGCTGGTGGTGCCTATGTGCCAGCAATGGCAGATGAATCAATTATTGTACGTGAGCAAGGCACTATATTCTTGGGAGGCCCACCACTTGTGCAAGCAGCAACTGGCGAAGTCGTCACTGCTGAAGAATTAGGCGGTGGTGACGTGCACTGTCGTACCTCTGGCGTGGTTGACCATTTAGCTAATAATGACCGTCATGCATTACAAATCGCACGGGACGCCATTGCTCGTTTAAATCGAAGTCGTCCAATCGTTGCAGACAAAAAGCCAACTGTTGCGCCGTTGTATGATATTAGTGAAATATATGGCGTGATCCCGAAAGACAATAAGAAGCCTTATGATGTAAGGGAAGTCGTCGCTCGAGTCGTAGATGGATCTGAATTTCATGAGTTTAAAGCACTATATGGTACAACGCTTATTTGTGGGTTCGCTCGAATAGAAGGTTTTAACGTTGGTATTGTGGCAAATAACGGCATCTTATTTTCAGAGTCTGCCCAGAAAGGCGCTCATTTTATCGAGTTATGTTCACAACGAAAAATACCCCTCGTATTTTTGCAAAATATCACTGGTTTTATGGTTGGAAAGCAATATGAGTCGGGCGGTATAGCCAAACACGGTGCGAAAATGGTTACCGCTGTTGCTTGCGCTAAAGTGCCTAAATTCACTATCCTTATTGGTGGTAGTTTTGGTGCGGGTAATTATGGTATGTGTGGTCGAGCTTACGATCCACGATTCTTATTCATGTGGCCAAATGCACGTATCTCGGTTATGGGCGGCGAACAAGCGGCTGGTGTTCTTGCGCAAGTAAAAAAAGACCAAGCATCAAGAGCTGGCGAAGAGTGGACTGATGAACAAGACCAAGCCGTCAAGAAGCCTGTTATTGATACTTATGAAAAACAAGGACACCCCTACTATGCTTCTGCGCGCTTGTGGGACGACGGTGTCATCGACCCAGCTGACACAAGACGTATTTTAGGCTTAGCTATTTCTGCAGCGATGAATAAAGAAATAGAAGAAACAAAATTTGGTGTATTCAGAATGTAAGTCGGTAGCATCTGTTAGTCACATTAGTTCGTTAGACTAGCTAATGTCGACAACATAATGAAAACTAACTTCAGCTGATTTATACACGGAGAAAAAAATGACAGAACAACAAGCGATTACAATAGACATAGATGGTAGAGGCGTTGCTACGGTGACGCTCAATCGCCCACATATTCATAATGCCTTTGATGATACGGTTATCGATGAATTGATTAAGGCATTTGAATCTATTCATCAAGATAATGATGTGAGAGTGATGGTACTGGCTGCCAATGGCAAATCATTTTGTGCTGGCGCTGATTTAAACTGGATGAAACAAATGGCCAGTTACTCATATGCTCAAAATAAGCAAGATGCGAGTCAATTGGCAAAGCTTTTTAATTCTCTGTACAACTTAAATAAACCAACCATCGCTAAAGTTCAAGGCGCCGTTTATGGCGGTGGTGTCGGTTTGGTTGCGTGTTGCGATATTGCGATTGGTAGCAAACTGAGTAAATTTTGTTTGAGTGAAGTAAAACTCGGTTTAGTGCCAGCCACTATCAGTCCTTATGTCATCGAAGCAATTGGTCCAAGATTAGCGAAACGTTATTTTATGACGGCTGAGGTTATGTCTTCTCGCAGAGCCAGGCGCATTGGCTTGCTAAGCGAATCTGTCAGTGAGGAGGAACTTGACTCTAGTGTCGAGAATATCATTTTACCCTTGCTTAACAATGGTCCAACGTCCGTTGCAATAGCTAAAAATCTCGTAAATGAAATCAGCCGCCGCAGCATTGATGATCAACTTATTGATGAAACCAGCGATTTAATAGCTAGCGTTCGCGTTTCACAAGAAGGACAAGAAGGGTTAACTGCCTTTTTAGAAAAGCGTACACCTAATTGGAAAAAAGTATGATCAAGAAAATACTGATTGCTAACCGAGGCGAAATTGCTTGTCGCGTAATTAAAACAGCAAAAATGATGGGTATATCAACCGTCGCTGTTTATTCAGAAGTTGATGCTAATGCATTGCATGTAAAGCAGGCTGATGAGGCTGTTTGTATTGGTTCTGCTCCGTCCAAAGATAGCTATCTACGCGGTGATTTAATTTTACAAAAAGCCAAAGAATTAAACGTTGATGCTATTCATCCTGGGTATGGATTTTTATCTGAAAACGCAAAATTTGCAGAAGCGTGTGCACGGCAAGGCATCATTTTCATTGGTCCAACTATTGAAGCTATTAAAGCAATGGGTTCAAAATCTGCTGCCAAACAAATTATGCAGAAAGCCGGCGTTCCGCTGGTTCCTGGTTATCACGGTGACGATCAAAACCCCGCACTGATTAAGCAAAGTGCCAATGAGATGGGATATCCCGTATTACTAAAAGCGACAGCCGGTGGTGGTGGCAAAGGCATGCGTCAAGTTTGGTCTGAAGCAGAATTTGATGATGCCTTGGCTGCAGCAAAACGCGAAGCAATGTCTAGTTTTAGCGACGACAAAATGTTAGTCGAAAAATACCTTACCCAACCGCGTCATGTTGAAATACAAGTCTTTTGTGATAACCATGAAAATGGCGTTTATTTATTTGAACGTGATTGCTCAATTCAACGTCGCCACCAAAAAGTAATCGAAGAAGCCCCTGCTCCTAACATGTCTGAAGAGCTTCGTGCCAATATGGGGGATGCTGCATTGAAAGCAGCCTTTGCTATCAATTATAGCGGCGCAGGTACCGTTGAGTTTCTGCTCGATACGGATGGTAGTTTCTATTTTATGGAAATGAATACGAGATTGCAGGTTGAGCATCCCGTGACTGAGATGATTACAGGAGAAGATTTAGTTGAATGGCAGATACGCGTTGCCAACAATGAAAAACTGCCGAAAACACAATCTCAGCTAAAAATGCACGGTCATTCGTTTGAAGCTCGGATCTATGCAGAGGATCCCAACAATGACTTTTTACCTGCCACGGGTACCTTACGACTGCTAAAAACCCCAATCACTAATGCTAATGTAAGAGTCGATACGGGTGTTGAGCAAGGTGATGAGGTATCTATTTACTACGATCCTATGATCGCCAAATTGATTGTTTGGGATGAAACACGTGAAAAAGCGTTAGCTAGATTAGAGACCTGTTTACAACATTATGCTATTGGCGGTGTTACAACTAATATTGATTATCTTCGAAGAATTGCAGGCTCAACTCCTTTCAAGCAAGCACAATTAACCACAGACTTTATTGAGCGCCACAACGACAGCATCAGTACTGCAACAAATGTCGACATTGATACTTATTTACCGGTTATAGCGCTGGGTTACTTATTATCTGAGCAAAACCGCTCAGAGGATCACTCCCAAAATACAGCTTGGAACACACACGATAGTTATCGCAGTAACTCAGTGCATAAAGAGTCTATTGAGCTATTAGTTAATGATAAACTGCATACTATTATTACCTCAATGAGTAGCCTCAACACATGGAGCCTAGATACGATTAGTAAGCATCATGTGGTATCTGGAAGCCTCACTAACGATACACTTTCATTTACTTCAAATGGATTGAAAACAAAGCTACCCATCATGTTTCATAATGCTGAAATAAGCTTATTTACGCCACAAGGTATGCTGACTGCGCAAATTCAAGCTGCAGACTTAGGCGAAATTGGCGAGGATGACCATGCGAACTCAGTGGTTGCTCCCATGAATGGAACTGTGGTTGCGTTGCTGGTCAAAGCCGGTGATAAAGTAGTAAAAGGACAGCAGCTTATTATTGTCGAAGCAATGAAGATGGAACACAGTATTAAAGCACCTTATGACGGCACAGTAGCTGAGTGCTTTTTTGACACAGGTGATTTGGTTAGTGGTGGTGTACCTCTAATCGACATTACGGAAAATAATACAGAAAACGCTCTGTAGGTAACGAAAAGGTCATATCTATGTTTGATTTACTGCCAAAAACAGTGGAAATTGTTGAAGTTGGGCCACGTGACGGTTTGCAAAATGAAAGCATGAGCTTAAGTGCACAAGACAAAATTGATTTTATAAACCAATTATCATTAGTCGGTTATAAGCGTATTGAAGCAGGTAGTTTTGTTTCACCCAAATGGGTTCCTCAAATGGCCTCGTCAGACGAAGTTATTCGAACACTGAAGAGAGCTAATGGTGTGCGCTACAGTGCTTTAACGCCAAACCTAAAAGGCTTTGACTTAGCCATGCAAGTCGATGTGCAGGAAGTTGCTATTTTTGGTGCTGCATCTGACAGTTTTTCACAAAAAAACATTAATTGTAGTATTCAAGAAAGTCTCGAACGATTTGCCCCCGTTGTTGCAAAAGCAAAGCACCATAATATTCCAGTAAGAGGCTACGTGTCTTGTGTGCTGGGCTGTCCGTATGAGGGGGACATCAAGGTCGAAGACGTTGTAGCGGTTAGTAAAGCACTGCTGGACATGGGCTGTTATGAGAT
>JAWUVZ010000036.1:0-34743 GCA_034112105.1 Glaciecola sp. | reverse complement strand
GGTAATTTTTATGACAGTTTAAATTGTTTCACAACTTACACTCCACTACCGTTCTAAATACGACGAGTATGAAAGCGGCTTTACCGAAGTCTTCGAAAAGTACGACGGCCAAATGCTCAGCGTTGACGAAGAGCCAACTGTCCTCGCAGGTAAGTGGAAAGCTACACGTTCTGTGATTATTGAATTTCCTTCAAAGCGAAGCGCAATTGCATGGTTAATGTCTGATGAGTATCAAGCTATTTCAAAGCATCGCGAAGCGGGGAGTACGGCTAATTCGATATTGGTGAAGGGCTTTGAATAGCTCTGCTTGAAGGGTAAGCCCTGAAACGGTTATTAAGCATTGAAAAATAAGCGACTTAACAAGAGGTTTAACTACCCCTAACTTGCTGGGACATTCTATAGGTAAGCTGTTGGTTGCTATTGAAGTGGTCAAGTTATTTTGTTCTCATGAGATTACATGACGAGTGCGGTCTTCATGATAAGTTGTTATAAGTTTTACACGGAGAGATCATGAGTAGTGAGCAAAAAAATCAGGTACTTTCCCTTTTGTTTTGGGGGGAGTATCGTTTATTCCACTGATAGGAATATTATTGCAATTATATGGAGTTTATTTACAAAAAAATCGGGCGGTAAAAAGCTAGCTATCATTGGTTCTTGTGGTATTGGATTCAGCATAATTCTCTAAGGCTCTCTATTTTATTTTGGTACTGTTCAGAGAAGTGGGGTATACGATGACCTGCGAGTGCAGTTAAGTAAAATTACTATTACCTCTTTAGTTCAAGCAATTGAATTTTATAAAACTCAAAATGGGAGCTACCCTGAGTCGCTTGAGGTATTAAATAAGTCATTACCAGAAAACTCAATAGTATTTGTGTATGACCCAACAAATGCGCAAATTGGCGGAGAACCGCGCTACTATCATTACCAGTTAGAGGGAGAGTTTCATTACTATCTGTTAGGTGTAGGGCCTGATGAAAAGCCATACACAAAAGATGACCTGCTGCCTGATATTATTGTTAAAGAAAATAGCGGAATTGGATTTTTGGTTCACGAAAGTAGTAAGAACCTTATAACAAAGCCATAATTTGACCGCGTTACGCTGCGCTTCAGGCGGCAAATTATGGCGGCGTTAGATGTACTAGAGGAAATTTAAATGTCGCTGTATAACAGAGTGATTTTTAGAGTTGCGGCAAAAAAATCGTTTCTTCATATTTCATGGCTTGTGGCTCTAATTGGAATTCCGATGGTCTTTTTCAGTGACGGATTAAGTTTGTTAGGTAAAGGACTTTTGTTGACTGGATTGTTAGTATTTTTTTGGTTAGTGTATTTAGCACTTTGCATTTTTTTTCATCGATTAAGTTTGCGGGATGATAATAATCGAGCCGCTTATTTGGCGAAGAACGATATAGAAAAGGGTGAAGAGGTTGGTTCTAAACTTGAGGGTTGGTGAGTACCGCAGTTCTGACTAAAGTTTTGCAGACGGATGTTTCGAAACGCCGGCTCGCTGGTAAAAACGGTGTTATTGAACGTCGGCTATCGAGAAAAAGTAATTTCGTAATCAACTTTTAAATAACCGTAAATTCACCTCATATATCATTAGAACTAACATCATATTTTCACTCTAACCATAACAAATACAAGAAAACAGTTACGTCTCCTACTGCCCACAAGAGCCGTTCGCTCAGAGCTGTCCGAAGTCCAATCTGCATATTCGCCTAGTGACAGACATCCAGTATTTTCAGAATTTCCAGCTTTTCAGAGTTTCAGCCTAGGTCACTGCCAAAAAAACTCGAAAAACTGCGCCACCAGTCACCCTGAGCGCCCCACAGTTGCATCCTCCGGCAAAAGTCGCGGGCCGAATTACGTCGGTGATGGGCCGGAGTGAAAACCACGCAACGGGTTGCTGGGTGCAAAAAGCAGTACGAAGTGTTTTTAGAAAAATGCAGCGAGAGCCGAAATCTATAAATCGGTGGGTCTACAGCCGTAACTCGATGATATATAGAAGAATGGTGGCCCCTCCCTGACTCGAACAGGGGACCTGACGATTATGAGTCGTATGCTCTAACCAACTGAGCTAAGGGGCCACATTTTAAAACCTTGCGGTGGCTTTTTCTTTCTGACGTACAAACACGCTATGTTGAATTTAGACTTTCTAGCGGTACAGCTAGTTGTTCATCTGAAAAGCGGCGTGAAGTATAAATTTTTTTTGATGTGTTGTCATTAAACAGGTAAAACTTTTTCAAAAAAAGCCGATATAAATCAAAAGTGGTGGTTATATGTACTATCGTAAGTGTTGATATGCGGATAATATACTATCTTACGTATCTGGGCGTGCATAGATGTGCTTGTTTTGCTATATTTCTGTTATAGATGCCTATTTTAAATTGCTAGGAGCTGTAAATGGCAGACGTACCATATTTAATTAGCGGTCGTAACACGCTAATACATAAATTAAGAAAGCTGGATTTGCTTGTTATAAATGGGCGACGCGATCCTGTGTTACTCGTTATGTATAACGATATTGAAATTTACGAAGGTAAAATTCCTGAGAATAAATTGGAAGCAAAGAGGATGGATATGGCAAAGGTTGATATTTCCTCTACGGAAAATTTCAGTGATTATCGTCCCCTGTTGTTTATTCAAACGCTAAATAACAAAGAATATAAAATTGACTACAGTAAAGCCGGAACTGATTTCTTTATTACTGTCCATCAAGACAGTACTTTTTAGTATTAAGTAGATATTCGAATATGATTAAAAACTCGGTGCGCGGGATATGTGGCTTCGCTGTACTGTGTTGTATTTACTTTATTTCGCTATTTTTATTCCATTACTTTGCTATACCATTACCCCCTGCGCTTATCGGTATTTTTATACTCCTTATTTTATTCCTATTGTTACGCAGAGTTCCTGTTGCCATCACTCAATCTGCTCGTCCATTGTTAGCTTACATGGGGCTATTTTTGCTACCGGCTCTCATTTCAGTGTTGTTGTATGGCGACTTGTTTGAGCAATACTATATTGCGCTGATGATTGCAGTTTTACTGAGCACTTTGGTTAGTTTAGGTGTTACGTTGTGGTTGAGCCAGCGTATTTTGTCAGGGGTGAAAATATCTACTCAAATAAATCAGACTATGATGAATGAGCGCAAAGATAATGACGAGTAAGACCTACTTATGACATCGGCATTACAGCAACTTTTAGCCGAGCTTTCACCATTATGGTCGCAAAATTACGTTTTTATGTTTGCTTGTTTAATTGCAACTTTGGGCGTGTATTTACTAAGTAGAAAGCTGTATTTTTGGCTAAACCAAAATCCATTGTTACATCCATTAACCATCAGTACCCTTACTATCGGCATTGGCTTAAATTTTGCCGAGATAGATGTGATGGCATTCAAACGCGGCATCACACTATTTGAACTGCTACTAGGGCCAGCAACGGTGGCATTAGCAGTGCCGTTGTACAATCAATTGCCGGTACTTAGACAGCTCGGATTTAGAGTGCTAGCGCCAATACTAATTGGGGGAAGCTTAGCACCTACTATTGCTTGGCTATCAGTTTATTTATTGGAAACGCCACTACAACTTCAAATGACCATGCTGGTAAAGTCTATTACCACCCCCTTAGCAATGGGAACTGCAGACTTGATTGGCGGCACACCCGAGCTTGCTGCTGTTATCGTCATACTAACGGGTATTGTTGGTGCAACCTTTGGACCTTGGTTAATTATACTCACCAAAACTGACTCTGAATATGCGCAAGGACTAGCATTGGGATCCGTAGCTCACGTCATTGGCACATCCAAAGCCTTAAGCATTAGTGAAACCTGCGGTGCTTTTGCTACTCTAGGCCTGTGTCTCAACGGCGTATTTACGGCATTGTTGTTGCCTATATTATTTGTATGTTAAGTTACTGTTAGTGTTGATGAACTTCCTTTATTAGCCGCTATACACTGTTTTCTCGCTGAGTATTATACTGGTAATTCTAAAGAATTCTTGTGTTAAGCCGCTATAATGAGACGGCGTGAGGCTAGTAAACGCCAACTTTATTTTAACCGTCTTTTAACTTTTACTAGGCCTATACATGATTTCAGTCCTAATATGTGATGACTCCCTTTTAGCTCGAAAGCAAGTTGCGAAGTGTTTACCGCAAGATTGGGATGTAGCAGTCCATTTTGCTAAAAATGGTGAGGAAGCACTGGCTGCTCTGGCTAAAGGTAAAGGACAGATTTTGTTGCTTGATCTGAATATGCCTGTTATGGATGGTTATGAAACTTTAAAGGCAATTCAAAAATATAAAATGTTAACAAAAACAATTGTGGTATCTGGCGATATTCAACCAGAGGCAAGAGACAGAGTGTTGGCGCTAGGCGCTCTAGACTTTATTCAAAAGCCAGTTAGCTCTGGTGATCTCGTTGCGGTATTGCGAAAACATAATGTACTCGCATTACCCGAAGAGTTTTTGGAACAAGGGCTAGATGAGGCATTACGTGATTGTTATCAAGAGGTCACGAATGTTGCAATGGGACAGGCCGGTGATCACCTAGCCAGAATAATGAATGTTTTTGTTAAACTTCCTATTCCAAATGTGAATTTAATTGAAGTTTCTGAATTGCACATGATGCTGTCAGATATTGAATTGCACGAACAGACTTCCGGCGTATGCCAAGGCTTTCTTGGTGATGGAGTAAGTGGTGAAGCACTTTGCATCTTGAGTGACTCTAGTTTTGGTGATGTCGCGAAAATTCTAAATATTCAAGAAGATGTTGATGACCAATTACAACTCGAAATGCTTATGGATGTTGCTAGTATTCTTATAGGCTCCTGTCTATCTGGTTTCGCCAAACAGCTTGATATGCAATTTAGACAAGGTCATCCTGTTGTTTTGGGTCAACATCAAAGTGTTGAAGATCTGATTCAGGAGAATAAAAGCAACTGGCGAAGGACGCTAGCTATCGAATTAAGCTATGGTTTGGAAGGGTACAACGTCCAGTGTGATTTAATATTATTGTTCACTGAAGATTCGTTAGATACCTTGAATTCAAAATTAGCCCATTTGCTAGAGGATTAAACTATGCGTAATAGTGCGCTTGACGAGATACTCGAATTTCATTGGATGATGGACATGTTGCAAACAGTCGATGTGGGCATTGTTGTTCTCAATAGTGATTTTGAAATTAAGGTGTGGAATGGCTTCATGGAAGCACACAGTGGAATGTTGCCAAGCGACGTGAGAGACAAAACATTGTTTTCACTGTTTCCTGATATTTCTGAAGAATGGTTTAGGCGTAAAGTAAAAGCGGTATTTGAGCTTCGTATCCGCGCATTTGTAACATGGGAACAGCGTCCTTATTTATTTAAGTTTAGAAACTTTCGGCCCATCACGGGCACTGAACCTTTTATGTATCAGAATATCTCATTCTCTGCATTAGTGTCTGCTTCGGGTGAGGTTGAACATGTTTGTATGATGGTCTATGACATGACAGACGCAGCCGCTGCTAAAAAGCAGCTACTTGCTTTGCAAGTCCAAAAAAACGAAATGCAGCTTCATAATTTGAATAATACATAGAGCATTTTTATTAATATTGTTCTGTTGGTCTAATCCTTGCTGTTCTCTTATTACTATTTACAACGTAAGTGTCTATTTGTGCTTGCAGGCTCAACCATTTCTGGTATTAAGTGATGAATCAACTTTCTAAATATTTATTTTTATCAATCGCTATCTGCGCTTTTGCCGGTTGTGGCAGTGACGCAGAACAGCCTCAAACCCCAAAGGTATTGGTAAATTCGGGGCAAAATATTGAGGTAAACGAGCAGGTAACTGTTGACCTCGATGGTGTTGCGACCAGTACTGCTGGCGGTATCACCTACGCTTGGAGTTCGGTGCCAATCTTAGTCTTTGAACCGGCTGATGCATCTGGCGAAGTAGCAGCCTCAACAGTCATTGCACCTAGCGTAACCCAGATAACGGACTATGTACTTACGTTAACCGCAATTGACAGCAATGGGACAAAGGGATTCGACAATATTACGATGAGGGTTAACCCGGTGAATGCACTCCCCACTGCGGTAATACTTGCTCCTAGTATCGAGTTTTATGAAATAGATAGTTATCCACTATCAACTAACGTAACCCTTGACGGCAGCTTAAGTAGTGACAGCGACCCGCAAACCACAAGTGCACCAATATCTGCCTATCTTTGGCAACAAATTGCCGGAGCTGATGTGTTAGCTGAAAGCATATTAACATCAGCAAATTTAATTTTTCAAACCCCTATACTCGCCCAACCTATCGACATTATTGTCCGCTTGCAGGTGACTGATCAAGAGGGAGCAATCTCAAGCGTAGATAAAACGCTTCGATTATTAAGTGAGTCTGAAACTATTCCGCAGTTATCTATTGGGCCAGTTCAAACTGTTTTTTCTGGTGAGCTATTATCATTGAGCGGCCAAGCTTCAAGTACAGCCAGCGGCGCTGAACCATTTTCAGCACTTTGGTCGTCAGATTCTCTGTTAGCGCCTATTATTGGCGATGCTAATTCAATGAAAACGTTTAGCATTGCTCCGTTGGTTTATCAGCAAACAGAAATTGTTTATCAACTTTCCATCACAGATAGTTACGGGAATCAGCGGAGTAAAATGCAGACTATGTTGGTTGAACCGCAAACGCAAAACACGCTCAACGATACAGGCCTTAGCTTAAACGCTAGCAATAATCAAAATCTTGTTGCTTATCAAGGAGAATTTGCTGGTCAAGATGCCCACAATGGATACGATCGTATGGCTAGCAGTGGTTTTTCAGATAAAGCAGGTAGGGGAGAGCTCGGATTCGATTTTACGCGTTTAAATCAAAATGGTGATGAGGTTGACCAAAACACACTAGATTGGAGTTGCGTTCGCGACAATATCACGGGATTAATTTGGGAAAATAAGACTGATGTTACCAATGATTTACATTCGGTTGAGCAGATTTTTACCTGGTATTCATTAGCGGAAAACGGTGGGTTTGCAGGTGACCTAAATATGGGTAGTAGCGCTTGTGGTCTTTCCTCCGGCAATTGCAATACACAGGCATTTGTAGATGCCGTAAATGCACAAGGTCTGTGTGGTTTTTTTGATTGGAGGCTACCCAGTCATAGTGAACTTTTGTCGCTTGTTCATTTTGGTAAGGTACAGCCCCCATTCATTGAAAACGAATACTTTCCTGATATGGGTGCAACGGGCCTTGACTCTCCTTTGTGGTATTGGACCTTTATGCCTAATGTTGATGGTGTCAATGAAAGTGGCTCTCAGAACGCATGGGCAATTGATTTTGAGTCTGGGGTTGATAACTTTATTAATAAATCAACGCAAGCTAGGATCAAGCTAGTGAGGGCTGGAAGATGACTAAGAAGGTGATACTCAATACCGCAGTAATTTGGTTTTTTCTTGGGTTTGTCAGTATGGTGAACGCAGATCAATTCTGTCTGTCGACAGCGCCGGTTAGCGCACCGGAAGAAGAATTCCTGAAGTTCGACAGTGGGCAAGTAATGCATTTAAGCACCAATTTAATCTGGATGAGTTGCGCGATAGGACAAACTTGGAACGGCGAAAGCTGCACAGGTGAAGCTGAACCCTATACTTGGAAACAGGCTTTAGAATTGAGTGTTGGCTATGAATTTAATCTTTCTAGTAATTGGCGTTTGCCAAACATTAAAGAACTGAGCTCTATTACAGAGCGATCATGTGCCAGACCTTCTATTAATATTGACTTGTTTCCAGCCACGCCTCCAGATGACTTCTGGACTTCAACGCCATCAATGACCGATGCTGAACGAGCTTGGGTTGTGGCATTTTTTAATAGTAGTAATTCTATTAAGGAGAAAAACAGAACGGTATTTGTTCGGCTAGTGCGAACAGCTTTACCTGCGGAACGGGAGGTAGAATAGAGGCAAACTGAGTGCCCTTAGTTTTTATACAAAGGAGACTTTGAGTTATTCAGTAGGCAGTGTATTGAATAATTTATACAAACAAGTCTAGTAAATTATTTAGGTAACGCTTGCCCGTCTCAGTAAGCTGCCACGCTTGTTCATTGCTTGTAATGAGCTTCATATTCTTAGCTTTTTCCAAGTGTTGTAATTCGCTTTTGATTAATTCTCGCCCTGTCGTTTTTGCAAATTGCGCTTTAGGGCAAGCTTCCATAATCCGAAATCGATTCATAAAAAACTCAAATGCAAACTCGTTACTGTCAACCTGCGTAATTTTATCCATATAAGCGCGAGTGAAATCCATATAGCCTTTCGGATGCTTTACCTTAACCGTGCGAATAATGCGCAATGCAGATGGTCTTTCTGGTGTGGCATGTGAACCGAGAAGAACTGTTTCTACTTTTGTCGACACCTGATTTTGAGGTATGCTTATTTTTCCATGTGCGCCACAACCAATGCCAAGATAGTCTCCATATCGCCAATAGTTAAGATTATGCTGACACTGTTGACCTTTTTTTGCGTAGGCTGATATTTCATATTGTTCATAGCCCGCTTTCGTCAATAGCTGATGACCACGCTCTTGAATTTCCCACAAAATATCATCGTCGGGTAATGTCGGCGGTTTTGAATGAAACGCGGTATTAGGTTCAATAGTGAGCTGATACCATGATAAGTGAGGCGGCGCTAGTGCAATGGCTTTTTCTAAATCCAGCATGGCATCGTCAATACTTTGGTTTGGTAAGCCATGCATTAAGTCTAGGTTGAAACTACGTAATGCTAAGCGTTTTGCTAGTTGCACAGCATCGCTAGCTTGCGTCGAATCGTGGATGCGACCGAGTGCTTTTAAATGACGTTCATCAAAACTTTGAACACCAATCGAAATACGGTTGATCCCGGCTTTTTCAAAGCCAATAAATTTTTCGGCTTCAACCGTGCCGGGGTTTGCCTCCATTGTAATTTCAGCATTGGCGGCTAATGGTATTCTTGCTGCAATGCCATCCAATAGTCTTTGCATACCAGCAACGGACAACAAACTAGGTGTGCCACCGCCAATAAAAATACTGGATACTTCACGTAACTTTCCCTTAATGGTAACCAGTGGCAAGTCTTCGGTTAAGTCGTCTAATACGTGGCTAATATATTCAGACTCGGGCAAACCACCTTTTAAATTATGTGAATTGAAATCGCAGTACGGGCACTTTTGCACACACCAAGGAATGTGTACATATAAGCTCAGGGGAGGCAAGTTTGTGAGATTAGCGTGATGACTTAACTCAGCACCAAGAGTTGCGGTTGGTGTGCTAAAATTGCCTTCGCTCAACGGCTCAATACTTCCTTCATACGCTGCATTAATTGCATCAGCGCGTTGCCGCGGTGGCTAATTCTATTTTTAATGTTTGATTCTAGTTCAGCTGCACTGCAATTTTGCTCGGGTACCCAAAAGATAGGGTCATAACCAAAACCGCCATTGCCGCTGACTTTTGTACTGATTTCGCCATGCCATTCACCCTGACATATAATCGGAGTAGGGTCGAGTTCATGTTGCATAAATACGAGTACACACAAAAAGCGAGCTTTACGATTATCTGTTTCGTTTTCCAAGGCCTTGAGCAATTTGTTTATGTTATCACTATCGTCAGCTGCGTCACCCGCATAGCGAGCTGAATAAATACCGGGAGCACCACCAAGAACATCGACGGCTAAACCGCTATCGTCAGCAATAGCTGGTAACCCGGTTACTTTTGCCGCGTTACGAGCTTTGATAATTGCGTTTTCAACAAAAGTAGTGCCAGTTTCAGGCACTTCTTCTACATTAAACTCAGACTGCGGTGTTACTTTTATTGAAAAACCATCAAACAGCGTCGAAAATTCAGCGACTTTACCTTTGTTGCCTGTCGCTAAGACGATTTGTTTTATGCTCATCTATGCCTCTTTTGATTTAGGTGAGGAGGGTCTAGTTGTCTTCTTCTTAAACTTACTCTTAGCTTTTACTTTTTTGCCTTTTCCTTTGCCCGGTGTCTTTACTTTTTGTTTCTTTACTACTTTTGGTGCTTTGTTTTTTGGACGTAAGCCATCAATGACTCTGGCTTTAAAGGGCTCTTTGGTATAACGCTCTACCTTGCCTATCTTCTCAAAGTCATGCGCTTCGACAATAGAAATAGCAGTACCTTTGGCGCCAGCACGCCCTGTGCGTCCAATACGGTGTACATACAAGTCTGAACCTCTGGGCATGTCAAAGTTAATAACATGGCTAATGTCTTGTACGTCAATACCTCGGGCTGCAACGTCGGTTGCAATAAGAATTTTCACATCACCTGCTTTGAAACTCGCTAATGCAGAGTTACGCTTATCTTGAGGCATTTCGCCTTGCAAATAAGTCACGCTGAAATCTTGACTAAACAAAAAATCCTTTAGGTTGTGCAAGCGTTCGCGCGTTTTGACGAAAACAATACAGGACTCAATGGTGTTGCGCAGATGATGAACTAATATCGCATTTTTATGGTTTAAATCGTCAGCTAAGTGGTACCACTGAATAATTTTGTTTTTCTCTTTTCTGGAAGGGTCAGCGGAAAGTGTAACCGGGTCTTTCAATAGTTCTTCTGCGAAAAGGCGCACACCTCTTCCTTCTAGGGTTGCAGAAAACAACATGCTTTGCTTTCGCCATCTAGCTTCACCGGCAATTTGATGCACGATTGAAGAGAAACCCATGTCTAACATGCGGTCTGCCTCATCTAGAATAAGCGATTCAATATCACGGCAATCAAAACTTTCTTGTTCAATATGTTCGAATAACCTGCCAGGTGTTGCAACCAAAATATCGCAATGGCCAGCGAGTGTTTCACGGTCAGTACCATAATTAATACCCCCAGTAATGACACCGCAGGTTAGATGTGTATATTTAGTAATTGCTAGTGCTTGTTCGAATACCTGATTAGCCAGTTCTCTTGTGGGTACGAGTATAAGCACCCTTGTTGAGCTGTCATCCTTACGAGGGTGATCGAGCAAATATTGGCAAACAGGCAGTAAAAACGCAGCTGTTTTCCCTGTGCCAGTTGGGGCGTCAGCAAGTATATCTTTACCTTCCATTGCATGTGGAATAACCAAGGACTGAATGCTGGTGGGGCGTTCATAGCCCATGTCGTTAATGGCTCGGCAGAGTTCGTCGTCTAAATCTAATTGATCAAACATGAATGACTTTGTTTTGTTTGTATTTACGCTCATTCTACCTCAAATCAATGATAACGAGTATGCTTGTTTCAATTCAATCACGTATTTTCTCAAGTTAGCCGAAATACGCCATTGTAAGGCGCAATCTAGGCGCTTTTACATTGACTTAAATAGGGATAATCGATAGGTTATCTATATGATAATCATGACAGCGCAGATAACGTGTATTTAAGCTATTTTGGGTTAACAGATAACCCATTTTCAATTGCTCCTAACCCCGACTACCTTTTCATGAGCCCTAGGCATCGCGAAGCTTTGGCCCATTTAACGTTTGGCTTGAAGGAGTCAGGTGGATTTGTAATGCTAACAGGGGAGGTGGGGACCGGGAAAACCACCGTGTCTCGTAAGCTTCTACAAGATTTATCAGACGATACGCAAACCGCAGTTATTTTAAATCCAACATTGTCAGCAATAGAGTTACTGGCAACAGTTTGTGACGAACTTGGCGTGAAGTATGATGTGAATACTAATTCGCTTAAAGTATTTACAGATAAGATTTTAAATAAGTTGGCAGATAACCACGCTAATGGCATCAATACGGTACTTATTATAGACGAGGCGCAGCACCTGATGCCCGAAGTATTAGAACAACTGCGTTTGTTAACTAATTTGGAAACGACTCGAGAAAAACTATTACAAGTTGTCTTAATCGGTCAACCCGAGTTGCAGCAGTTATTGCGCCGAAACGAACTAAGGCAATTAGCTCAGCGAGTAACTGCTCGTTATCACTTATTACCTTTAACTAAGGCTGAGGTTGCATTATACGTCGCTCACAGGCTGCAGGTGGCGAATGGTAATCCAAGTATTTTCACATCAACGTCGTTAAGTAGTTTGTTTCAAATCAGCGGAGGTATTCCGCGAGTTATTAATTTGTTATGTGATCGCGCTATGACTCTCGCTTACACACTACAAAAACCGCTTATTACACACCAACTTGTTATTGGCGCTAGTTATCAAGTGTTGGGTGATGACATTGTTCAACAACGACAGCAAGACCGGTGGAAACGAATTTTTGTCGGCTGCTTCGTCATTTCTATAATCCTAGGTTTGGTTGCAGGAGGATTGTATGCTTAAGGTGTTCAATGCAAGCGAACTGCAGCCAGGCATGTTAGTCAGTAGGGTAGTAAGTCAGCATGGGCCTGTTAAAATCCGAAAGATAGGGATGATCCGCAGTCCCGAAATGGTAAAGGGTTTGACTAACATGGGCGTGACTGAGGTTGAAGTCGATTTGAGCCAGAGCTTGGGTTTGCTTGATACTGACGCAATGGAGCTAGAGCTTGAACCTACAGAACAAGCGGTTAAGTTAACACCGACGCAGCAGCTACTGCAAAATGAAAGGAAGTCCGCCAAGGCCAATAATGATGTTAGTCAGCAATATCATCGTTCGTTGTTTATGCCTTCTATGGATACCTTGACTTCATCTTGGGATTTGTATGGTAAGCATATTTCACTATCGCTTTTATTGGTCGTTGGTGGTTTATGTTTAGGTTGGAATATTGCATCTATTCCAGATTGGTTGTTACTGACAAAAAGTAAAGACTACGTGGTCATCGATTATCAACCCATGAATAGCTCCGCACAAAAGAATCTTGCATTGGGTGCAAATCGTCCTGCATCTTTAGCACTATTAAACGATCTCAGCAAAGAACAAAATAGGACTAATGACGTCCTTACAACGACCGAGGATATGCAAACGAGCATAGCTCCAGAAGGAAAAAATAGTGCAGGCTTAGCTCAAGCGCAAACTCCAGTTACACCAAACCAGAAAGATCTCAGTACTGTACCTGACGCTGAACCACTTGTGCTGGGATATCTGCCAGAAAACATGCCTAATACAGAAATTGTAGATAGTTCAGTGGTTAGCGAGGGAGAAAACATATTAAATTTACCTGCGAACACCCAATCAGAAAGGGCGGTATCGGCTCAATTATTAGCCAAAATAAACAAAGCGATTGCAGAGTTAGATAAGGGCGAGTCCGCGGAGTCAAATTTTCAGCAAAGCACCAATTATGATGACTTACCTCGAGTGGATCAATTATCGGTAGCTACTCAAACACAAATTCCATCAATGGCATTTAGTGCGCACATGTACTCTTCTGAAAGGCCAGAACGCTGGGTTAGAGTTAATGGTAGGCGCCTAGTTGAAGGTGACTTTATTGCAGAAAACTTGCGGCTAGTGAATATAGAACCGCAAAAAGTTATTTTATCGTTTAAAGATGAAGTGTTTACGATGAACGCCTTGTCTGACTGGTAGTTAAATAATCTCAACTTCAATGTCTGGAATTTATCGACGCAGACGAAAATAATTTATCAAGAGCTAGTTATTTAGTTGTGTGAGTAAAATAACTAGTTCTATCTACTTTGCTAGAAAAACGCTTTTGAAAAATTTATCTAAGTTCATACTAAACTCTTCTGGCCTGACGCCTGTTAAAATATAGTCTTCTGATTGACTCAAATCGACTCTTACAATTTCAGTGTGCAGTTGCGTTTGCATACTATAAAAAATCATCACTATTGGATTTAGCGGTTGCTTGTCATTGCGTTGACTTACAATAGCTAATTTTTGGCTACTGAGTTGAACTAATGAACCTACCGGGTGCAGGCCAATTGCATTAATAAATTCTTTGACTAAGTCACGGTCAAGCGTTTCATCGTTCTCTAACTGATGCAGGGCTGCAGTCGCGCTGACAGAGCGTTGATGGTGTCGGTTCGAAATCATTGCGTCATAACAATCTACAATGCCTGCCATCTGAGAATATACACTAATCTCTGAAGCCGTCTTTGCTTTAGGGTAACCACTGCCATTAATTCTTTCATGGTGATTCCCAATAACATCTAGCACAATAGAAGGTGCGCGGTCTAGACGCCCGACTATGTCTAAACCGATATCGACATGACTTCTCATTATTTGCCAATCGGTATCATTGAGTTCGCTGGTTTTTTCTAACAGCTCAGTAGGAAGAGAGGCCATACCTATATCCATCAGTAAGCCGGCAATAGTCACATCTTCAATTTCAGCTTGTGACATCCCTTTTGAATTAGCAAACATAGTGAGTAAGATTGCACAGTTAATCGCGTGTTCTACTAAATATTCATTGGAGTCTTTGAGCATCAGTAGACAAGATAGTGCATCGGCATTGTCAAAAACGGAGTCAATAATATTTTGCGATAGGTCGTTCAAGTGGTCGATATTTGGCGTTGAGCCTGAGCGCAGTTCAGATATAAAGTTCTTTTGTATATTTTTTGCTTGTATATATAGCTTATCAGCGTCTTTCAGCGCTTCTTGATGTTGCCCAACATTTATAATGTTTGTTAATTTAGATTCTTTTATTTGTGAATCGATGCCATTATTTTCCACCGCCGTGCTAGACACTACATTATAATTTTCAGGGTGAGCAGAGCGAGCCCCTAGATGATTTTCTACTATTTTATCATCGGTTTGATTGTTTGGAGCTATGCTTTTGCCAAAATTAACCTCAACTTCCAATATACCTTTGCTTTCCAACGCAACGAGAATAGCTTGGGATTTTACCAACCCTTTACTTTTAATTCTGACATTGCCATTTTGTTTTACTACGCTTTCGACATACATGCCGATGGTTAGCTCAGTTATATGGATTTTTTTTATCATTATTATTGACCTGACTTAAGTGACAAATAGAATGGCCTAAATTGTTGTATTTCAGCCATTTTATACACTAAATCATTGATCTAGCGTATTTTAGTTTGCCAAAATAACGTATTAAAATTGATATCAACGTATAAAAACTATCTACAACCAAGCTGCTCTTGTAATCTCAAAATTGCTAATGCTTGTATCTAACTCAAGGGTTTGGCCAATTGCATCTAAGCCTTTTATCATATTTTGTTTATGATGTTCTACCATATCGAAAGTATAAGTTTGTTTACCAACCTTAACGCTTTGTTCGGGAAGATCAACGAAAAATATGATGTCTGGATTATCCGAAACTTGCGCAAATAACGCATCCATATTTTTGCTTGAAAGTACAATGGGAAGAAGTTGATTATTAATACAGTTGCTATAAAAAATATCCGCAAAACTGGTTGCAATAATGCACCCAAAACCAAAATCAGCCAGAGCCCAAGGAGCATGTTCACGGCTTGAACCACAACCAAAATTCTCACGCGCTAATAGAATGTTGGCGCCTTTGTGTTTTGCTTTAGTTAATGGAAACTCAGGGTTTACTTCTTGTTCATGCAAGTCTAAATAGCGCCAGTCATGGAACAAGTGCTTGCCATAGCCTGAGCGAGTTACACCAGTCAAAAACTGCTTAGGGATTATTTGGTCAGTATCGATATTAGCTTGGTCTAGTGGCGCGGCCTTGCCTGTTAATTCCGTAAATCCTGTCATTTTATTCTCCAAACTGTCTTGAATCAGCAAAACTGCCAGTTAACGCCGCAGCGACCGCCATTTCAGGGCTCACCAAATGAGTTCTCGAACCACGACCTTGGCGACCTTCAAAATTTCGATTACTAGTAGAAGCACAGCGGTCTCCAGGTTGCAGAACATCGTCATTCATGCCCAAACACATAGAACAGCCTGGTAAGCGCCACTCAAAACCGGCTCCTTTAAAAATTACATCTAATGCTTCTTTTTCCGCCTGTTCTTTAACTTCAACAGAACCTGGAACGACAATAGCGGTAACGTCACTTTTCACTTTCCCTGATGCAGCAACTTTTGCTGCTGCTCTTAAATCTTCGATACGACTGTTAGTACAGGAACCAATAAAGACATGAGATATTTTCACATTGTCCCATGTTTGTCCCGCCTCAAGGCCCATATACTTGAGTGCTTTAATGGCGGATTCTTTTTCGATCGGGTCGTCGAAATCATCGGGTGAAGGGATCGCTTGGTTAATACCAATAACTTGCCCTGGGTTAGTTCCCCAAGTAATCTGTGGTTGGATATCTTTTGCTTGCAGGGTCACAACGGTGTCGAATTTCGCATCGGTATCTGTTGTTAATGATTGCCAATATCTAACAGCGTCATTCCAGTGCTGTTTGGTTGGTGCAAATTCTTTATCTTTCAGGTAATCAATAGTTTTTTGGTCAGGTGCAATTAAACCTGCCTTCGCACCAGCTTCGATACTCATATTGCAAATGGTCATGCGTTGTTCCATCGATAAGTCGCTGATAGCTTCGCCGCAATATTCAATAACGTATCCAGTCGCGCCAGCGTGGCCAATTTTTCCTATAATTGCCAAGATAATATCTTTTGCTGTAACTCCGATCGACAACTTGCCGGCAACCTCAATCTTCATGCTCTTAGCTTTGCTTTGTTTCAACGTTTGAGAAGCTAATACATGTTCAACTTGTGACGTACCTATGCCAAATGCAAGTGCGCCAAAGGCTCCATGGGTTGCAGTATGGCTGTCGCCACAAACAACCGTCATACCCGGTTGAATTAAGCCCAGTTGAGGACCAATGACATGTACAATTCCCTGGTTCTTGTGACCTACGGGATAGAGTTGAATTTTGTGTTGTGCACAGTTGTCAGCTAACGTTTGTAGTTGTAATTTATTTTGCGGACCACATGCATCAAGGGCAAGAGAACGCGTAGATATACTGTGGTCCATAGTGCCAAAAGTTAGATCTGGACGACGTACTTTACGATTGTTCTCATTCAACCCTGCAAAGGCCTGGGGTGTGGTGACTTCGTGTATGAGATGACGGTCAATATACAATAAGGTATCTTCGCCTAGTTGTTCTACGATGTGTGCGTTCCACACTTTGTCATAAAGGGTTTGAGCCATGATTTTTCCTTACCTTCAGGTTAAGAGATTTGTTGTAAAATATAAGTGCCTACATCTGCAGTAGAGCGCGCATTGTCGCGTTCTTGCTTTGGCATTAATTCTGCTGTTAAGACGCCATCTTCAAGTGTTTTAACAACGGCAGCATCAATCGCATCTGCGGCGTCAATTTCACCTAGGCTATATCGCAGCATCATTGATGCTGACAGAATTTGAGCGATTGGGTTTGCAATACCTTTACCTGCAATATCAGGAGCAGAGCCGCCGGCCGGTTCATACATACCAAAGCCCTCGCCATTGATACTCGCCGATGGTAATAAGCCCATTGATCCTGTTAGCATTGCACATTCGTCACTAATGATATCGCCAAATAAGTTTGAACATAACATGACGTCAAATTGCGCAGGATCGCATATAAGCTGCATCGTCGCATTGTCAATGTAAATGTGTTCAAGCGTAACTTGTGGGTAATCTTTTGCGACCTCCTCAACCACTTCACGCCATAAACGGCTGCACACAAGCACATTGGCTTTGTCCACAGAGGTAACCTTTTTCCCGCGTTTCATTGCCGCTTCAAATGCACTGATAGCGATACGCCGAATTTCACGCTTTGAATAACGCATGGTATCGAAAGCAAACTGTTCTTCACCTTCGCCTTCAAGCCCCTTAGGCTGGCCAAAGTAAATGCCGGAGGTAAGCTCGCGAATAACTAAAACGTCTACGCCTGATTGTGCGATGTCGCTGCGCAATGGAGATAAATGTGCAAGTCCGGCATAAATTTTCGCTGGACGTAAATTACTAAATAAATCGAAGTGGCTTCTCAACTTCAGTAAAGCGGCGCGCTCAGGGCGCAGCTCTAAGGGCAGGCTATCCCATTTAGGGCCACCAATTGAACCAAACAAAATAGCATCAGCTTGTTCGCAACCTTCAAGAGTTGCCTTGGGCAGTGCTTCACCGTGATGATCAATTGCAAAGCCGCCTACAGGGTAGGTTGTGCGCTCTAGTATAATATCAAATTTATGGCATACCGCGTCTAAAACGCGATTTGCCTGTTCCATTACTTCCGGCCCTATACCATCCCCCGGTAAAACTGCAATGTGATATGTGGCCATTCTAAACTCCGGTAATATTTTCTTGTTGTTGTTTTTGTTCGTCAATTTGATCAGCAAGGTAAGTGTTATTTAATACAAAAATTAATGCGCGCACACCTGACTCAACGATGTCAGTCGCTAGGCCAATGCCGTTAAACCGTCGGCCATTATACTCAGCGACCACACTAACTTGAGCGAGTGCATCTGCACCTTCACCTTTGGAATCCAATTTAAAATCGACAATATCAATTTTATGATCTTTCACTACCTTCATAATAGCATTATATGCGGCATCAACAGGACCATTTCCGATCGCCGATTCGGTTATACTTTGGTCGCCCACGGACAGGCGGACTGTGGCGCTAGGGATGATGTTACGACCTGAGTTAGCCTGTAAATAATCTAATTGATAATGCGCATGGTCATGTTTTTGTTGGTCGAAAAAGAGCAGCGCTTCTAAGTCATAATCAAAGACTTGTCCTTTTTTGTCCGCTAAGCGCAAGAATGCATCGTAAATAGCGTCCAAGTCATATTCATCTGTTCGATAGCCGAGTTCACCTAAACGATGCCTAATAACGTGTCGACCGGATCGAGAGGTCAAATTAAGTTTGTTTTTATTAATCCCAACGCTTTCTGGCGTCATTATCTCGTAGGTATTTTGGCCTTTTAATACACCATCCTGATGAATACCTGACGAGTGACTAAATGCATTCGCACCCACAATTGCTTTGTTTGCTTGTACTGGCATATTGCATAGGTTGCTGACCAACTTCGAGGCTTTATGAATTTCAGGTGATTGGATATTTGTGGATAAACCGAGCATGGCATAGCGGGTTTGCAGGATCATCGCTATTTCTTCAAGCGAACAATTACCTGCTCTTTCACCAATACCATTGATGGTGCACTCAACTTGGCGAGCACCTTGTTCGACAGCAGCTAACGAGTTCGCAACGGCTAGACCTAAATCGTTATGACAATGCACGGATATGATCGCTTTATCTATATTAGGAACACGATTAAATAGGTTTTTAATAATACCACCAAACTCACTTGGTGTTGTGTAGCCAACGGTATCAGGAATGTTAACGGTGGTTGCACCAGCATCGATTGCAGCTTCAACCATGCGGCACAAGTAATCAATATGCGTTCTACCGGCATCTTCACAGCTGAACTCTATGTCGTTGGTATACTTGCGCGCATGTTTAATCGCGTTAACCGCCATTTCAACTACTTCATCTTGTGATTTGCGCAGTTTTGTATTCACATGAATATCAGATGTTGCGATAAAAGTATGAATGCGAAAATGGTCAGCGACACTGAGTGCTTGCCCACAGGCATCAATATCTTTTTCTAGTGCTCTTGATAGGCCACAAACAGTCGAGTTTTTAATTTCCTTTGCAATTAACTGAACGGCTTTAAAGTCACCGGGCGACGAAACTGGAAAACCAGCCTCTATTATGTCAACGCCGAGTTTTTCGAGCATCAGCGCAATTTGTAGCTTATCTTTTACATTGAGGCTTGCTGGTAGTGCTTGCTCTCCATCACGCAACGTGGTGTCAAAAATAATGACTTGCTGATTGCCCTGCTTAACTCTAGTCATGTTATTTGCCTTTTATTCATTTGCCCGTTGTTTGTTACCGCGACATTAACGCCGCATTTGTTCGAATGTGATCTGTATTTTCTTAAGGCACAAAACAAAAAACCCGTGCTTGGCACGGGTTTTTTATGTGTATTTGCTATAAAACTTACCCGTGCAATGAATTCGCCAAAAGTAATAGCAGCAGCATAGAAATAAAAGAATATTGCTTTTTCAATGATAAATTTTTCATATCTGCCCCTTTTTTAAGACCTTGCTTTCGATAACCTAACTTTACTGCGCTAAACAAGTTGGGTCAACAGTTCAATGCAATATAAACAGACCTTTTACCTAACTTATTTCTATAAGCTAGGTTTTTTAAGTCTGGCTTTCATTTCTCTTCGACGAGCATGCAATAGTGGCTCGGTATAACCGGAGGGCTGTTCTTTACCTAAAAAAATAAGATCCTTGGCAGCTTGAAAACCAATTGAATTAGCTAAGTCGGGCAGCATCGGAATATATTCAGCATCGTCTTCATTTTGACTATCGACCAAAACTGCCATTCGTTGCAATGACTCGTTAACTTGCTGGGCAGTAACGATGTTATGTTCAAGCCAGTTCGCGATATGTTGACTGCTGATCCGCAAAGTTGCTCTGTCTTCCATTAAACCGACACCGTTTATATCGGGTACTTTTGAACAACCAACACCTTGGTGCACCCACCGCACTACGTATCCCAAAATACCTTGCACATTGTTGTCAATTTCTCGTGTGATTTCTGTCGAACTTAATTCTACATTTTGTGCCATTAGCGGGATTTCTAGTATGCTATCGATGTAGGTCAAGTGAGAATTTTTGTTGTCGTTTATTATGCTTTTCTGTTGCTCAAAGACATTAATTTGATGGTAATGTAATGCATGTAACGTTGCAGCAGTCGGAGAGGGTACCCAAGCCGTGTTTGCGCCAGCTTGTAGGTGTCCGATTTTAACCGTCATCATGTTGGCCATTTGTTCCGGAATGGGCCACATGCCTTTACCAATTTGGGCTCTACCGGATAGACCAAAGTTTAGTCCTGTGGCTACGTTAGCTAATTCGTAAGCATTGAGCCAAGGGCGAGCTTTTATTTCAGCTTTAGGTGCAAAGGGTCCTTTGAGCATAGACGTATGGATTTCGTCACCAGTGCGGTCTAAAAAGCCAGTATTAATAAACACGACACGATCATTGGCAGCTTGAATACAAGCAGCTAAGTTAAGACTTGTTCTGCGTTCTTCATCCATAATTCCTATTTTTATCGTGTTCTTGGGCAGATCAAGTACCTGTTCTACATTGGTGAACAATCGATTCGTAAAGGCAACTTCGTCTGGACCATGCATTTTGGGTTTTACAATGTATATACTGTTTTCTTTCGTATTCTTGAACGAACTATTGTTAAGTAAATCATGTTTAGCAATAAGCGAGGTAATCATCGCGTCCATTATTCCTTCAGGGATTTCCTCACCTTCAAATAAAATTGCGCTATTGGTCATTAAATGTCCGACGTTGCGAATAAACATAAGGCTACGGCCAGAAAGTGTAATGCTTTTATTCTTTAGTGACCGATACTCACGGTCAGGATTCATGCTTCGAATAAAAGTGTTATCTCCTTTGTGAAGTTGAATCTGCAGACTTCCTTGCATCAATCCTAACCAGTTTTGATAAACCAGTGTTTTGTCTTCAGCATCAACAGCTGCAACGCTATCTTCACAATCCATAATCGTGGTTAACGCGGATTCTAGTAGTATGTCTTTTATTGTCGCTGGATCTGTTTTTCCGATTGGGTGGCTGTTATCAAACTGTATTTCAGCGTGCAAGCCGTTATGACACACTAATATTGCTTGCGGATTTTCTAACGTTCCTTGGAGGCCAATCAACTGATTTGAGTCTTTTAATGTTGTGGTAGTGCCATCAGCCAGTGTAACTAACAAGCAGGTGTCATTAAGTTGGTAATTTTTACTCCCTACGTGACTGCCGGTGGTCAAGGGTAAAATAGTATCTAAATATTCTCTCGCTCTTATAATCACTTTTTTGCCACGAATGGGATTGTATTGGCCCGTTGCTTCTGCGTCATCTTTATCTGAAATAACATCGGTGCCATACAATGCATCATAAAGACTACCCCAGCGGGCATTAACTGCGTTAATTGCATACCTTGCGTTGTTAATAGGTACAACAAGTTGAGGGCCGGCCATAGTGGCTATTTCAGCATCGACATGTTGCGTTGCTATTGGCCTAGGTGTAGGAGCTGCTTGCAAATAACCGATGGTACTTAAAAATGATTTGTATTCGCTAGGTGATGCTTTGGGCTCATTTTTATGAAAGCTATTGATTTGTTGTTGGAACCTTTCACGTTCGCTTAATAACGCTTTGTTGAGTGGAATTAAATTTTCAAGGATTTGTTCGAAACCTTGCCAAAAGGCAGTAGTCTCTGTTTGAGAATTTGGCAGCGCACTTGATTCTATAAAATCAAGTAAACCGCTAGAGACTGATAATTTGCCTTTTGTCACATATCCTTCCGCAGCAGTCTGCATCGCAGATAGAGTGGTTTGCTCATTGGCTTGTGACTCTCTGGCATCGTTTGTACCAGATGGACTTGTCGTCTTTCCTGAAACCGTTGACATTGGCATACTCCGTTGTTTTCTTTTCTACAGTTTAGGGAATATGACGACAGTTTTTTAGTTTATGTACAATATGTTTGTTATTGATACTGTGAATGTATGTGCCGTCAATATATCTATTAAGGCTGGACCTCACTATTCATCGCGTTTGCTACTTCCGTAATGAGTCTTCTTAACCAAATGTGACCTGCATCGTGATGTAATAATGCACTCCAAGCCATCTTTAATGCAATGGGTGGGATGTCGAACGGAGGCTCGACAACGGTAATACTTGGGTCATCTTTAAATATTTTGGCCGCTTTACTGGGTAATGTTGCTATCAGGTTTTGTGTTTTGGTTAATTGCAGCGCTGCATGATAGTGACGTGTAAATACACGGATATCCCGTTGTTTTCCTAATTTAGTTAGCTCCGCATCTACCCAACCGAGCTTTTGAACTTCGTTGGGATCAATACCAACGCCGACACCAAAGCCAGTTTTACTGCCCCAAATATGTTGCGCTTTTAAATATGCAGCCAGATCTAGATTGTCTTTCATGGGGTGACCACTGCCGATAACGCATGAAAATGTATCATACCAAATAACTTTTTGATGAAACGATAGTGGTAGTTCTTCGAAGCGATTTATCGCCATGTCTACCTTACCTTGCTCTACATCGTGAAACGTTACATCACTGGGTGTTATTAGATCTAAGGTAATATTAGGTGCCAAAACGGCAAGTCTGCCGATGAGTTCTAGTAGTAATGTCGATTCAGCATAATCGCTCGTCATGATTCTGAAGGTACGAACACTTGTCTTTGGACTAAATTCAATCTCAGGTTGAATACATGATTCTAATTTACTGAGCACGTCACGAATAATCGGCTGCAACTCTAGCGCTCGTTTTGTTGGAGTCATGCCATCACTGGTTCTAACTAACAATGGATCCTTGAATAGATCTCGCAGACGCTTCAATCCATTACTCATGGCTGGTTGAGTTATACTAAGTTGGTTAGCCGCTTTGGTCACGCTGCCTTCTCTCAATAAAACGTCTAAGTAAACTAATAGGTTTAGGTCGACTTTTGCGATATTCAAGATGTTAGTTCCAATGTCTGTGGTATCAAAAGAGGATGAAAATTCAGCAATCAAAATTACATTGTGAAACTCATTCACGATATTTATAGTGAATTCTACCCGATTATATAACCACAAACGACAAAAGATTGATAATACCTTGGTAGCTCAAGCGTAATTAATTGGATTTATATTATTGGTTTTTAATATCTAAAGACAAAAAAACGCCCCGGAGGGCGCTGAACAAGAGTCGTTTTTTTGTTCGATATTAACATTGCGTCATATCAAATCCGACGTTAATGCATATTATTAAGCAACAGTATCGAACTGGTTCATCGTATTATCTTCACCAGAGGCTTTTAATGCTTGTTCCCCAGAAAAATACTCTTTATGAGTATCGCCTAAGTCAGAACCAGCCATTGCCTGATGCTTAACGCAAGCCAAACCCTGGCGAAGCTCCTGGCGCTGAACACCCTTAACATAAGCGAGCATTCCTTCTTCGCCAAAGTAACCTTTTGCTAAGTTGTCAGTGGAAAGCGCCGCAGTATGGTAAGTCGGTAGCGTAATCAAGTGATGGAAAATACCGGCTTCACGCGCCGCATCAGCTTGGAATGTGCGTATCTTTTCGTCAGCTTCAAGCGCAATTTCAGTAAGATCATAACTTGATGACATCAATGCAGCTCGGTTATAAGTACTGACATCTTTACCTTCTTCTACCCATGAATCAAATACTTGTTGGCGGAAACTCAAGGTCCAGTTAAAGGACGGACTATTGTTGTAAACGAGTTTGGCTGAAGGAGCGACTTCACGGATTGCGCGAACCATGTCGCCAATTTGACCAACGTGTGGCTTCTCTGTTTCAATCCATAACAAGTCGGCACCGTTTTGAAGTGACGTTATGCAATCAAGTACAACACGGTCGAACCCGGTGTTGTCCTTAAACTTAAACAGTCCATTTGGAAGACGCACGGGCTTAACAAGCTCACCATTTAACTTCATAACCGTGTCGCCGTTAGCCAAATCGTCAATAGAACTAACCGGCGTTGTTTCTAAAAATGCATTGTACTGAGACGCTAGGTCACCTTCGTTATTTGATACGGGAATTTTTTGAGTTAAGCCTGCACCCAACGAATCTGTGCGAGCAACAATGACGCCGTCATCTACACCTAACTCAAGGAATGCGTATCGCACTGCATTAATCTTGGCCAAAAAGTCTTCATGAGGAACCGTAACTTTACCGTCTTGGTGGCCACATTGCTTAGCGTCAGAAACTTGATTTTCAATTTGAATACAACAAGCTCCAGCTTCAATCATTTTCTTAGCGAGCAGGTAAGTCGCCTCTTCATTACCGAAACCAGCATCAATATCAGCAATAATAGGAACGACATGAGTTTCAAAGGTGTCTATTGCTGCCTGAATAGCGCTCGTATCTGAACCGTGCTCTCGGGCTTTATCAAGTTGGTCAAAAAGAGTACCCAGTTCTCTCGCATCTGCTTGACGCAAAAATGTATATAACTCTTCTATTAGAGACGGGACTGAGGTTTTTTCGTGCATTGACTGGTCTGGCAATGGACCAAACTCTGAACGCAAAGCTGCTACCATCCAGCCTGACAAATAAAGGTAGCTTTTAGCTGTTGTTCCTTGATGTTTTTTTACAGCCAACATTTTTTGTTGACCAATAAAACCATGCCAGCAGCCCAGTGACTGAGTATATTGGCTTGAGTCGGCGTCATAGTCAGCCATATCTTCACGCATGATGCCAGCAGTGTATCTTGCGATATCTAACCCGGTTTGAAATCTGTTTTGGCTTTTCATTCTCGCTGCATATTCAGGGCTGATTGCGTTCCATGCGGAGCCTTGAGAGGCTTTTAATTTCGTCATATTTTCTAAATCTTGTTGATACTGTGACATATTGTTTTCCTCTTTTACTATTTCTTGAATATAATTGTGTCAAGATCTTCAAACTGGTCTATTTAGCTTTGTGCTTACCTGCTTGTGCTCTCATGCGTATTTGTTGTAACTCGCCGATCGTGTTTCATTTCGTAACTAGCTTGCATTAACAATTTGCTTATCCGACGGTTAAAACATCCTATGCTTCAATCACGGATAAAAAAACAGCATGAAAGTTATTTTAATAATTCACGCTGTGAATGGACGATTGTTTTTTTATTTGTTTTTTACTACTGAATTATCATAAATTATTGAATATATTGAAATTAATTCAAACGTTGATTCTGTGTTCATGAGTGGGATTTAAAAAAATATACGTGAATTGATAATGCCTATAGTTTTGAGTGATGAGCTAAAAGGGTGGTTCTACCCTGCTTGGGTATGTCAAACGAAACAAAGTCATCACATTTACCGATAAATTTTCAAGTGGTATCAATAAAAATCATGCGCGCTAACAATAAGTCACGTTTAGCGTTGTTATTTTGGTTGCCGTAGACCTCGCAGCAGTAAACAAAGCGATTTTGTGTTTGGCATTCGAGGGAGATTAACGGTATATTTGAGACCTAAGCTTAGGTCTTTTTTATTCGAGCCGAAATACCAGCGGTTATTTCAAATACAGGCTTTCACTGAAGTTGTAAAAACCCCAATATCACTTTATATAACATTGCAAATTGAGTTATGAAGCAAAATAAATTCAATGCGTTGTGAATTTTTCAGAGGTTATTTAGTTACATGGTCATAAAAAATATTTATACAATTAGTCTGGTTTCAGCGGTTACTCTATTTAGCGTAGCTTGCACAGCGACTACACCCAAAGATATGGGTAACGTTCAAACAGACGTTAACACGCCAAAAAACATTATTATGGTCATTGCTGATGGAATGGGACCGGCTTACACAACAGCATATCGGCTGTATAAAGATGACCCAAATACGCCAATGGTCGAACTCACCGCACTTGACCCGTTTTTGGTTGGCATGGCACAAACCTACCCAGCGCAAGTATCAGGTTATATTACCGACTCAGCAGCAAGCGCAACTGCACTCGCTGCGGGTGTAAAAACATATAACGGTGCAATTGGTTTAGATGTCGCTAAGCAGCCACTCGAAAGTGTGCTGCAACGAGCTAAAAAACTGGGTAAAAGAACAGGCGTCGCCGTTACTTCACAAATTGTGCATGCGACACCTGCTGCATATGTGGCGCATAATGAGTCGCGAAACAATTATAATGAAATTGCCGATTCGTTTCTTGATGATCGTATCAACGGTAAGAATGTTGCTGATGTGATGTTGGGCGGTGGTTGGAATTACTTTATTCGTGATGACCGCAACTTGGTTGACGAATTTACGTCTTTAGGATACCAATATGCCGACTCATACACTGCCTTATTAGCGTTACCCAAAGGTAAACCAACATTAGGATTGTTCGCAGATAAAGGTTTATCCAAAGCATTGGATGACACTAACCCTCATCGACTTTCTGTACTAACTGAAAGCGCAATATCGCATCTAGAAAATCCTAATGGCTATTTTTTACTGGTCGAGGCAAGCCAAGTTGATTGGGCAGGACATGCTAACGACATATCTTCTGCAATGGGCGAAATGGAGGACTTAGAGCAAACGATGAAGTTGCTAAAAAAGTATGTTGATATGCACCCTGATACACTCGTTGTTCTTACTGCAGACCACAGCACGGGCGGATTAACCATAGGCGCTGGTGGAGATTATCGTTGGAGTCCTGAATTCATTCAAAACATGAAGGCTTCTGTCACTGTGATGTCTGAAAAAATAACAGGTGAAGAAGATATGGCTGAATATGTTGAAGATGTGTTTGGCTTTGCCTTGAACGATGATGAAAAAAATCATATCAGTGGCATTTCAACTGATATGGAGCCTAGAGCGCGCGAGGCTGTATTGAAGTCTATCTTAGATGAACGCACTAATACTGGCTGGACAACGTCAGGTCACACCGGCATTGATGTGGAGGTTTATGCGTTTGGTGCCGGTGCACAAGCATTTGCTGGAAATTTAAATAATACTGACATTGCTAAAAAGATTTTCGAGTTGTTGGGAGACGTCGAATAAGCTATTTTCGGGCGCTTATTCAAGCGCCTTAATTCTTTCAGCGAGAGGTGGGTGGCTTGAAAATAGTTTGTGTATTTTACCCGCATTAATTGCAAATGCAGCCATTTCATCAGGCATATCCGGACCTGTTTGACTTGATTGTAAGCGCATCAGAGCAGCGCGCATTTTATGTTTCCCGACAAGTTTTGCGGCCCCGGCATCTGCTCTGTACTCTCGGTGACGAGAAAACCACATGGTAATGGTCATCGCCAAGACGCCTAAAATAATTTCAGCAATTATCGATACGATCCAAAATGCGGGGCCATGACCCCGTTCTACTTTAAAGATAACGCGGTCGACGGTATGTCCAATCACTCTTGATAAAAACACAACGAAGGTGTTCATTACGCCTTGAAGCAAAGTCATAGTGACCATATCACCATTAGCTACGTGAGCCACCTCATGCGCCAGTACAGCCTCAAGTTCGTCTTTATTCATGCTCTCAATAAGACCGGTGCTTACTGCAACTAGGGCATTGTTACGATTCCAACCAGTAGCAAACGCGTTAGGCGAGTGGCTATGAAATATACCGACTTCAGGCATACCAATATTTGATTGCTTAGCTAGGCGACCGACCGTATTCAATAGCCACGTTTCTGTGCTATTAGCAGGTTGCTTAATAATTTGCACTCGCATTGACCGTTTAGCCATCCATTTTGAGATGAATAAAGATATGAATGCGCCACTGAAGCCAATAACCGCAGAATAAACCATTAGTGCATTTAGATTGAGGTCAACGCCATTGTCTGCAAGCAGACCCTGGATCCCAAATAAACTAAACGTAATACTCAGTAAAGCAATAATCGCAATGTTGGTCCCGACGAATAAAAAAATACGTAGCATGTCTTTTCTCAATATAGTTAGCGACCGATTCGCTTATTAATATATTAATAAATAATGCTTTTTCATAAAAATATCAATGAATTAAATGTAAATTTTTTTTTATGGTGCAGGACAATTTTTTAATCAACAAACACTATATCAATAACCGGTTAATTCCAAAAATCCTTTACCGGTATGTGTTCCGCTAACGGCTACAGTTCCTTCATAATACGCTACTGACGCAGGGTTCCATTGATCATTCTTGGTTGCTTTAATGCTAATGTTTACGCGTTTACTGTTAATTTGTAACTCCCAATTTAAGGGCAATTCTTTGTTACCAACAGGCGTTAATTCAATCCAATTCAACTCTATATCTGAAGGCATTAGGGTTGTGCTTGAGCCGTCGGCATTGATATAAGTACCGGTGATATAATCAGGTTGATCTTGCAAACGCATTTGAAAGGCCATAATTTTATCGCCATTATCAAGGTGAAGTGATAGCCAGTCCCAGCCTAATGTTGCTTGGTCGAGCAACTGCGAGGTCCATTCTTGATCAAACCATGCGTTACCATTGATCGCTATCTGTTTTTTATTTTCAATTAAATCGATATTCTTCTCGATATTATCAGCTGCGTTCTCATTTCTTTTACTGTTATCTATCGGCCCACCATGTTCATGATGGTTGGAAAAAATTAACCTATCACTCATCGTGAATGTTCCTTCAACCTCAATAAAGGGTGCACTGTAATAATGTGAAGCGTGCTCCCCATTAGCTGATTTTATGCTGTAACCGCGCTGGCCTTGCAGAATATAAGGACCAGTGTTGGATAAATTAAGTTGAACACTGAGATAATTAGCATCATCGAGGTTTGCGTTCTTTTCGTTTACACCATTTTGGTCTGCATCATTTTCATTGGTATGGTGACTGATTAATTTAGTGTTAAAAGTTAACTTAGCAGGTAATAAGTTAGCAGTTTGAGCCTGCCAGTGCCAATCATCAATAAATAATTTGAACGGTGTTTTTGCCACACCTGCATTACCAACATCACCTCGCGCAAATTTTTCCGAAAACCAGTGTTTAGACTGACTATGCACAGAAGCATGCGCCATATATATATGCTCATTACTCCAATGATATTGCGCCGTTTCAGGTACCTTTTTCGGGTTTAACTCATTGCCATCAGAGCGAAGGCTTAACGGTCCTTGCTCATTGCTATAAATTGCATTTGGATTTCGAAAGCGAAAGAGTGTCCATTGCAACCCATAAGTATTACCTTCGTCATCTTCTAAATTTGCGGTCAAGTACCACCATTCGATATCAAATGAGGAATGCGAATAATGGTCTTTCGGAAAGGTGATGACATAGTTAGGATCGGCAACCTCTCCCAAATTTTTTTGATTCGACATGCTGAAGCTCTTACCAAAATTTTGAGCCGACGGCTGTCGCGTTTCTCTAGGGTCTGTGCTCTGGTTTTTTAGGCTAAAAAATAGTCTTTTTAGATTGCCCGATATATCATCTCTGTGGTCGCTAGAAAAGCTGACTACAATAAACACAATAAGCACAGTAAGTAAAATAGACAACTTTATTAATTTACCCATCGGATATCCTCAATGAGCGGCCTTCGGCCAGCCCGAAAAATGGGTATAGCAATCACTGTAGCTACAACCAATAAACTTGTGGCATATATTTGCAATATCTTCATAGGGCTAATAATCAGTGGGTAAGTCCATGAAAAAGCTTGATAGTTGATATCTACAATTAATATCCAACTCAATAGTATACCAAACGGAGTAGCAAAAATTAATGCGACAAAACACAGCAGTAAGTATTGAAATAAGGCCAGTAGCTGAGTTTTTACCGCAGACACCCCCATGCTGCGAATTAACATATTCTGTGGTCGAGTGTCATGCATCAGTACAATAATAGCGCACGCAAGTGATAGGGCAGCAACGAGTAGGGTGACTATATTCAATCCATCGGTAATAATGAAGGTGTTGTCAAAAGCTTGCATCGACAAAGTGAGCAGTTCTTCGGTTTTTAATAATTGTGTTTTTGGGTCGAATCCGGCTAAAAGTATTTTTTCTCGTAATAAGTCAATTTTACTCTCAGGGGCTTGCAATGCATATATACAACATTTAGATTTGGATAATTCAAACATATCTAGCGGCATTAGTACCTGTGCATAAGGGCTGCCAAAATCATAAATGATGCCTAATATGTTATACGATGATAGTGCTGCTGTTGATGGGTGAGGAAGCTCAATTATATCGCCAACCTTGTACTCAAACCCAAAAGCAAACTGTTGATTAACTAAAACGCCCCTGCCTTCTTTAAATTGTTGCCATAAATTTTCATTTTCGCTTTTGTCATAAAACACCATTGCCTGCTGATTAAACTCGTCTGCAGGGTAGCTGAATTGTTGAATTTCTTTTCCTTGAAAAGAAATATAATTTTCCAACCGTTGATAAACAATCACACCTGTGCCCTTGGCTAACTCAACGATGTTAGGCTCACCTTGATTATAAACATAATAGTCAGCGGCCAAGCGCTGTTCGAGCCAGCCTACTGTAGCTCCACGGAAACTATCGACCATCAAGTTCATGCCAATGTTACTAGTAGCTGCGATAAAAAAAGCACAGCAAGCAATTTTGGTTTTCCCCGACAATGCCAAACTTTGTTTGGCACTAACTTGCAACAATGGAAAACGATCAGGAATAAAGCGTAGGATGAACGCCAGCATGCTTGGGTAATTGGCGAGTAGCAAACAACAGCCAGATAAAATAACGAAGGCGGCGGCAATAAGGAGCAACCAGAGCGCTTGCGCGTGATTTAATAAGACATAGGCAAGACCTGCAAAAATGCTAAAACTAAGCCAAATGGTGCGGTTCCAGAAGCGCTGTTGAGTAGAAGATAACGGCATATCTTTGCTTTGCGCCAACTGATGATTTAATTTATTTAACGGAATCAAAGTTGCGCACACACTTCCCATTAGGCAAATACCAAATACTTGCATGAGTAAGCCAATAAAAGATACTTTGCCAAACCCTACCTCGACTGAATATAAATTTTCTAGAGTTGCTTGGACCGCAGGTGAGGCCAGTTTTGCTAATTCAACACCCAATAAAACGCCAACTAAGCAAGCTAGTAAAGTAAGAAATACAATTTCAATCAACTGGACTATAAACAATTGTTGTCTTGAAATACCTAACTGTCGACAAACTTTAAGCCATGTTAATCTCGAATTTAATAATAAATTAATTGCGTTGACTACAATAAAAAGGCAAACGACGAACATGAGCAATGCCATTGCCATTAAGTTCAAGTGGAAACTACTTGTGAGTTCTGAATCCTGCTGGCCAGCATCCGTATTGGATAACTGCAGGTAGTCTGGCAATAGCTTTTGCAGTGCGTATTCTTGGTTTTTTGTTAACTCCCCAACAACCAATAGCATCGATAGCTCGGCGTTCGGATAAATGCGGTATAACTCAGCAATATCCATAATTATATCGTTACCTAATGCTGGACTTTCAAATGCACTCAGTTTTGCTAGAGCCTTGCCACTTTGTGTTGTAAATTGGTCTGCCAAATCGACATTAATATCGCTACCCTTGATGTCTTGATTGCTATCAACTTCAACCTCAACCTCTTTACTACCAGCTGTGTCATCTGCATTGTAATCTTTGGCATCTTCCAACTGGCTGAGCAATTGCGGATGCACAACAGCGGTTGGGTTACTAAAGCTTAATTGCTGAATAAGTTGCTTAGATCCGTCCAACGACACGCCCATTTCTGCTTTATGTTCCATTGTCGGGCTTATTTGCTTAGTTAATGGTGTGGGGCTGGAAAAGCTAGGTAAGGTGAGCAATGAGAAAGTGTCGATGCCAGTAAAATCGATCCGCCGCTGGGTAATGCGTCGGCCATTTTTATAAATATGCTGTTTTATTTGAGCCACTGCAATTAATTGATAAAAGCCTTTTAGTCTTAGATCTGAGTAGTCTTGCTTAGTGAGTTTTAGCGTGGATGAATTTGAGACAATTGTGTAAGTAACGTTAGGAATTAGAAACTGTTGCTCGCTACTGTAGCTCTGTTTAGCACTGCTATTAATCACCAATACAGCACTTAAGCCCGCCGCCGCAATAACCAAAGATGCCATCAACATGACCAGACTAAATTTACTGTTTCGATAGCTTTTTATCAAGACAAACAGGAAGGGTAAATACGTCATATTAAATTTGGGTCAACGTGGCATCGCCTAAATACCATTGTTGCTGAGTGAGCAAAGCCACTTTTTCGCTATGAGTCACCATTACCAGTGCTGTGTTGAGATTTTTGCAAGTATCGACAAGGAGTTGACTCACAAGGTCAGAGTTTCTATTGTCGAGGTTACCCGTTGGCTCATCGGCTAGCAAAAGAGGCGGTTGATGGGATAACCCCCGTGCAATGGCAACTCGCTGCTGTTCACCGCCTGAAAGTTGGTTCGGAAGTTTGTTTATATGACGATGAATATCTAGCACATCTAAAAGTTTCTGAATATAGTCGTCTTGCACCTTGCCTGTTATCTTGGCAGGCAACATGATATTTTCCATCACTGTAATACAGTCAATTAAATTGAATTTTTGAAAAATAAGGCCAACTTGGAACTGACGATATTGGTCTGCTTGTTTTTCGGAAAACTGCGTAACATCGATATGTTGATTTTGCGGTTGGTGACAGTTTTTATGCTTATTGTGCGGCGAATCGCCGGCACTGGTAAGCAGTATTTCCCCGCTGTCAGGTTTATCTAGCGCAGCTAAAAGATGCAAGAGAGTTGATTTACCTGAACCGGATGCCCCCTGAATGCTGATGCTGTCACCTGCGCTGATGGTTAAGTTAACATTGCAAAGAATACTGCGACTTTCACCCGCATCGGTATAACTTTTCTTTAAATTTTTGAGGGCAAGCATAAAAAAGGCATCTATTCTTCATTGATGCCTAAGTATACGTTAACTGAGCGCTGAAAGACTACTGATGCAAAAAGCTTTCAATAGGCTCGCCAGTGACGCTAGAAATTTGTTTAAACAGATACATCAATGCAAATATCAACAAAATCATGCTTGGAATAACAATAACAGGGTAACTTAGTGCCGTCATCCGCCCGAGCTCTTCCGTATAGGCTGTGGTACCGGGTTCCGATACTAATATCCACTTTGCGAGTAAATAATTTAAGGCTGAAGATAAGAAAAATGAGCTTGCTACAATGTATGAACTAACAGCAACTTTACTATTAAATGCGCCAGTTAAGCCTTTTTCTTCCAAAGTGTCATTTAATTTTGGCCAGTTAACTAACTGCTCATTGAGAATCAGTACTTTTACTAAGGGCTTTTTGCCATACTGCGTAATTATGACGGCCAAACCAATCAGCGCTGGGATAGCTGCTTCTTTAATTGCAATGTACTCAGCTGGCAGCTTCAATAAGCTGATACCACCGGTTAACAGAACGCTTACGATGCCGAGTATTGAAAATACATTTACTTTCTTAGTCTGTTTTAGGTCATAGATACCAAAAACTAAAGGGAAAGCTAGTGCTAAAACAATACTCCAAGCGGGACCCAAATATTCGTCTGAACTTAAAAAGCTCATGACTAAAACGGGAACCGCGATATTAAAAATTAAATTGCCGAAAAAGCCGGTTTGTTTAGGTTGTTCTTGAACTGTTTCAGACATGTAAATTTAACTACTCTTGTAAGCTAGGTAAGGATTGTACAAAAAGAAACGATACAATGTCACGTTGATTTTGTGTTAAATCACGCACGATTTTTTAAAAACCAAGCTAAACAGAGACCTGCAATAAATCCAAATAAATGTGATTCCCAAGATATGTAGGGTTGGTTAGGTAAAACGCCCCAAATCATGCCGCCATAAAAAAATGCGACAGAGACAGAAATAATAATTTGAAATAAGCGTTTATTGAGAAAACCGGCTAAAACTAAATAGCCAAAGTAACCATAAATAATACCACTAGCACCTAAATGAAATGATGTCCTGCCAAAAAGCCACACCAGTAAACCGGTTAGTACAATTAGTCCGAAAGATACGGTAATAAAACGTTTTCCTCCAAACTGTAGCATCAAGACTGAAAATATGGCTAAGGTCAATAGGTTGGAAGCAAAGTGAGTAAAGTTAGCATGTAAAAAAGGCGCCGTGAAAATATAGGCTAAATGGCTTAATTCTCTGGGGTAAATACTAAACTGGTTAAAGTAGCGACCAGTCAGCATATTGATCGCTTCAACCACAGTTAAAAAACCTACAATGTAGCTAACCCAAATAAGTTGTTTCTTTAAGGTTGTCGGTGATTTTAGTGCGGTCAATACGACTTTCCTATTAGTTAAAAAAATTACAAAATAATATGTGGCATATAGCGCGATAGGTCTTGCGTAATGGCCGACTTGTCCTCTCGCACAGATATACCTGCAGCCTCATCATCGACTAACCATGACCCTATTAAGGTGTAATTATCGGCAAATTT
>JAWUVZ010000035.1:0-21432 GCA_034112105.1 Glaciecola sp. | reverse complement strand
TATTACTTGGCGTATTTATTTTGAGCATGTCAACTTCCAGCAACATAGCTATTCGCTGCACAATGCCGAGGCAAGTCAGCTGTTTTTGAAAAACGTCTACTGGCGACTTGTTGGCAACGAACAAGGGGGCTTCGGGTACTTGCTTGCCGCTCGTTTTTTGACGCAAATGGTTGGCGTAATTAAGAGCGACGGTTAACTGCTCAAAGACGTCACTGGGAGAGAACTGACGGGTCAATAGATTGTTTATCTCACGATTGGCCACTACAACCGAGACAAATACGTCTGAGGGGGTTTTACTAGGATCCAGTGCTGGGAATCTATGCGCGGTATCAATTCCAAGCCTAACTTCTACCCTGGCAAGTTTCTCGCTAGCTGAATAGATTTCCGCGTATACATCGGCAGGTAAAATATCCTTTCGCGGTCTTGTTAATGGTTCGCTATGGTTGCGGTTCCACTCATAATCGAGTTCGGTAGTGCTGCCATTCAGGGCTCTCGCCTGAAAGAACACTTCTCGGGGCTTTACGTTAGAATATTCTATATGTAGAGGAACAAGCTTAGATTCGCCTAGGGCTTGGCGAATAGCATCAATTTGTGAACGTACTAGCAGGGAGAGTTGATAAACATGAGCCGGGGTTATGTCTTGTATGGTTAGCCGAGCAAGCTTAGCTTCAGTGGCTAATTCTTTATCGTTAAAAGGTGGATTAATGGCTGACTTATTAGTTTCAGCCGGCGCGACAAGCGATGACCAAGTCAAGCCAAATAACAATATAGCTCTTGCCAAGCTCTTTAGCGGAATAATGTGCTTTCTTTCGAAATAGCCCTTCATAGCATTCATTTTGCATCACCTTCTATTAACAATAGATAATCATACTTGAGTGGCCGAGCGAAACACAATCGCACACCAGAGTCATTAACAAACGAATGGAAATATGTGCCCTATAATGGTTAAAGGTCTGCAACTTTCTCTCAGCCAGTGAGCCGCTGACTTCATGCCTTTAACTTCTCGCAAAACTTATGCTTTAAAATGATTTATTTATCGAACAGAAACTTATTCGAGCATAATCCAAGGCATCGCTTATTAATACCCTTCACGAATAACTATAACGCAAAACACTGGAATAAAAAATCAAGAAGAGTATAAGTTATTATAAGCAAAGTAGATAAAAAGTGGGGATACATGAAAAACTGGGTATTGCTGGTCGATGACGAAGTAAATATTCTGAATTCATACCGACGAAATTTGCGTGGTTTGGTAGAATTCGACGTCGCTGACAGCGGTCACAAGGCCTTGGAATTAATGTCTGCCCGAGCATACTCAGTAATTGTTACCGATATGCAAATGCCGGAAATGAACGGCATTGAACTGCTTAAAAAAGTAAGAGAGTTAGCGCCTGAGACTGTTAGAGTAATGTTGACCGGTAACGCCGATCAGAAAACCGCAATTGACGCGGTTAATATCGGTGATATTTTCCGTTTCTTAAATAAACCCTGTAGTACGGAATTGTTAGTCAATGTGTTTAATGATGCCGATAAACAGTACAACCTGATCATGGCCGAAAAAGTGCTGTTGAACAGGACGCTTAAGGGAGTGATAAATGTACTGAACGACGTTTTGGCGCTAGTCAATCCCGATGCGATGCAGCACAGCAACCTATTACGCAGTCATATGTTAAATCTCGCCCGTGAACTACATCTAAAACAATCATGGCGATTCGAACCGATGATCCAACTCTCCCAGCTTGGTTGTATTATTTTTCCAGAGCATAATATTCAAAACATGCAAAGTGGTCAGTCTAATTCTGAAGAGGAACGACAATTGTTTGCACAGCACCCTTTATTGGCTGCTGACCTGATAAGCAAAATACCCCGCATGGGGCAAGTTGCACGTAGTATTTTATATCAGGAAAAGTGCTACAACGGCGAGGGTATTCCCAATGACGAGATTAAAGGTAGCGACATTCCTTTTGGTTCAAGAATGCTTAAAATAGTACTGGATTACATGCGCTGCGCCAAAGCAGAGGTGTCAGCTGAAATCGCTTTTGAGAAACTTGAGCTACAAAAACAGTTTTATGATCCAATTATCCTTGCCGCATTCAAAAAAACCTTATCACTCAAATTTCAGCAACAAAAAGTTGGCATCAAAGAGCTCACAATCAGCATGACACTGCGTCAGGATATTAAAACTATTCGAGGACAATTAATTGCCCGTGTGGGCCAGCAGGTTACTGAATCACTTCAGCAAATCCTGCATCATTGTTTGGACAACAAAGCACTTGCGAATAACATGAAAGTTACTGTTATTAAGAAAGAAAAAAATGAATAAGGATCTTTTTCTGGTCGAAGTTCAAGCGACTGCATTATAGGGGTATTGAATAACGAACCCTCGCTTGATATCGCCCAAAGACAACAATCCCAGCGCAAAAGATTAAATTGGGTAAACAATCGGGAAACGCGATGATGACGTGTTGCTAAGTATTCATTTTGAGTAAAGATACTCAATGCATCGAAGAGAATGCGGTGATCATCGAATGATGACTGCCCAATATTCGTATGCAAAGAGCACATAACCAAAGCAATCTAAGTATAGATTATTGTGGTTGAATGACTATAATCTGGCCATTTGAGACCGTCGCTTAATTGCTCATTCTATTTCAACTCGAGTCCGGAGTAGGGCGCTAATATCTGCGCACCATCAAAATTAAATTTAGATTAAAAGCCTGAGCGATTATTTTCTATCGATAGACTATTTTTGTGCGCGATAATTATTTTCTAAAAACAGTTCGCAGAACTTTACGTTCGAAATTTTATTACTGCGGGTTTGCACCAACGAACTATTGAAATCAACTCATCACATTACCGATAACACTTAACAGATACTGTCAGCATAAATAATTTTTAGGCAGCATTGAACATCCGTAAAACAATTTAAACAAATAGTTTTACGATTTCAGAATTAAAAAGCGCGAAGCGAACCATTAAAAAAAGCCAACACATTTCTTTTGAGCTCAATTTAAGAAAATGAATCAAGGCTGCCGCGAAATTATTCAACATAATCCCAATACACAATTCCCAAAATTCTTTTGCACTTTAGATAACTCAACCGTTTCTAGTATTAAAAATAATAGAAAGCAAAGCTGATAGATGAATTAACGGTTCCCGTTTTAATTAGATACGCCACTGCGCCGACAAACCGATGTGAGAAAAAGAAGAGCATATCTTTTCTTATTATCACGTCGCTGAAGTGGTGAGGGCGAAACAAATCACAATTTCACCATTTTTATTCGACAGTGCAAAAATTCCAGCTTCGCTAGAACACGATTCCAGATTTGGAATAGAAACGACAACAGGGTGTGAGTAACTATGTGTACATATATTCAATTTAACATAATATACATTATGCGCAATTGTGTATAGTTATCCTAAATAGTTGATAAGTCGCTATTTGGCTTATCATATGGCTTTAGGGCTTTGTTTGATGTGCTGCTACGTGAATGGATCGGCAGTTATGTGTCACAACAATAAAATGATGAACACAGCACTCGACTGTTATTTGAAGTTTGCAGAATGATGAATAAAGTTTTTAGCAAATGCCCAATCAGAAATTGATGCTGGAACTCTGAACATCGGGATAACATTTGACGTTAATACTTCACAAGGTTGAATATCAATATTGCTCCCATAGTCGATGAGTAATTTACGCTGACGGTAATAAGTTGCTTTGGACATTATCGACAGTAATTCATGACCTTTAGAGCATGATGTTTCATTTTATTTCAATCTGTTAGGTAAATTATTTGCCGTTTCTGTGGGTAATTTAATTTGGTCAGTCACATTTATTTTGGCCAGATAGTCATTAAATAGTGTTGCGGCATGTTCTGGTAATACATGCATTGCGTTAATTATGTCGAGTTTTACTAGCTCTTTTGAGTGTAATCTTAACTCTATTCTTAGTTTGTTTTGTGCCCAGGATTCGATGCCGATATTTTGTAGTTGTTCTGGTAATGCGCCAGTTTTAGTCTTTATTTCCTCTGCTTTAGAGTACAGTTTTATTGCCCATCGTTCAGATTTTTTACCAAAGTAAAGCGGTCCACCTTTCATAGAAAGTCTGCCGTGACGGGTCTTAGTTTTGAACTCCATAGAACGAATAAATCGGTTACATTGCCCTGCCCCTCAACGATTTCGAATTATTGCGCCTTTGCTTTCATTAAATCTTTGGCAGCTGATGACACCAAGACCTTCCCTGCTTTAATAGCGGAATCCTTAAGTATTTTTTTGTTATAAGTGTCACCATCAGCCAAAACATCACAATGTCGTGAAACGCTCTTTGGTTATGCAACTAAACGGCATTAATAAGGTCGTACTCACACTATAAAAACTAATAGTAAAAATCACTTATTTTGAATGATATTAACTATGAAACCTCAGCTCGAGGTCGGACTAATAATCTAAAAATAATAAGTACTGTGGTGCTTTCATTGTTAATGCATATAGTTGTTGTTGTGTTAGTAATCGTAAATGATGAAACTTCTTACAAAGATGATACGTCATCGACTGTTGCTGTAGAAAGCTATTTGATTGTCAAGAAAGCACGATTAGAAAAAAGCAGTATTGACGTAAATGAGGACCCTAAAGTAACACCTAGCGGCCGCGTTTCTGCGGATATAAACAAGACTATGAGTAAGCATGAAGCCCCAGCTTTAAAAGAGAAAACGGTAGTTCCAACCTCACAGGATATAGTTGAGAAAAACAATAATGTGCTCAAAATTAGTGAGTCTATTACTGAATCTAGGAACCTAATAAAGAACAATAGTTCGTATGCTATTAAACCGTCAAACTCATTGATTGAGATCCGTCAAAAAATACCGAGTATTCTTATACAAAGGCCTATCACTGCTACTGGTTTAATCATCAATACTGATAATACTGTAAACAAAGCTGCTTATGCATTCATGCTACACCAAGAAACTGATACTTTTAATAAGCTGAAAAACTCACCAATAATAGATACTATAGGCAAGTTGGACACAACCGAATTGCCGACGGAGTTGCTACCTACCGTGGTTAATTGTGCAGAGGGTATATCAAAAACGCTTGCCGTGATAAGTAAATTTACGGGAGGCAACATTCAGTGCAAGCAATATGAAATTCAATCTTTTATAGATAAAAGGCTCAATAAAAAGCCTGAATGAAAATAGATAAAGTGGTCAATGCCGCTATTTAACGAGGAATAATGATGAGTATCAATGTCGCATTTATCGGGCTGGGCGCTATGGGATTTCCTATGGCTGGTCATTTATCCAATGCCGATTTCAATACCTCGGTCTACAATCGTACAGAGTTAAGGGCAGCCGAATGGGTTAAATATTACCCTAAGGGCTCGTTAAAAGAAACGCCACGATTAGCCGCAGTCGACGCAAAGGTAGTTTTAATATGTGTAGGTAATGACGATGATGTTAGGTCCGTAGTATATGGTGAAAATGGTGTTTTAGCCGGCATGTCTCCTGGTTCTATACTAATTGACCATACAACTACATCTGCAGAGCTGGCCCGCGAATTGTTTCAAGCGTCTGATGATTTAGGAATACAGTTCTTAGATGCCCCTGTATCAGGAGGCCAAGCTGGCGCAGAAAATGGCAAATTAACCGTAATGCTTGGCGGCGACCAAGGTACTTATGAAGCGGTTATTGCATTACTAAATTGTTATTCACAAAAGCATCAATTGATGGGGCCGAGTGGCAGCGGTCAGTTAACCAAAATGGTCAATCAAATATGTATCGCCGGTATAGTTCAAGGATTATCAGAAGCGCTCCATTTTGCTAGTAAAGCAGGGCTTGAACCAACAGAGGTCATCGACGTTATTTCTAAAGGTGCCGCCCAGTCTTGGCAGATGGAAAACAGGTCAAATACGATGATTAAGGGAAGTTTTGATTTTGGTTTTGCGGTTGACTGGATGAGAAAAGATTTAGGTATTGTATTGAATGAAGCAATGACAAACGGTGCTACTTTGCCGATTACCGCATTAGTTGATCAATTTTATGGTCAAGTACAAGCGAATGGTGGCGGACGCTTCGACACATCTAGCTTAATTACACTTTTAAATAAATAGTCATTGCTCATAGTCCGTCACTCTTTTGCCCCTACTAAACAATAATAGGATCGCTCTTTTTTAAGGGCAATCCTATTTTGTTGCATTCTTCATTTGCAATCATAATGATTTGCAATTTGAATTTGCAAACATAATGATTTGCATTTATAGTTGATTTACCCAGTCTATATTTACACCCTAATTACTCGGAATTTTTATTTTGACTAATACAGCACATAAGACCTATGCCGTATTAACGGCAGACATCGTTCATTCGACGAAACTAGATGCGAAAGAATACGCTGCGGTAATGCAGACACTTCAAAAGCTGTTAACGTCACAAGTGGCCCGCTACCAATGTGAATTTGAAATATTTCGGGGAGATAGTTTTCAAATACTTTATACAAACATCGTTGATGCAATGAACTCTATAATTTCAATACGCCTCTATTTGCAATCGGGGATTGAGTGCCCCGCTATCAAATTGACCCAATCCATAGCCATCGGTCGCGTTGAACAAGAGTCCCCTAATCTGAGTACCTCACTAGGGGAAGCGTTTATTTTATCTGGTCGAGCATTGGATAAGTCATCAAGGGGTGACCTGATTATTACCTTTGGAACTGACCTATCCTCAAAAGACTTAACCATCTCAACTCTATTTTTACGTCATTTGCTAAATGGTTTAACAGAGAAACAAGCTGAAGTTTTGTATTATTACATTGAGTTCGATTTTCCAGAACAACAAATTATTGCGGACTATATGAATATGACTCGACAGAACGTTGCCACTCATTTGAAGCGCAGTGGCGCCGAACTAGTTAAAGCTTATTTGGAAGGCTATCGTGAAACGTGTTTAGGGTGCTCAAAATGAAGCTATTTTTCCTGTTACTTGTTGCTCACTTTATCGCTGACTTTTATTTACAAAAACACAGCTGGATCATGTGTAAGGTTCAAAACAAAGAGCGCTCTGTCGGCTTGTTTAAACATATGTTGGTGCATGTAGCGCTAACTAGCCTTGCTATTATTCTCAGCGGGATTGCATTAGATTATAGCGCTCTAATTGCATTAATTGTTATTATTCTTAGTCATTATATTATTGATATTTGGAAAACCTATCGTATTTTTGTATTAAAGTATTTTTTGATCGATCAAGTGGGCCATCTTATTTTTATTACTGGAATATCGATTTGGCTAAGTGGTCTGAATATTCAAACTGTCTTGTTTGAGCTACATCATTTTTTCGATACTAAAACACTCATGTTAATTGGGTTGTATTTGTTTCTATGTAAGCCGGTATCACTACTTATAACGCTGTCATTAACTAAATACACTGACCAATTTAATGAAGCGGAGAAAGAAAATGAGGGGCTCGCTTCAGCCGGTGAGCTAATTGGATACTTTGAGCGCGGTTTAATTGCTACGTTCATTTTACTTGGCCAATTTGCTGGTGTGGGCTTTTTACTAGCTGCAAAGAGTGTGTTTAGATTTGGTGATATGCGCCGCCAAAGCGATAGAAAGCTAACTGAATATATTATGTTGGGTACGCTATTCAGCTTTAGCTTTGGTATCGCTGTTGGCAAACTCGCCGATTACTTACTGACGACATTATAAAATATACGATGAAACATGATGACCCTCTTTGCATCCCGCTATCTATTTGTTGGATGCACATCGTTTCGAGCAGTATTTTACTTCAGCCCAGTTTTTTGCCCATTTTTTGCGCCAATTAAAAGGTCGGTTACAAACTGAACATATCTTGCTAGGAAGGTCATATTTCTTCATTTTTTTCTAATTTAAGCAGAAAGGTATCAGCGTCATCTAGCATGTGATTGAACTTAGTCTGATCCATCTTCAACATCGTACTATAAATCATACCCATTCTTGGGTTACCCTTAAGTTTGTCTTGATGGCGATATAGAAAATGCCAGTATAAATAGTTAAATGGACATGCCTGTGGACCCGTTTTTTCCTTCACGCTGTATTCGCAACTTTTACAATAATTAGACATTTTGTTAATGTAAGAACCACTCGCCGCGTATGGCTTGCTTGCTAAATTTCCAGCATCTGCAAATAGCACCATGCTACTCACATTTGGCAGTTCAACCCATTCATAAGCGTCAGCATAAACGAGTAAATACCAATCATTAATAGCCTTGGGCTCAATACCTGTTAACAATGCAAAATTACCGAGCACCATCAGTCTTTGAATGTGATGGGCATAGGCGTGTTCTTTGGTATCATTGACACATTGCGACATACAATTCATCCGTGTCTTGCCTGTCCAGTAAAAGTCGGGCAATTGCCTTTTAGCCTCTAAATAATTCTTCTCTTTTAAACCAGGCATAAAATACCAGTAGAAGCCACGCACATATTCTCTCCAACCCAGAATTTGTCTAATAAAACCTTCAGCGGAGTTAATTGGCACATGCCCGTTTAAAAAGGCTTCTTCAGCGGCCTGAATGACCTCGTAAGGCATTAACAGACCAGTATTAAGATAAAGCCCAATATGCGAATGGAATAGCCAAGGATTACCTTCGAGCATTGCATCTTGATATTGACCGTAATCTACCAAACGGGTTTCAATAAATTCCGATAAAACAGCAAGAGCCCCTTCCCTAGTAACTGCAAAAGCAAAATTAGTTAATTCACCAAAATGATCAGCGAATTGAGTCTCCACAAGGGCCAACACATCAGTTGTTGTAAAGTCTGGCGTGAACTGTGTTCGCTCCGGTATATCTGGGTTTTTACCAAATGGTTTTCGGTTTTCTGCGTCGTAATTCCACTTCCCACCCATCGGTTGTTTGTCATCCATGAGCACATTAGTTTGTTTGCGCATCTCTCTATAAAAAAATTCCATCCGGTATTGCTTACGACCATCGGCCCAATCATTGAAAAAATTTTGAGAAGCGATAAAACGATTATCTGGAGTAATGTTAACGGTAATATTTAACTTGCTCTCCCACGTCTTAACGTCTTCAAGTAAGCGGTGTTCACCGGGATGGGCAATGGTAATAGTGCTAAATGAATGCTGTGCACACGTGTATTTTACTTGTTCAAATAAAGAACCATGGTTATCAGTAGCATCATATTTAACATAAATGGTAGGAAAGCCCTGACTCTCTAACTCACTCGAGAAATGACGCATAGCACTAAAAACAAACGCAACCTTCTTTTTGTGATGTTTGACATACGTTGCTTCTTCTTTTACTTCTGACATCAAGACCATGTCGGTCTCTTTGTTGAAGTTAATCAGTGAACTCATTTGTATGTTGAGGTGGTCACCTAAGATGACAACTAACTGGCTCATACGATTACCTTTAATTGCGCGAGCGCATCAAGTGCTCGGGTTCTTGATAGCTTTAAATCAACAATCGGCTTAGGATAGTTTTTGCCTAACTCAACACCACAAGCTTTCAGTATTTCGGGCGGTGCTTCCCACGGTTTATGAACAAACTTGTTAGGCAGCCTTTTTAGCTCGGGGCAATATTTTTTGACGTATTCACCGTCTTTATCAAATTTCTCACCCTGTAGTATAGGGTTAAAAATTCTGAAAAATGGTGCTGCATCTGCCCCTGAACCCGCAACCCATTGCCAACCAGCAGAGTTACTTGCCATATCTGCGTCGAGCAATGTATCCCAAAACCAACGCTCTCCTTCACGCCAATCTATAAGCAAATTTTTAACTAAGAATGAGCCAACCACCATTCTCACTCTGTTGTGCATATAGCCCGTTTGATAAAGCTCTCGCATTCCAGCATCTATCATAGGAACCCCGGTATTGCCGAATTGCCATGCTTTTAGGTCCTCAGGACTTGTACGCCACTGAAAAAAGTCAAATTTGGCATTAAAGTTCTTATGTTGAATTTCTGGCCAATGGAAAAGTAAATAATAACTAAACTCACGCCAACCTAGTTCACTGAGATAAACATCCAAATCTTTATTGTCGAATGCGTTTTCAAATGCCCCTTGTATCGCATACCAAGCCTGATTAGGCGACACCTCACCAAAATGTAAATGTGGTGATAACAGCGAAGTTCCCTTTACGGCTGGCACATTTCGGGCTTCTTGATAGCTAGTCGCTGCCTCATTAATAAATCGTTGAAGCTTATTTGAAGCCCCCTCTTCGCCAGGTTGCCATTGAGCTTCAATCTCTTTATACCATTCAACGTTCGGTATTAATTTCAGACTAGTTAATTCCGCTAATGAAAAATTAATATCATCGGCAATATGCATGACCGTTGGTTTTGCTAACGGGAACCGAGGAGCCTGACGGGTTAAACAACCTTTTCTATAATAAGGAGTGAAGACTTTATAGGGCGTCTCGTCCTTCTTTAACACTGACATCGGTTCCCAAAGGAGTGAGCCATTTAAACTTTTGGCGTTAATACCGAGTTTCTTTAATTGCAGCTTTATATTCTCGTCTCGTTCCCTCTGCCATGGTTCGTACAATCTATTCCACACTACGGAGTCGGCAGAAAACACCTTGGCTAACTCAGTCAAAATTGCTAGCGGATTGCCTCGACGGATAACTAATTTGTTACTTAACGAATTGCTAAGTGACAATAATGAATGATGCAACCACCATTTGCTTGCTCCGCCTAAAAGGGCATGCTCAGGCGCGTCATCATCGAGAATAAAAACAGGAATGATAGTGCCGTTATCGACCGCGAGGCTCAGTGCAGGATTGTCCGTAATACGCAAATCCTGTCTAAACCACACGATTATTTTTTTTGTTAACATCGAACTCAATTTTTTATTCCTATTATTAGTAGTGGCTATTTTTGTCGATAACTATTTTTAGAATAACAAAAATAATAGCTAATAGTGTTTGTATTAATATTACACCATTACCCCTTAAATAGATCGAAAACCCTCTATTCAATGTAGCTAAGATATAGAAAAAGATTAAAGAAAAAAAATAATGAGCAAAAAGATTGGATTACACTGGTTTAGGAAAGACTTGCGCCTACAAGATAACTCGAGCCTAGCAAAAATAGCATCTCAAGTTGATGAACTCGTCTTAGTTTATGTTTACCAAGATACATCCAATCAAGACAGCATTACTGAGTTGTGCAAGAAAGAAACGATAGGTAAACATAGACTCAATTTTATACACCAAACACTACAAGATTTGGACATTGCACTAGGCTGCTTAAATCATCGTTTAGTCGTGCTATCCGCAAATACGATGGAACCTATCGATGTTATAACGGACATTGTGAAAAAGCTCAATGTGACTCATCTTGGTGCACAGTGGCACTGTGGTTTCAATGAACGAAGTGATTGGCAGCGATGCAAAGAAGCAGTTTCTGTAATTAATCCAAACATTAAATTTATTCAAGAAAATTCATCTACCCTTTATAATACGTCTCAATTCCCATTTTCAATTGAAAATATGCCCAATACCTTTTCTCCATTTCGAAAGAAAGTTGAAAAATATTGTGAAGTAGAACAAGTTAACGAAACCCTCACAGCTCTTCCTTCAATGTGCGACCTATTTGCTATAGACAATGTAATGAATGTAAAGGATTTATCTGTCCAGCCAAATTATTATGAGAACCTTTCTGGAGGTGCTACTTGTGCTCAGCAGCAACTCGTGCATTACCTCTGGAATACGGACTATATCCGGTATTATAAAGAGACAAGAAACGGATTGGATGGATGGGACTTCTCTAGCAAATTTTCAGCCTGGCTAGCCCTCGGATGTATTAGTCCCAGGCAAATTTATGCTGAATTATGTCGTTATGAGTCTCAAAGAGTAAAGAATGACTCAACATATTGGTTGTTTTTCGAGTTGTTATGGAGAGACTTTTTTCATTGGCATCATTTTGTTCATGGTAGGCGTCTTTTTGCTGCATCTGGTGTGCAACAGATCGCGCGTTCAACCAATTTTGAGTATAATATATTTAGAAAATGGCAGCAGGGTCAAACTGGCTATCCGATAGTTGATGCATGTATGCGTCAACTACTAAAGACGGGCTACATGTCAAACCGCGGCAGGCAACTTGTAGCTAGCTGTTTTGTGCATGAACTGGGGCAAGATTGGCGTTATGGAGCTAAGTATTTTGAATATCAACTGATCGATTTTGATGTAGCTAGTAACTGGGGAAATTGGCAATATTTGGGTGGTGTCGGCGCAGATCCTCGAGGACATCGACAATTTAACTTAACCAAACAGACTGAGACCTACGATCCCAATAATGAATTTATTAAGCAATGGTTGAGCTAACCGGCAAGATGGCGAACAGAGATTCGGTGACCGTCATGTGGTTTAAACGCGACCTGCGAATACGGGACAACGCGGCACTAAAGATTGCAAGAGAGCAAACCTCACCTATTGCATTAATCTATATCATTGAACCTATAATGATCGACGACCCACATATGGATATTCGTCATTGGCGATTTATATGTCAATCAATCAAAGATCTCAATGAACAATTGGCCGAATTCAATGCGTCTATCTCAATCCTCTTTGGCAGTGCTGTCGAAGTTCTATCAAAGCTACATGAACGCTACCGTATCGCGCACATTGTTAGCCATGAAGAAGTCGGCTTAGAACACACCTATTTGCGTGATAAAGAGGTTTTTGCTTGGTGTAGCATCAATTCAATCGAGTGGATTGAGGTCGCACAAGGCGCTGTATATAGGCCACTGAACAATCGAAAAAATTGGCCGAAGCTATGGAATAACCGAATTTTAACTATGGCGAATCATCCTGAACTAACTAATATGAACTGGTTAGAAGACCTTGATAATGAAATAGATAGCAACTACGTTTTTTCGATCCCTGAAACATGGAAAGTAGTAGATAAAAACATGCAATTGGGCGGAGAGAAAAGAGCATGGTATACGTTAAAGCATTTTTTTAAAGAAAGAGGTAAGGCCTATTTCGGCAATATTGGCGATCCAACCGTTTCCAGAACAACCTGCAGCCGCCTTTCTCCATATCTAGCCTGGGGAAACATTTCATTGAAGCAGGTTTATCAATTTAGTTTATCGCAGTCAGAACGCAAGGGCTGGGGCCGCTCTATTTCAGCGTTTCAGTCCAGACTGCACTGGCATTGTCATTTCATTCAAAAATTTGAAACAGAGGCTGCCATGGAGTTTCGCCCAATCAACAAAGCTTATCTTGATTTTCCATATTGCGACGGTGCAGAAGGCGAAGCAAGATTAGTCGCTTGGAAGAGTGGTTGTACGGGGGTACCAATCGTTGATGCTTGTATGCGCGCTGTAGTAAAAACTGGGTATATTAATTTCAGAATGAGAGCCATGGTTGTTAGCTTTCTTTGTCACCATCTAAATGTCGATTGGCGCAAGGGAGCCAGCTTTTTAGCTGCGCAATTTTTAGATTTCGAGCCCGGAATTCATTACCCACAATTTCAAATGCAAGCTGGTGTAACGGGTATCAATACCTTGCGCATTTATAACCCAGTAAAACAGTCTATTGACAAAGATCTAGAAGGCACTTTTATCAAGAAATGGTTGCCGCAACTCGCAGGGTTGCCAAACCCATTAGTTCATCAACCTTGGTTAATGACATCTATGGAGGAGACAATGTACGATTTCAACTGCGATAGTGATTATTATAGGCCTATTGTCGATGTTGAAAAAGCGGCAAGTGAAGCTCGTGACAGAATGTGGTCCTACAGAGACTCATCAGCAGTTAAAAAAGAAGCTTCTAGGATATTGAGAGTTCATACAACCTAGTCAAACTCACAGGTCAGTTACTCCTTTGGGCTATCATTTCCTTCACTTCCACTACTTTCTGCTTCTTTGGCTTGTTTTACAATCAACGCTCGTTTCTTTTGGTCCTGTTCTGTCAACCATTGGTTTAACAGTCTAATTTGTCCATTCTTATATGCTGCGAAAGTTATGCGTAACGAATTAGATAATACATCACTATCCGTCCACCCCGTTTTGGCTACTATTTCTTTATAGTTTTCCATTGCTGCTGGCGTGACATAACCTCTCACCATCTTTTTGCCGAGAGATTTTTGCTTTTCACGAAAGCGTTTTTGCTTTTCTGCGTTTGCTGATTTTTTTGGATTCTTCATTTGTTCATATATTGGTTTAAAAACATTCAGTTTTACTAGTGTACTGCAAAAAAAGGACTTTTTTTAGAATAATTCACTCTTCAGAGTTGTTTAGCTTACAAGTGTTCGCTAAATTACACACTACTTTGGAAAACTAGTGTTTGATATGACAAATAGAAAATCAGAATATGATAGAGATGATCTCTTAAAATGCAGCACAGGCGAAATGTTTGGCCCCGGCAATAGTCAACTTCCTGCGCCCAACATGCTAATGATGGATAGAATTGTAAAGATTACAGAAGATGGCGGTGAATTTGATAAAGGCCACATTATTGCTGAGTTAGATATTACACCCGATCTTTGGTTCTTTGATTGCCACTTCCCCGGTGACCCAGTAATGCCTGGTTGTTTAGGCCTAGATGCAATGTGGCAACTAGTCGGATTTTTCCTTGGTTGGTCTGGTGGCCCAGGCAAAGGTCGTGCACTTGGTGTTGGTGAAGTTAAGTTTACTGGTCAGATCCTGCCTACAGCAAAAAAAGTGACTTACGAGATAAACCTCAAGCGCGTCGTTAAGCGACGTTTATACATGGGCTTAGCTGACGGCACGGTAGCAGTCGATGGTAAGGTAATTTACGTTGCAAAAGGCTTGAAAGTAGGCCTGTTTCAAGATACCAGCGCATTTTAAAATAAGTTAACGTTTTTTCAATAATTCTACATTGATTACGGTAAAAACCACTTGTGCAGCAATATAACGAAAGAAGCCTAACAATAGTCAGGCTTCTTAGTTTTAAATTATTTAATCTATTAGCGGCCTACTAGGCCTGCTTGCCTGTCGGTGAGAGCTTCTCTCCACCCCCCTAACCATTCCGAACGAACATCCGTTGCCTTAAATGGGCACAACTCTTTTGAACGATGCGAGATCCCTGCCTGATAACCTTTTGCATGGGCACGTGTCAATTTATCTCTTTTTTGTGTTTTCATATATAGACCTCTCTTGGCTAAAGAATGTACAGAAGGAAGTGAAATAAAAATTAAGTTTGGACAGTTTCTTTCCTTTGCTACACACACATGAATAGCTTTTCAATGCAGAAAATTCAACATCTAAATTTTGACACTTTTACAATTTTTCAATTAACATATTGAAAAGTATAGAAATGTTTAATTGGTTTAATTTGGTCTATAAAAATCCTTTTATAGACCCCTTAGTTATTAAAACAAAAAAAAGCCCCGAAAAACGGGGCCTCAATCATAGTAAATAACATTTTATTTTTTTAAACGTCTTCTAAAGAATGTTGCAAACGCCAGCATAGTAAAAAGAAATATTCCGGTACCAGCTGCTTGTCGTTCTTCAATGCCTAACTCTTCGTCTGAGCAAACTGACGCAGCCTGACCAGTTGGATTAAGCTTTAATGTAATAACAGTGTCTATCAGGACGTCGTCCCCGTTATCGTCCTTAATAACTTCTCCGCGCTTATTTCTGGATGGTTTTTTAGTTAGCGCTGATACTATAATCTCATTGTTATCATTAATGGATTTCCCTTCGATTAAATCAAAGGGGCTGTCACAACTGATCAATGTGTTTAAGTTAGTAAATGTGTCAGCTTCAATATCATAAATAAATGCAGCTGTTTTTCTGCTTACAGTATTGGTTGCCTCAATATCGGCAGAACCAACGACTAAATTGTTATTATTAATCGCGCGCGGGATCGTGCTTGAACTATCAAAGAAATCAGTTGGGAACGTGACACTGCCATCGTTCATATTGGATATAAACATTTTGTTTCGAGCTATTCTATTGATACTCTGACTTCTGAGCCCAACAATGTAACCCGAATCGTTAATGGCAATAGCACTATTTGGCAGAAAGTCTTCGTCTTCTATGACTTGCACCACCTCGCCACTTTGCAAAAACATAGCCGCAGCCGTCGTTACTATAGTGCCATCAGCCGCTTTTATACTCGCAGTACCAACAGAAACTCCGCTGTTATTCACATCCAAAGCCTGGCTTGAACCTTGTGAATCGGGTTCTTCGTCGGTAATTAGCGTGGCGAAAGTTATTGTATTAACGACATTCCCGTCAACATCTAAGGACCATACATGTGCTCGTTGTAACCATAAACCAGCGCGTCGTGTGCGGGTTCCACCTGACGTCACCAGAATGATATTGCGATTACATGCCTCGATTGGTTGATCGCCCCGAGATGTCTCATCAACACAAACTGCTTGTGAAACAGTCAGTTCACTGGAAGGAGCAACAGAACCACTGCCTGCAACAACATAATTAGCATTAATACTATTAACTTGGCTTGTTCCACCTAGCGTCGTATCTATGGGCAATAATGGTGTTACGTTCTCTCCAACCTGCACAAAGGCCCGACGATCAAAGTCACTTAAAATATATTTTACTTCTAAACCATCTTCGTTTACGTAATCAATCTCTCTAAATGGCCCTACTGTATTTCCCACAATGTGAGTACCTGCAGCTGAATCTCTTGGTGTAGTTTCCATGGAATAAGAAAAACCACCCAAGGTCTCAGTTTCGATATCGAAGGCGTTGATAAACTCAAGATTATTTGCAGAACCGTCAGTCTTGTATCCTTGTAACCGCCCTATCTGCTGTGTAAAAAAACTAAAGTTACTTGAACCTGCAATAGCTCTATTAACTAAAAACGTATAGTCAGCAAGATTATATTGGCCGTTACTAGCAGACTCGATGTCTGTTAAACCCGCAATAATCTCAGCACTTTCAAAGTCTATAGTAGATAAGTCTATTGGTGCATTATAGATGTTCTCAACCACAGTTAATATTGTGCCTGTATTATCAATCGAAACACCATATTGATTCTGACCTAGCGTGTCTGTTGCTAACTCAGTTACTGTGTATGATGCTGCTAATATTGGGAGCGATGCGGTGTAAAGTATCACTGCTGACGCCAATCGAGTAAATTTCATTAATTATCCTGTTACTGAACGTTATTTTGTAAACTTTCTAATTCATCCCAGCGCTTATAGGCAACTGATAATAATTGTTCAATGTCTGTTAACTTGTCGAGAGTTGGTTGTGTTACATTCGCTGCTTTGTGATAAAAATCGGTAGCAGTTACTTGCAGTTGCAAACTCTTTAGTTCATCTTCCATTTTCTCAATTTTTTTTGGCAAATCTTCGAGTTCTTTATTATCTTTGTATGATAGCTTTTTGTTGCTTCTAGTAGAAGTACTACTAACCGGCTTTTCCTGCGCTACGTTGCTTTTAGTTTGCTTTGCAACCTCTGGGTTCATATTTTTTGCTGAGAGTGCTTTCTCATCATACCAATTTCGCATGTCAGTGTAGCCACCAACGAATTGTTTTATAATTCCGTTACCTTCAAAAACTAAGCTTGAAGTTACTACATTATCAACAAATTCCCTATCGTGGCTTACTAATAATACAGTTCCTTCATAATCTACTAATAGCGATTCCAACAATTCGAGGGTTTCGACATCGAGATCATTAGTTGGTTCATCGAGCACCAGCAAGTTACTGGGTTTCAACATCAGTTTTGCCAATACCAATCTATTTCTTTCACCGCCCGATAAAGTTGATACCGGTGCATTTACGTGTTCAGGCGAAAATAAATAATCCTGTAAATAACCCATAACGTGGCGTGTATTGCCGTTAATCGTAACTTCTCTTTTCCCGTCCGCAATGACATCAATAACTGATTTATCGAGGTCAAGCACAGTACGATGTTGATCAAAATAAGCAACTTCTATATTGGTGCCCCTGAATATTTCACCCTTACTCGCTTCTAACTCGCCCAACAGCAGTTTAATTAGTGTACTTTTACCACAACCGTTGCCACCAATTAAGGCTATTTTTTCACCACGCGTTATCAGTAAATCAAGATTTTCAACCAATACTTTGTCGTCAAAATTGAAGAATAAACCTTCAGCTTCAAATATACGTTTACCTGATTTACCGCCTGAATTCCTATTTATAACCGCATTGCCGGTTACATTTCTGCGCGAACTGTATTCATCTCTGAGTGCTTTAAGCGCTCTAACTCGACCTTCATTTCTTGTGCGCCTAGCTTTAACACCTTGTCTTATCCAGACTTCTTCTTTAGCCAGTTTTTTGTCAAACTCACGGTTGCTCGTTTGCTCAACTTCTAAATCATGTGCTTTTTGCTCTAAATAAGCTTCATAATTACCAGGGTAGCTAACCAGTTGACCGCGATCTATATCCACGATGCGCGTAGCTAACTTGCGTATAAAAGCCCTGTCATGACTAATAAATATGATTGCGCCATTATAGTTTAGTAGCGCTTTTTCTAACCACTGCACCATCTCGATATCAAGGTGGTTCGTCGGCTCATCCAATAACAAAAGATCAGGCTCACTCACTAACGCTCTCGCTAATGCTGCCTTTCTTCTCCACCCACCTGATAATTCTGATAAAATTTGATCAGGTTCAAGTTGCAGTTGTGTGAGCACATTGCTGATGCGCTGTTCAAATTGCCATGCATTTCTCGAATCAAGCTGTTCTTGTAACTCCTGCATTCGATTCAAGTTTTTTTCACTTGGGTCATCACCAATAATATTAATTATATGGTGGTAGTCCTTGAGTATTTGGGCTACGTCTTCCAAACCTTCAGCGACGTAATCAAATATATCACCACTAATGTCTTGTGGTGGATCCTGCGGTAAACGCGAAACTACAGTCCCAGTTGGCAGTATCATTTGTCCTTCGTCTAACTTGGTCTCACCTGCGATCACTTTTAGAAGAGTGGATTTCCCACTACCGTTGCGACCTACCACACAGACGCGTTCGCCGCTCTGTATATTTAAGGCCACCTTATCTAACAATGGAGGTTGTCCAAATAAGATAGAGGCATTTTTTAATTGCATTAAATTCATTGTAAAAACTCGATTAAATCTTCAAGTGTAAATGGCCAACCTAGTTCGGATTCGTCATCCGTTTTCTTCAATACCGGAATTCTAGAGGCATAAAGGTGATACAACTCTGTAGAATCTCTTATATTGATAATTTCTAGTTCAACTCTTTCTAATTGACTACCTGATGGACTATGTTGAAAAGTAGACTCCGTTGTTGTCTCTGCATTTAGCACATTGAATTTATCAATGATATCGATAGCTAAATCACACAAAGAACAATTTGGTCCGGTATATAAAATTAATTTCACGAAGTAAGGATCCAACACTTATGAATTTTTGGATTACGCTTAAAATCTTCAGGTATCGACTTTTGGGTAATATCTTCTATTGTAAACCCAAGTGTTTCAACTGCTTCCTGATCAATCTTAAATTGACGCAAATTAGTACTAAAAAATATTTTGCCCTCTTCTTTTAAGCAATCTTTCGCATCGCCCAACAAGCTAAGGTAATCTCGCTGCACATCCCACGTATCTTCCATTCTTTTAGAATTTGAAAACGAAGGTGGATCAATAAACATCAAGTCATATTTACCGTGCTGTCTAGTTAACCACTTCAAACAATCGGCTTGGACAAATTGGAATGGACCGTTTATTTTATTTAGTGCAAAGTTATCTTTTGCCCAATCCAAATAGGTATTCGACATATCAACCGTTGTCACACTTTTCGCTTTGCCCTGTGCCGCGTGCACCGACACACTGCCGGTGTATCCGAATAAGTTAAGAACATCTTTGTTCGCACAATGTTGTTTGAAGAGCAACCTAGTATCTCGATGATCTAAAAACAAACCCACGTCCAAATAATCAGTTGGATTAATATAGAACTGCGCCTCGTGTTCATGAACAATGACTCGCTGTCCTTTCTGAGCGACCTTTTCATATTGCTCTTTACCTTTGTTTTGGCGTCGAACTTTCACGGACATCTTACTTGCTGGAATGCCCAATACTTTAGGTATATGAATTAGTGCTTCTTGCAGGCGTTGTTTCGCTTTTTCTTCAGGTACATCTTTTGGAGCTGCATACTCCTGCACAACTACCCAATCATTATATATATCAATAGCAAGGTTGTAGTGCGGTAAGTCCGCGTCATAAATACGATAAGCATTCGTGTTACTGCGTTTTATCCACGGTTTAAGTCTTTTTAAGTTCTTACGCAAGCGATTAGCAAACTCATGATTTTCATCTGTTTGACTCTCAAATATTTCCAAGTTTTGACCGCTAATATGGTAATTCATGAGTACACACTCAAGTTTACCGTTCATGAGTTTATAGCTTTTTGTATATCTGAGCTTTAGTGCTTTCAATAGATCTTGATTTGAACTCAATAAGGAAACATGCCAAAGCGCAAAATGCTTTTTTAAATGGTGCCCCAGCTTGTCAAATAATGGAAGCAATGACGTATAGTCACCAAGTCTTTCACCGTAAGGTGGATTGGATACTATATAGCCTTTATTGTCCGTTTCGCCAATGTCGGTCGCTTTAGAGTTTGACTTTGAATCGGCATCAACGACAACTGCATCCAATACATCACATTGTTTAAATGTTATATAATCTGCAACACCTGCCCTCACTGCATTTTGCTCCGCCAGATCAACTAACGTAGTACTTAAATCATAAGCATAAATAGCGGCACTAGGCACCGTGATATGCATTTTAGCTTGATCTACAACCGCTTTAAACACGGTTGGCTCATGCAGATTCCAATGCTCAAACCCCCATGTTTCTTTACCTAAGTTTGGCGGTATGTTAGCTGCCATCATTGCAGCTTCAATAGGAAGGGTTCCTGAACCGCACATTGGATCCAACAGCACCTTACTTGTATTTTGGGACCAGCCACTGCGCATCAGTATGCCTGCAGCAACATGTTCTTTTAACGGTGCTTCACCAGCACCGTCACGATACCCTCTTTTATGCAAACTCCCCCCCGAAAGATCGATGCATAGATTTAGATTATCACGTCTCAATCTTGCTTGAATGACTATACCCGGCTTGAGTTTGTCTACCGACGGGCGCTCATGACCCGCTTCTTGGAATTGATCGACAATAGCATCTTTTACCTTTAATGCGCCAAACTGACTGTTATTAATCGCATTATTAGTGCCATTAAATTGGATCATGAACGGTACATAAGTGTCAAACTGTGACGGCCAATCAGCTTCTTTGGCAACATCATATAATTCTTCAGCACTATTCACTTTGCCCTCTGCAACAACCAGTAAAACTCTATTAGCGAGTCGTGAATGAAGGCAGAGTTGATACGCCTCTCTTAAGCTTCCGACAAAAGAGACTTGACCGGGTTGTAGCTGCAACGTCGGTAATTCATAGTCATCGTTGATGTCCTCTGAATCTGCACTATTGCTAATATCTAAGATCGGAGAAGC
>JAWUVZ010000034.1:0-11298 GCA_034112105.1 Glaciecola sp. | reverse complement strand
AGTTTCACTCGAACAGACTGACAATGCTGATGTGAACCGTCAGCAAGATGCAAACAGCGTATCAAGCACTCCCGCGCAAACAGATGGCCGCGTATACATTTACACGCCGGTAGGTGAATAGTAATGAGCACGGACCAAATCGACAAGGCTTCTGAGGTAAATATAGCAACCGATTGGCTGTTAGACCTCACGCTTGACCATGTTAATGCGTTAACTCCTTATGAATCGGCAAGACGATTGTTCGCTGGCTCTGGCGCAGACACCGAACAAGTTTGGTTGAATGCCAATGAGTCTCCATTTGCAGGAGAGTACGCCATTGATTCATCAGTGTTCAATCGTTATCCGGATTGCCAGCCTGATAACGTGATCAAAGGCTATGCAAAATACGCAAATTTACATGCAGCGCAAACCTTAGTAACAAGAGGTGCCGATGAAGGCATAGAGCTGATTATTAGAGCCTTTTGTGAACCGCGTAAAGACAGTATTCTCATTTGTCCACCCACGTATGGCATGTATGCAATCAGTGCACAAACGTTTAACGTTGATGTAAAAAAATCGGTGTTGAATAACGATTTCACTCTTAACATAGCCGATATCTTAAAGCATGTTGGTAAAGTCAAAGCGGTATTCATTTGCTCACCTAATAACCCAACCGGCACAAGTGTTTCTAAACAGGACATCGTTACCGTGCTTGACGCATTTAAAGACCAAGCTATTGTTGTCGTGGATGAAGCTTATATTGAATTCGATATTGCTCAAACCCAAACTGATTTACTCGAACAATATGAGAATTTAGTCATATTACGAACTTTATCGAAGGCGTTTGCACTGGCCGGTTTGCGCTGCGGATTTACACTAGCATCACCAGCAATAGTTCAAACATTATTAAAAGTCATTGCTCCCTACCCTATTTCTGCTCCTGTTGCTCAAATTGCAAGCAAGGCGCTAGAAAGTGCTGGGCTAAGTAAAATGCACAGCGACGTTGATTTATTAAAAGCTGAACTAATTGCATTGCGCGAAGCCTTAACTAGCATTGGTGACATACAAATTGTAGGTGATATTAACGCCAACTTTGTGCTTTTTAGAACACAAAGCAAAACTGACCTTATGGCGTTCCTCGTAGAAAACAGGATGTTAATCCGCGATCAATCAAAACAGATAAACTTAAATAATTGCCTGCGCGTTAGTATCGGCACCCCAGAACAAAACAACACATTATTAGCATTAATAAAGGCATTTTTTGCCGACGGAAATCAATAATATGAGTCAACAACCTATTCTTTTCATTGATCGGGACGGTACTTTAGTGGAAGAGCCACCCGTCGACAAGCAACTCGATAGCTTGGAGAAGCTAGTTTTCGAACCCAACGTTATTCCTCAACTACTTAAACTGCAAGCTGCTGGCTTCAGGTTAGTGATGGTTTCAAACCAAGATGGTCTGGGTACAGATAGTTTTCCAGTCGCTGACTTTGATTTACCGCATAATGCGATGATGAATATATTCTCTAGCCAGGGCGTGGTCTTTGATGACGTATTAATTTGCCCACACTTTGACGCGGACAATTGCAGTTGCAGAAAGCCTAAATTGGGCCTAGTAAAAGATTACTTGCAAGCAGGTAAAGTCGATTTCACCCGCTCTTTTGTGATTGGCGATCGTGACACCGATATTCAACTTGCAGAAAACATGGGCATCAAGGGCATAAAGTACGATCCTCTAACTAACAATTGGCCCATGATCACCCAGCAGTTGACTGTAACGGCCCGCACCGCAGAAGTGGTAAGAACAACATCAGAAACCAATATTAGAGTAAAAGTAAATCTCGACAGTTCGCAGAAACCAGAAATACATACCGGTTTAGGATTTTTTGACCATATGCTTGATCAGGTAGCCACACACGGCGGCTTTTATTTGAACGTGAGTGTTGATGGTGACCTCCACATAGACGACCATCACAGTGTTGAAGACACTGCGCTTGCACTAGGGGAATGCCTTAAGAAAGCGTTAGGAGACAAACGCGGTATTGCCCGTTTTGGTTTTGCCTTACCGATGGATGAGTGTCGTGCGGAATGTATTATGGACATTTCAAACCGCCCACACTTAAAATTTGATGCTCCCTTTAGTCGTGATTCAGTGGGTGATATGGCAACCGAAATGGTACCTCACTTTTTCTATTCCATTGCGCAAACAATGGGTTTGTCGTTGCATTTATCAACAACAGAAGGCAATGCTCATCACCAAGTAGAAAGCTTATTTAAAGTGTTTGGTCGTGCGTTACGCCAAGCTATAGCCAAAGAAGGTGATGCACTGCCGAGTACCAAAGGATCATTATAAATGTCTGACTCATTGGTCATTGTGAATACTGGTTGTGCAAATATAGCGTCGGTTAAGTTTGCATTTGAACGCCTAGGCATCAATGTTGACGTGTCTGACGATGTGAAAGTGATTGCAAGAGCACAAAGAGTATTGCTACCCGGTGTAGGAAGCGCGCCTGCAGCAATGAGTAGTATCAATCAAAAAGCCCTAGCAGATTGCTTACGCTCGTTAACTCAACCCACATTGGGCGTGTGTTTGGGTATGCAATTAATGGTTGCCGATTCACAAGAAGGTGAGTTTGGTAAAACCGATTTGACCACTAGTTTACATTTAATACCCGGCCATGTTAAACGCATGCAAGTGGGCAATTTGCGTTTGCCACATATGGGTGGGAATAGAGTCACAAGCAAATATATCAACCCTCTATTTGCAGGTATTCCAGATGGCGAACATTTCTATTTTGTGCACAGCTACGCCATTGATGATTATGAGTATACTTTAGCCACCTGTCATTATTCTTCAGGCAGAGGCCAGATATTAGCTAATAACAACAACCCCGAGTTAATCAGTGCCGAGCAACTTAAAGCTGATATTGGTACTACTTTTTCAGCAGCCATTCACAGAGATAATTTTTTTGGTGTGCAATTTCACCCAGAGCGCTCCGGTAATGCTGGTGCGCAGTTACTCCAAAACTTTATTCAGTTGTAAGGAAATAAAATGATTATTCCAGCTATCGATTTAATTGACGGAAAAGTAGTTCGTTTATATCAAGGCGACTATAACCAGGCAACCGAGTACCAGCTTGAGCCAATCGAGGTCGTGCATCAATATGCCAACGATGGCGCGCAGTGGCTGCATATCGTTGACTTAACTGGCGCTAAAGACACAGCTAAAAGACAACTCAATCTTATTTCTGAAATGGTTGCAACGAAGCGAATGAAGTTTCAAAGTGGCGGCGGTGTGCGCACTAAGGCAGATGTTGAAGGCTTATTAAAGGCGGGCGTGCACAGAGTGGTTATCGGTTCGCTTGCCGTTACTCAACAAGAAGTAGTAGAACAATGGATGGTCGAATTCGGTCCAGAGCATATTGTTTTGGCTCTCGATATTAATATTGACGAACAGGGTAATAAATTTGTAGCTACTCATGGCTGGCAACAAGACTCAGGTGTTTCTATTGAGGCTCTTATTAAACGCTATTCCAAGGTTGGCCTAAAACATGTGCTTTGCACCGACATTAGCCGCGACGGCACTCTTCAAGGAGCAAACGATAGCTTATACAAAGAAGTCGTTGCACAATTCCCTGACATTCAGTGGCAGGCCTCTGGTGGCATCGGCAGTTTGCATGATATTGAGGTGTTGAAACCCACTAATGTTGCTGGCGTAATATTAGGCAGAGCCTTGCTTGAAGGTAAGTTTACAGTAAAGCAAGCTATTGAATGTTGGTCAAAGTAAGTAAAGAATATTTTAGTCAGATTACGACGGTAATTGATTTAGCACTAATAAATGCACCACAAAGCTACTACAGCTATTGTTCAAAGTTAAATATTACGTAAAATGGGCGTCATTACAAACGCTATCAAGCATAATACTGATAGTTGAGGTCGATAAAATTAGGCGATTAGCGCCAACAACAAATATTAGGAATTATAAATGGCTGTGTTCGGGACCGTTTTTATGCCACAAATGGCATTAGCAACGTTTGAAAATGATAAGTGGAACGATACCCAAAAAGTCTCTGCTGAGAGTATTCAAATGCATCCTGGCGCTCACGTGTTGCACTATTCAAGTACTTGTTTTGAGGGATTAAAAGCATTTCGCCATGAAGATGGCGGTATATACGTATTTAGAATGGATAAAAACCTCGACCGTTTTGAGCAGAGCAGTCAACTACTGAATTTACCTAAAATCAACAAACGACAAGTTGAAGCAATGATCCTAGATATTGTTGCTCAATATGCTGATGACGTACCACAACCTCCTGGTTCAATGTACATTCGCCCAACTCATGTTGGTACCGAAGCGTCTATCGGCAAAGCAGCCGCACCATCACTGTCTTCGATGTTGTATGTTCTACTATCACCTGTCGGTGATTACTTTGCTGGCGGTGCAAAACCGTTACGTTTATTGCTAGACGAAACAGGTATGCGCTGTGCTCCACACATGGGAATGATTAAAAGTGGTGGTAACTATGCAAGTGCATTAGGTCCCATTTTAAAAGCGCGTAGCGACGTTCAAGCAGACCAAATACTTTTCTGCCCTAATGGCGATGTACAAGAAACCGGTGCTGCTAATTTTATTTTAATTGATGGTAACGAAATCATCACTAAAGCACTAGATTCTAGCTTCTTACATGGCGTAACTCGCGATTCTATTTTAACCCTTGCCGCTGACTTGGGCATGACTATAAGTGAGCGCAACATCTCTGTTGATGAATTATTAGAGCGAGCAGCAAAGCCAGGCGTTGAAGCGGCGCTTTCAGGCACCGCAGCAGTGCTTACGCCAGTGGGCACATTTATTCACAATGGCAAAGAGCATCGAGTCGGTAGCGGTGAAACAGGCCCCACCACGATGAAATTACGCCAAGCCTTAAATGACATTCAATGGGGTAAAGCTGAAGACAAGCATAATTGGCTGGTTAAAGTTAACTGATATTTATTTAGCGGCGGGTATAAAAAAGCATAGTAAACTTGTCTCCTAAGTAGGTATTTTGTTGTACTTCACAGCAAATCTACTTAGGTAGCTTGACGGCAAAACAGCAAAACCAGATTGTTATATATCGCTTTAGTAAAAGAATAATACCTAAAGCGCGGCTGTCCATATAGGCAGCTCGACTTAGGTCTAGGACAAACTTTCTGCCTATAACTTCAATTTTACTATAGGGGTCTCTAAAAAGTTGATATTGGGAGAATTCGACGTTATCTTCCACCGTAAAGGTTAATACTTTTTGATCTTCTGGTAACATTAGATTTAACTGCCACTCTATAATTTCCCACTACTAAAATAGCTCAATGTCGCCTTCGTCCAAAGAATCCTGATTGACACTACGATGTTGATTTTCGTTTTCACTCTTAGCAATAGTTTCTCTGCACGTATCTCTGAATGTATCAATTTTTTCTTGTGAGTACGTTTTACTCTCATTACAAAACCTGTCAAGGCTCTCATTAATTTGTCGAATGCTGTCTGTATTAGTTTTTAAAGAATTTAACGATTGATAAGTTAAATCCTCAAATTGCAATGAACGAATGCCGACTGCAGCCGCATTCGCTATCTGAGGTGTAATGTTAGAAAGTTCATTAATTTTTATTTTGCTATCCTCACTAACATCTTGAATATGCTCTATCATTTTACCTATATGATCTTTCGCTTTTAATACAGGGTTCATATCAGCTGAGGCAATTTCCTCCACGGACAATCTTAACTTGCTTATAGTGCCTTTCGCTAAGCTAATTTCTCTGCGTATATTTTCATTTAATTCTGTTGAACTAATAGATAGCGATCTAACTTCATTAGCAACTACGGCAAAGCCACGACCCGCATCACCCGCTCTTGCTGCTTCTATAGCTGCATTTAATGCCAGTAAATTTGTTTGAGTAGCAATCCGCTCTACTTGCTCTAATAAAGCAAAAACACTATCGAATTGTTTGACCATTTCGTCAGTAAACGCCATAGTTTGCAGACTTTGTTTACTGGTATTAACAATAACGTTAACAAAATCGTCTAGGGTTTTATTTGACTCTTGGACAAATGATGCCAAGCTTGTGCCTTCATCATCACCAATACTTTGGCTTTGTAATATCAAAGCTGCAATCATCGTTTGTTGATCTTCACTAAGTTGCGTTAAGTTTTTAAAACAAGCGGAAATACCCGACACAGCCTCCCTGACCAGGCCACTAGTGCGGTCGATTTCATTATCAATTATTTCTACTTCTTGTTGATAAAAATCATGTAAACCTTGAATTACTGGAACTATTAAAGGAGTACCAGGGTTATTTCTATCATCTGCTGCGTCTTCAGTTTTAGTTGCTGGTTGCTTTGTATTTAAGAACAGCAACGCGAACAAGCTAAGCGAAATTAAAATATTTAACATATTGATTTCTAATGAAATTGCATTTACTAACAATAATAAAGTTAAGCTTAAGGCGCTTCTAAATATAATTTTTTTATTAATATTCATCATTTTTACTTTTCATCTCCACTTTGTTCAATGCGGCAAAGTTGATAATACTACTAGCTATATTAGCTAAGTTAATCTGCTCACAGTGCGCGTTAAGTGCATAAGCTTTGCCCGGCATACCCCATATTAAACAGCTTGCTTTATCTTGAATTAATGTGCGCGCGCCTGACTCCCTCAGATTTAACATACCTTGGGCACCATCTCTCCCCATTCCAGTGAGCAAAATAGCCTGAACATTTTCAGCAAAAGGAATTAATGAATCAAATAAAACATCTACTGATGGCTTGTGGCGGCTAACTTCAGCGGAATCGTCTAAAGTACAGAATAACGCCCCCCCCCTTTTTACTACTTTTAAATGCATGTCTCCGGGCGCAATATAGGCATGACCCAAGTTTATCTTTTGACCATGTTGTGCTTCTTGAACCGTTATTTTGCAGCAGCAATTAAGACGTTCGGCAAATCGACCACTAAAGGATTTAGGAATATGCTGAGTGATAACAATAGCGGGAGAATTTTCGGGTAAACTTATCAACACTTTTTTAATGGCTTCTGTGCCACCGGTAGATGCGCCAATAGCAACTAAATGGTCGGGGCGTTTTAAGCCTTTAAACTGCAATATTTTGTTTTTTGAATGGCTCGCTACTGCTTTCGATAGTTTGAAATTCCTTTGTTTGATAGTCGCTGCTTGTTTGATTTTTGCTACTAAGGTTTCTTTAAAGCTATCTTTCGTGGCTAACAATTGTTCAAAACTGGGTTTAGCAATAAAGTCTACTGCGCCAATTTCTAAAGCTTCTAAGGTGATATCAGCCCCTTTTGTCGTCAACGTAGAAAGCATTATTACGGGCATAGGTCGCAAGCGCATTAACTTACCTAAAAACGTAATTCCATCCATTTTTGGCATTTCAACATCTAACGTTAAAATGTCTGGGTTTAGTTTTTTAATTAAATCACGCGCAACAATAGGATCTTCTGCATCCCCTATCACTTCAATGTCAACTTCATCCTTCAGGGCATCTTTCACAATGTTACGTATAACAGATGAATCATCGATAACTAATACTGTTATTTTTTTCAATGTCTGCTCCATCCTCTTTTACACATTAAAATAATTCTACATCACCATCAACTTTGTTACGGTCAATCTGCTTAACATAATCTTTTTCGCGCTGGGCTATAGTATCGTTTTGTAAAATATAAAGTTTTTTTATGAAAGCTCGGCCACTGAGGGGCTCAAAAATTACTTTCCGAGGATACAAATCCCCGGTATCTGTAGTTTCAATTTTTATATTTTCCGTGTGAAGATAGTGCACTGCAAAATCAATATTGCGTTTCCCTACATCAGTCATTTGGGCTAACACTTTGCCCCCTCCAAAAACCTTAGCCAATAAATTCTCACGCCGGCCCCCGTTTTTTAATATCGTATTAATTAAATGTTCCATAGCGAAATTACCGTAACGTGTTGCATCAGAAGCAATGCCGCGCTTCCCCCAATTTACTTCATGGGCTTTTTTATCAGTTAATGGCAGCATAAAGTGATTCATGCCACCTATATTTTCTTTTTCATCCCAAATACATGCAGATATGCAAGAACCTAAAGTTGTCGCAATAGCAACATTATCTCGTGTCATATAAAACTCACCAGGTAAAATTTTGGCAACAACAACTTGTCTACTTTTATCCCAATAATGATTAACACTGCTAAACTCAGGCAAACAACGTGAGATACATCGTTTTACTTCAATACTTTTATGGCGTTCCAAAGCAGTTAACCGGCAACAACTTGATTAGACGATTCAAGCTTCCTAAAAACAGTACGTCCACTATTAGAAAAATACTTTTGATAGGCACCTAAATTCTCACTGTGCCCCAATATTAATAATCCGCCAGGTTTAATGTATTCATAGTAGCGAGAAAATAACTCTTGCTGAGTCGGTTTATCAAAGTAAATAATTACATTGCGGCAAAATATCACGTCAAAAAGTCCTTTCATCGGCCAATCATGTAACAAATTTAAATGTTTAAAAGTGATTAAGTCTCTAATATTCTTAACGACTTTTACATTTTTACTATTGATGCCAGCTCCTTGAATAAAATATTGTTGCTGTATTTGCTTTGGTAAGTCGTCAATACGGCTATTCTCATAGATCCCTGTTGCAGCTTTAGCCAGTACATTGCTATCGATATCTGTCGCTAAAATTTTCACATGCCATCCTGACAACTGGGTTTGCATTGCCTCTAGTAATGTAATAGCTATACTGTATGGTTCTTCACCCGTAGAGCATGCAGACGACCAAATTCTTATGCTTTTTTTTTGCTCTGTAGATTTTATTTTTTGCGATAGTATTTTTGGTATTTCATGTTGTTGTAAATATTCAAAATGATGATTTTCTCTGAAAAAACTGGTCAGATTGGTTGTGATCGCATTAATAAAATAACCTTCTTCTTCCTCTGGTTTTGTCTGCAATAAATAACAGTAATCGCTAAAACTGCTTAATTGACGTTCTCTAATAATGCGCGAGAGACGGCGATAAACCATCTCCCGCTTACTTTCATTGAGTAATATCCCTGTTGCACTGTGAACGAATTGACAGATAAACTTAAATTCCTTTGTCGATAAACTATTATCTTCATTTCGATCATCCATCATTACATTCAACCTTCTACATCATCAAAAACAAACCGAAAACTCTTTTCTAAGCTCTTTTCCAAGCTCTCTTCCAAGCTCTCATCCAAACTCTTACCTAAAATACGCTGCTAAAATTCTTTCCACTCTTCATCAGATTTGGTTGCACGGCGAGTTGACTGGGTTTTAGCCGCGGGTTCTTTTTTTATAGCACGTTGTTGCGTTTGCCTTGCTGGAACTTTTCTGGAAGGTGCTCGGCTGGTAGCATGTTCAACCTGCTCCTGACCATTTTTAAAGAAGCCAATTTGTTCTAACAAACCTTGAGCTTGCTCTTCCATTGATTTGCTTGATGCTGAAGCTTCTTCAACTAAGGCGGCATTTTGCTGCGTCATTTCATCCATTTGACTAACAGCCTCACTAACTTCAGCGATGCCGGATGACTGCTCTTTACCTGCACCATCAATATCTTTGAGCATTTTACCAACTTCGGCAATAGCACTAACAAGTTCAGTAAAGGTTTGTCCGGTTTCATCAACCAATTTAGTACCTTGGCCAACCGCTTCCACACTGTCATTTATTAAGCCCTTAATTTCTTTCGCAGCACCGGCTGAACGTTGGGCTAGATTGCGAACTTCGGCTGCGACAACGGCAAACCCCCTACCTTGCTCTCCTGCTCTGGCTGCCTCTACCGCTGCGTTCAGTGCTAACAAATTGGTTTGGAATGCGATTTCATCAATGACACTGATGATATCTGCGATTTTCTTACTAGACTTATTAATATCACTCATTGCTTCAATCGCATTTTTAACAACTTCGCCGCCATTTGTTGCTTTATCCATAACTCCTGATGACAGTTTGCTGGCTTCAGTTGTGTTTTCAGCATTTTGTTGCACTGTACTAGTTAGCTCCTCCATTGCTGAAGCAGTTTCTTCAAGACTTGATGCTTGTGTTTCAGTGCGCTGGCTTAATTCATTGTTACCCTCGGCAATTTCTCTTGCAGCATCAAAAACGTTTGTAGACGCACTACGGATTTGTTCAACCATATTCCCTAGGTTTTCTATAGAACCGTTCATCGCATCAGCAAGGAGCAAGAATTGGCCACCGTATTTACTATTCATCATTTGCGTTAAATCACCATCGGCTAGAGCTTGTGCAATATTAATTGCATCATTAATAGGTTCAACTATCGCTTCCATTAGCTCATTAATGTTGTTACCCAGACCTAACATGAAACCAGCATAGCTTGTCGTGTCAATACGGCGTTCCAGCTCACCACTTATTGCAGCTGTAATGAGTCCTTCCACTTGAGATTGAGCATCTTTCTCTTCGGTTAAATCTAACCATTGCACTGCTGTACCAACATGATTATCATTTTCGTCTTTAAGTGCTATCGCAATTAACTGAAAGGACAAACTGCCAATAGAGATTTCAGCGGTTCTAGGCAAGTTAGCCATATTTCCAAGTAAGTTTCGCTGATGAGCGGGATCTTTATGGAAACTATCAAAGTTACTACCCACCACAGTAGCAACAGAAAACGCAGGTAAAACTGCCCTTAATTCCGTCTCACGGCGTGCCAGCATTTTAATTACGGCGGGGTTACAATATACAATTATACCGCCTGTATCAGCCATCATAAGGTTGGTTGTCATACCTTCTATAGCAGACGATAAACGACCAACTTCAATTGCTTTCGTCCGTATTTCTGTTACGTCTTGCCATTCAAGAGAGTTACCAATATAGTCGCCGGCGGCATCTAGTATTGCCGTCACATTAAGGGAAAACGTCAAATGGGCGACATTAATATCTGTTTTCCATGGTAAGTTATTAATGTCAGCAAGCAGCTTACGTTGATGTGCAGGATTTTTATGGAACATATCAATACAAGCACCTACCACTTTATCTTTATCAGCACTGAAACCTGGATAAACTTCAGCGAATGTAGTTTCATTGGTTTTGAGCAGTGTCAAACTAGCTCCATTAACATAGGTAATAATGAAGTCACGGTCTACCATCATAATGGGGGTTGCAGATTGATCTAAAGCCCCTTGTAACTGCACCGCTTTATTTTCTTGCAAACGAACATCCGTCACATTTTGCCATTCAAGAGAATTACCGATATAGTTGCCGGCGGCATCTAGTATTGCCGTCACATTAAGGGAAAACGTCAAATGGGCGACATTAATATCT
>JAWUVZ010000033.1:0-29917 GCA_034112105.1 Glaciecola sp. | reverse complement strand
AACGTTTGCACAGTAAAACCGTTAACGATGTAGGTATCAATGCCATGAGCTACAGCTTTTTCAGCTGCTTGTATTTTAGTTTTCATGCCCCCCGTGCCTACTGAACTTGTTGCCCCGCCCGCCATTGCAAAAATTTCATCGGTAATATTGGGAACATTCGAAATCAATTTAGCATCAGGATTCTCATGTGGATTGCTATCATAAAGGCCATCGACGTCTGAGCAGATAACTAACGTATCTGCATCTGCTGCTGCGGCTACCATCGCTGACAAGTTATCATTGTCGCCAACTTTGAGTTTATCGGTAGTCACGGTGTCGTTTTCGTTTAAAATAGGCAGGATTCCATTTTCAAGTAAACTAAAAATCGTTTCTTTAATACTGACGTAACGTTCGCGGTCTCTTAAATCACCATGGGTAACTAAGATTTGGGCTGTTGGAAAGTCAAATAACTTATCCCACGTTGCCATCATTTCCATTTGGCCGGCCGCAGCCATCGCTTTCTTAACTGCGATTGACGGCTTAACGCCTTTTTCTTGCTCTTTGAAAAAGTGCGCACCTGCAGCAACCGAACCTGATGACACCAATACAACTTCAATTCCCATTGACTTGCAGCGCACGACAAATTGCGCAATACCCAGTAAATAATGACTACTGCAACCATTTTGGTTAGGCGCAATTAACGCACTACCCACTTTTATAACAATTCTCTTCCAGCCAACCAAACTCATTTGTGTTTCCAAAATTAATAACTCTTTTTTTGTAGAGCAGCATTCGCTTTGTGTATGCTGCTATTTTATGAAAATAATGAACAAGTTCGCTCATGCCGAGGTTACGGCTAAGGCTATCGGAAAAACCCAATAACCTAGAAAGAACTCAATAGAATTTTTGATGCCATGAGAATTAGGGCATCTTGTTTTTTAAACAGTCACGTTGGGGAGTGTGTGCCGCCGAATGCAGGGGAGTGCATATATGCAGATTGAACAGTCGTGTTGCGCTTTTTGAATTGGGTCATCGCTGTGTTGTGACCTTTTTTCGTAACCATAATATTTAAATCGAACTCAATTAATTAGATGTCTACGCATATTATTGACTATTTTAGGGGTAAAAAGCAAATAAATATAGCATAAGCGCGCTATATTCGAAGTTGAGTTCGTATTAACGGATAAATTAATAGGTTGATATCGAAGTATTTCATTCCATTATCGGATGAATTTAAGACAATTTAGTTAAAATAAGCCCTTTTTTACTCAAAAACCGGCGTAAATTCTCTTTTTTCGATAGCGTTCTAATTAATAACAATAAACTATAAAGAACGATAGAATATGATGAGAAATACTTGACCTATTTGCGCCTGTAACCGGACTAATCGTCAGAAACTCAAAGAAGCTGAGTCGAGGTTCAAGTCTAATTAGATTGTGGTAGTTGTTCATTCTAAAAAAAAGGAAGCAAACTTGCTTCCTTTTTTTTTGGCATAAATCGCTTAATGACATATAAAGCTATCGAAGCTCAATACATCATTAGTTAGCAATGATTACGCAATAATATCTAACAGTTCAATGTCAAATATTAATGTGCTAAATGGGCCTATTGCACCACCAGCGCCTTGCTCACCGTAAGCTAGGTCATGAGGTACATATAAACGCCATTTTGAACCAACAGGCATCATTGTTAATGCGTCTGACCAGCCTTTAATAACGCCACCTACTGGAAATTCAGCTGGTTGGCCACGCTCATATGAGCTATCAAAAACGTCGCCGTTTATAAGCGTACCATGATAGTTCGTGCGCACTGTCGATGCAGCTGTCGGCATGTCGCCAGTGCCCGCAGTTAATATTTCATACTGCAAACCAGATTCGGTAATAACAATTCCTTCGCGTTGACCATTCTCTTCTAAGAACTTAATGCCTTCTTCAACGGCACCTGCAAATTGTTCTTGCTTGGCAGCTTGCATACGTTCGTGAATTTCGGTAAACGCCGCACGCAAATCGTTATTATCAACTTGTGACTGGGTACGGTTAAAACCGTCAGTTAAACCAGTTAATACTGTCTCTACATCTAGACCATCGAAAGGGTTTGATGCAAGTTGCTCACCCATTTGATAACCGATACCGTAACTTGCTTGTGATTCTACTGTTGAATACTTATCTGACACAGTGTCTCCAAAATAGTAATTTTATAATATGAATTGTAAGTGCTTATTTCCCGCGTAGCTTAACACATTCTATAAAGCTTTAAAATTGACGGCTTATGCTAACAAACATTAACTTATAAATCTTAGAATTAGACTTTAGGCGCAATGATGAGTATCTTGTGAACAACGCTTTCATTTAAGGAAAACAGGAAAAATGAACGATTCGTTCGATGCACAATTAAAGGACACGGTACGTTATTTGGGTGCAACACTTGGCGAGACTATTGAAGCTGAGTTAGGCAGCGAATGGTTACAAAAAATCGAGAAAATCAGACAGGATGGTCGCGATTCATATGCAAATGTTACTCAAAGCACGGACAATCTTACCGCCTTATTTTCTAGTTTAGACAATCAATCTTTATTGACCATTGGCCGAGCGTTTGCTCAGTTTTTAAATTTAGCTAATATTGCTGAACAGGAATATAACAGTGCGAACCAGCGCGATGAGTCATTGGCCACGTCACTCGCAAAAATTAAATCCATGGGTGCTAATAAAGAAAAAATGCTCTCAGCCATTAAAAATTTAAACATTGATTTAGTGCTGACCGCTCACCCAACAGAAGTGACACGCCGCACCCTTATTCACAAACACAGGCAACTAGCTGCTCAATTAGAGGCTCTTCATGCCGCTGATTTAAACGATAGAGCGCGCCAAAGAATTAAAATGCGTATTGCGGCATTAATCAGTCAAGCATGGCATACCGAAGAAATTCGTTCCGTACGCCCAACGCCTGTCGATGAAGCACGTTGGGGCTTTTCCGTCATTGAAAACTCCCTTTGGGAAGCGGTGCCAGAATTTTTACGCGAACTTGAAGAGTATCTTCAAGCAGAATTCGATATTGCATTGCCACTAGATGCCAAAACGGTTCAATTTAGCTCTTGGATGGGTGGAGATCGCGACGGTAATCCATTTGTGACATCAAAAGTAACAGAAGAGGTGCTAATGCTCGCTAGGCGCCGGGCTGCCAAACTGTTCTCATTAGAGATGGATGAGCTATATATCGAGCTATCCATGAATGACTGTAATGACAAATTACGCAGTATGGTCGGCGATGCAAAAGAACCCTATAGAGCAGCACTTAGGGGCATTGGTAATAAGCTAGAGAAAACAAGCAGCGGCGTTCTTCCCATCGAACAATGGGTATCAAGTAACGATGAGTTATTAATACCATTACTTGCCTGTTATGAATCATTGCATGAATGCGGTATGGCAGTGATTGCAGAAGGCGCGTTGAAAGATGCCATTCGCCGAGTGCACAGCTTCGGCGTTAACTTATTAAAATTAGACATTCGACAGGATTCGGATCGCCATGCCGATGTATTCAGCGAGCTAACACGCTATCTGGGGCTAGGTGATTATGCTCAATGGAGCGAGGAAGATAAACAAGCATTTTTATTACGCGAACTTAGCTCAAAACGCCCTCTTATTCCACGAAGTTGGAAACCTAGCGAGGACGTGCAAGAAGTATTAGATACTTGCGGTGTTATCTCCCGTCACGGCCAAGAAAGCTTTGGCATATACATCATATCGATGGCACGAGAAGCTTCTGATGTAATGGCTGTACAATTGCTATTAAAAGAAGCCGGCGTGAGCTGGCCAATGTCAGTCGCACCGCTATTTGAAACCCTCAATGACTTAAATAACTCACCAAAAGTGATGCGTAATCTGCTTGAAATAGATTGGTATAGAGGCTACATCAATGGCCGTCAATTTGTCATGATTGGCTATTCTGATTCAGCCAAAGACGCAGGTTCACTGGCCGCGGGCTGGGCGCAATACGAATCACAAGAAGCTCTGGTGGCATTAGCCGAAGAAAAATCAGTTACGTTAACTTTGTTTCATGGTCGTGGTGGCACGATCGGTCGCGGTGGTTTGCCAGCTAAAGCTGCTATCCACTCGCAACCACCTGGTTCACTGACCGGCGGGTTTAGGGTAACCGAGCAAGGTGAAACAATTCGCTACAAGTTTGGTATGCCGCAATTAGCTAAACGTAGTTTGTCAATTTATGCGGCCGCAGTTGTTGAAGCGATGTTATGCCCGCCACCTGCTCCGAAACCTGTGTGGCGTGAAACAATTACCCAAATGGCAGCAAAAGCGCGTGATAATTACCGTGGCGTTGTCAGAGAGGACCCTGAATTTGTCCCTTACTTTCGTGTTGCCACTCCTGAACAAGAGTTAGGTAAATTACCATTGGGAAGCCGCCCAGCAAAACGTAACCCGAATGGTGGGATTGAAAGCTTGCGTGCGATCCCGTGGATATTTGCATGGGCACAAACTCGCATGGTGTTGCCATCTTGGTTAGGGGTGATGAAAGCCGTTGAGAGCGTTATCAGCGAAGGTAATGAAGAGACGGTTCAGGACATGATTAATAATTGGCCTTTCTTTAATTCCCGATTGTCGATGCTCGATATGGTGTTTAAAAAAGCAGAACCGCATATCAGTGCTGCTTATGATGCTCGTTTAGTGCCGGACAATCTCAAACATTTTGGCGAGGGATTACGTGCAGAACTTAAAGACAGTATCGCCTCAATTTTGCGTATCCTTGACCACACCGACATGATGGAAGATGACCCGCACGGCAAATTGTCGATGGAAATTCGTGGTGGATACCTTGAGCCATTGCACTATTTGCAAATAGAACTTCTGGACAGAATACGTAAAGAAGGCTCTTCTGAGTATAATGATAATGACACCGCTACCTTAGAAATGGCGATGATGGTGACTATTACAGGTATTGCTATTGGTTTGCGTAACACAGGGTAAATGGGTTTTAGTTGGGGTTTATTGCCTTGCAAGAAGCGATGTAGCAGCAATAATTTGATACTTGTAGACTTTATGGCTTAAGAATATACGCTACGAAGAAGACCGTGAAGTTAGTATGAGATATAAAAAACGGAGCCACAGGCTCCGTTTTTTTACTTTTATTCAACTAGTAAAAAATTCAGCTTAGAATTGCACTTTAACACCAAATTTGTAGACTCGCCCTAGCACATCATAGCTACTTGGGAAGGTATTACCGCCGTTAAATGTCGTTGAACCAGCTTCGCCACCAACAACCGGCGGTTCTTCCTCGAACAAGTTATCGACACCAGCGGTAAACTTAAGGTTATCGTTTAGCGTGTAACTAGCAAACAGGTCAATATAACTATAGCTATCTATTTTTCTGAACGGTTCAAATACACCCGCACGCTGATCTCTTTCAATATCTATAGCGCTGCTATAACGCCATAAAGCTGAAACGGTATAGTCATCCATAGACCAAGTAGCGCGTTGAATGAAACGTAAATCAGATGTTGGGCTGCAATCCGAACCATAAAAACCATTGCAGTCAATTACAGCAGAAACATCAGAGCTTTGACGCTCATTAGTCAAGTATTTGTTAATATTAGTAGAGAAGGACAACTGACCCATATCTTCTAATTCAACATCAAAGTTAATACCAACTTCGATCCCTTCAACCTGAAAATAGTTCAGGTTTGTGGTGAATAACTGTATTCCTGAACCCGCAATCGTTAAGTCACCGCCAATACGTTGAATTTTAGAACATTCAAGCGGATTACCCTCAATATAACAGCTATCCAAAATTTCTTGAGCCGAAAATTGACCAATGGTGTCTTTGATGTCGATGTCGTAATAATCAACAGAAAACGACCAGTTTTTCAAAAAATTATCTGTCCATACAAAGCCAGCAGTAAAGGTAGAAGCGTCTTCTGCGCCCGGCACGTTCACCGGATCGCTCCCTGAAATAACACTAATCTGACCAGAGATTACATCCTGCACCTGACCAACCTGAGCCCCTGACATACCAGTGGAGATACACAAATCACGTAATGTAGCATTAATATTTGGGTTGCCTACTGAGCAAGGGTCTCCTAGGGCATTATCAAGACCAGTTACTACTGGCGAAAAGAGCTCACCTACGTTAGGCGCTCGAGTTGCGGACTGCTCCATAATGCGGAACAACAAGTTCTCAACTGGACGCCAAGCTAAACCAATTTTCCAAGTATCGACTGAACCTACAGAATCGTAATCAGCAGCACGATAACCAAATTCCAAATCAAGTTGTTCAGTATAAGACTGATCCGCAACGAGAGGTAAAATACCCTCAAAGAAGAACTCATCAGATGTAAATCCACCATCAATCGGTAACAAGTTACCGCCTGCGCCGCCTTGGCAACTGGCTGGTGCTAATTTCAAACACTCATCCGGGTTTAAGCTACCAGTCTCTTCACGATACTCGTAACCAAAACTCATCAACAACGCTTCACCAGCAAATGGGCTGGAAACATACTCAACTGGGCCATTCACAATAATTTGGCCCACGGTCTGCTCATACTTTTGCGTCTGCAAAGCAATTGCTGTTGCATAACCAGCCTGCTCGTCAGTAATAGTGCCAAAGCCGCCAAACAAATTAATAGGCACGCAGGAAGAGTCGCCATTCTTACAAGTCACACCATCGGTAGTGTCCAATGCATTTTGGATATTGGTCAGGTTAGTATAACCATCACGAGTGGTAACACGGTTTGACTCACCATATTGGTAAGAAACATCATATTCCCAATCACCCGTAATTAAACCTTTAACGCCCGCTACAAACTGGAATTGATCGGTATCATAAGCTTCTGAACGAGGCCCCAACTCCAAGGTTCGACGACGTAATTGAACTGTCAGATAATCTTCGACATCAACAACACCGTTTTGATTAATATCCTGCCAGTTAGTCAACGGTGCGCTCGGATCTGAACTTAATAATCCGCTCGCAAGTGCCGTATTACCGGCATCTATCATAAATTGACGGGCTTGGTCCCCTATCAACGGGTTAGCCAGAGGCAAATTAAATGCAGCACCAAAAGTACCAGAGGGGGCAATCTGCGTATCTACGGTCACATTAGTATGGCTAAAAGTCGCATATACTCTGTGGTCATCATTAATGTCATAATGGCCAACAACTGTTGCACTAAAACGCTCTTGAGGCGTCTGATAGAAATTAAATGGGTTGAAGTTAAAGCGGCTACATTCAGAGCCGATAGTGCCATCATCTCTGAATTGGCCAGCCGATGCTGCGCCACCACCAACAATAGCGAAACGGGTAGGAATAGAAGTTGTAGAACCACCAGCTTGGACTACGTTAGGGCCGCCACAACCGGCAACTGGGGCTAACGGTGGCTCGCCAGCAAGGAACTGTTCTAAACCGGCACCGTCATCTGTGTTGATCCCCAATAAACCTAATGGCCTATCACCCAACAAAATTTGGTCACGATTCATCCAACTTAGAGATAAAGCAATGTTACCGCGGTCCTCAGCAAGGTTTGAACCTACGGTAAAAGATAGATTATCTTTCTTGCCGTCACTATCACCCGTTTGTGAGTGAGTATATTCCAAGGCAACACCTTCGAAGTTCTCTTTAAGAATAAAGTTCACTGCGCCTGCCACGGCATCGGAACCATATACTGCAGAAGCTCCACCCGTTACTACATCAACTCGCTCAATTAACGCTGTGGGGATGGTGGCGGTATCTACTTGACCATTAAAGTTAAATGGAACCATACGGCGGCCATTCATCAACACTAACGTTCTTTGAGTTCCTAAACCACGTAAATTGACAGTTGCGGCACCGGCAGAACCGTTATTAACGTTAGCGCCATCACCCGGAATTGTTCCTGGTAATATACGAATGATTTTTTCAATTTCTGGTTCTTGAAGAAATTCAATATCTTCAGCGTCCATCGACATGATTGGGCTGGCGGAAATGGCACCAGGACGCAAAATACGCGAGCCTGTAACCGATATTTTTTCGATGCTTTTTTCTTCGGGACTAGCGCCTTCCTGTGCAAAAGCAGTACTTGCACCAATAATAGCAGTTGATGCTACACCGAAGGCTATTGCTAAACTAACTGACTTAGTCAATTTTGATTTTGTGAACATGTGTCTCTCCCTGTACCACGATTTAGTATGACATTATCGTTTTAGCGACGTGTTTTTTAAAAATGAAGCATCATCGCACTAAAAATATTCATAAGTAGGGAGGTTGGTTAACGATTAGTCACTTAGTAATGTAATTTTAACAGGCAACATTAAAAGAAACGTCGGTAAACATACACGTTGATTGAGTCGACGTTACTCATCCTTCTGCTGCAATATGTTTTACTTTTAGATAATCACGATGCGTAATGTATAATAAATCAGCGACTTTTCGGATCACTGCTTCTTCATATTTATCTAAATTATCGTCAACAAATGCCACCTTCCACATCAATTTCAATAAGTTTACTTTTTGATCGTACTCATAATTATCGTTAATCATTGATGTAAATGGATGTATCGATGTTGTGTCTTTGCTTGCTTCGCTACTACGCTCAAATAACTCGACTAACTTTTCATCTGACAAATTAAATAATGACTGTAGCACCTGCTTTATCTTTTCTTTTTCAAGGCTAGACTCCTCAAAGTCAGCATTAGATACTTCGATCAATAGTAAAGCACATGCCTGTTCTAGACTATATTGTTGTTGGGCATTAGTACTTTTTGACGTGTTAAATGCGATTTCATTTTGAAAAAATTCTTTTAGTTTAATCAACATGTCATGTCCTTTAAGGTTGGTTTAAAAACGTCCAAAAATATTGTATCTATTATTTTTTGAACATCTTGTGGGTCGAACTGCAGTAAATATCAGCATTTCTACTCCAAGTAAGTAAATGTATATGCAAATACAAGCAAATTGGTTTTTTTAGGAACATATGCATAGATTTATTGACAAGAAAAATTCTTACCCGTGATAATAAAAAAGCCGGCTAACATTTGTTCATGTTCGCCGGCTTTTAGGTTGCTTCACGTCTGTAGAATTATCTAACCATTAACGAAATCAACACCCATTTTAATATCGCCACGCAGGCCATCTAGCATTGCATTTTTAGCGTTTTCTTCAAAGTCACTTAAGTCACCATAAGGTAGAATGTTCTCAATACCATTTATTCCCAAGCGCACTGGGTGAGCGAAGAATGCAGCGTCATCAGAACCGTCTACTTGTATGTAAGCATATTCAACGACAGCTTCACCCTGCATTGCCGCAACAAGTGACAAGCAGAAACGCGCAGCAGCTTGGCCCATAGATAATGTAGCAGAACCACCACCAGCTTTTGCTTCAACAACTTCCGTTCCCGCATTTTGGATGCGTGTAGTTAAGCTAGCAATTTCTTCGTCAGTGAAGCTTACGCCGTCAACTTGTGAAAGAAGTGGAAGAATAGTTGTACCTGAGTGACCACCAATAACTGGAACATGCACTTCAGTTGTTTTCAAGCCTTTAAGGTTTGCAATAAATGTTTCTGAGCGGATAACATCTAATGTCGTTACACCAAACAATTTGTTTTTATCGTAAACGCCTTTTGCTTTAAGCACTTCAGCAGCAATAGCAACCGTCGTATTTACCGGGTTAGTAATAACACCGATACACGCTTGTGGACAATTGTCGGCAACTGCTTCGATAAGATTCTTAACGATACCAGCATTGATGTTAAACAAGTCAGAACGGTCCATACCCGGCTTTCTTGGAACGCCAGCAGGTATCAAGACAATATCACAACCTGTTAATGCACCAGCAAGGTCATCTTTACCATGACCAGAAACAGCAACGTCTGTTGGGATATGACTTAAATCAACGGCAACGCCCGGAACAACAGGTGATACGTCATATAGTGCTAGCTCAGAGCCAGCAGGTAATTGTGTTTTCAATAACAATGATAATGCTTGACCGATACCACCAGCGGCGCCTAGTACAGCTACCTTCATAAAATTCTCCTGTTAATAAAAGCGGTTATTTACGGGCGACACAATAATCTATATACGTTAAGATCTCAATAACCGGATGGTCTTATCCCGTTTTTTTACACTTACCTTCACAATAATTTTACAATGCTCACAATTCATCAACATATTTTAGTTACATTCGTTTGCGAAAAGGGTGTAGCTGATGCAAAATACGGCAATATACAACACAAGGTTTTAACCGATATGTCATCAAGCAAGCAAGACGCCCTAGTTAAATCATTTAAAGAGCTATTAAAAACCGAAAGTTATGGTTCGCAGGGTGAAATTGTTAATGCATTGAAAGCAGCTGGCTTTGACAACATTAGCCAATCCAAAGTGTCTCGTATGTTAAGTAAATTTGGCGCAGTACGCACTCGAAATGCCCGCGGTGAAATGGTTTATTGCTTGCCGCCTGAACTAGGTATGCCTACCGCTAAGAGCCCTCTTAAACAATTAGTTTTAGATATTGTGCATAATAACGTAATGGTAATTATTCGCACCAGTCCCGGGGCAGCGCAACTGATTGCTCGCCTGCTTGATTCATTAAGCCATACTGATGGCGTGCTTGGCACCATTGCAGGCGATGACACTATTTTTATTGCACCTGCTGACATCACCCAAATCGAAGACCTACGCCAGCGCGTTGAAGACCTATTTGAGAGTGTCTAAACCTATCGCATAGAGTGCATTTTTCTTGAGGCCGTAATGCGCGGCAGTTATTGCAGCTGCTTTTTTCAGTGGTAATTCTTTTACTAGCAAAGTTAGTAAAGCCAATGCCTCTTGTGGTGCACCATCAGATTGCAAATTATTTGGGCAATAGATCATTAATACAAATTCACCCTTTTGATGAACAAGATCAGCCTCTAACCACTCTAAAATATCTTTAGCTTTGCCCTGTTTATAAGTTTCGAACGTTTTACTTATTTCCTTTGCTAATACAATTTCATGATCATCTTGCAAGCTTTCATCACACGCAGCCATCGTATCGCGGATACGCCTAGGTGCTTCATAAAATACAGTAGTGCAACCTGAATTAGTGAGTAATTTCAGTGCGTGAACTTTCGCTTGCTGCTTAGAAGGCAAAAAACCATGAAAAGTAAATTTATCGGTTGGTAAGCCCGACGCACTGAGTGCAGTGGTTAGTGCGCATGGGCCAGGCAACGCGATAACAGGTATGGCTAGCTCTCTGCAATCACGAACAAAAATAAAACCGGGATCGCTGATCAAAGGGGTTCCTGCGTCTGACACTAATGCGATGCTCTGACCTTCAAGTAATTTCGAGGTTAATTGTTTTGAACGAACCGCTTCGTTATGGTCATGCATCGAAATAGTCTTGGTACTAATAGAATAGTGGGATAGTAAGCGTGACGTGTGCCGAGTATCCTCAGCTGCTATTAAGTCAACCTCTTTTAGAACGTCGAGCGCACGGGAGCTGATATCCGACAAATTGCCTATGGGCGTAGGTACTATGTAAAGAGTCCCTGGTGTGGTCATAATCTGCATTTTTATTTTCTCTCAATTTGTCTTCGCGCGGCCAATATTACACTAAATCAAACAACAGCTTTTACACTTTATCCATCTACTTTAGGACAGAATATGTCAAAGTAGATAGATATTTGGCTGAGCTTGGGTAAACTATCAGTATATTACTCATGTGAGAGCCCTTGTGAACGTATTTTCCAATTTACGCACCTGTATAAGTGTTGCATTCATTTTATTATTTTTGGCAAGTTGCGCCAGTCCAACAAAAATCGTAGATCAAAAGTCTGTTGAACAGAAAACAAAGCTGTCTACAGAAGTTATTTTAAACAACGCGGAAGCGGCGTTGCAACAAGCCCAAATTGAATGGCTCAAAAACAGCGACATTAATCAACGAAACGACCTGTTGTTATCTGCGGCTCAAGACTTTCAGACAAGCGGTGAATGCGCGCGTGCTGACATTATCCTTGCTAATATCGAACCTTTCTTAGAAAACCCAGTGCAACAGCAGTATTCATCATTATTGAAAGCGGAATGTGCGCTAATACAACATTATGCATCAGGTTTATCAGTAGAACTTATTCAAACTCCTGTCGACACAATGATTTCATGGCTTACACCGATTACTACAAATCAATTGGTGGCTCGCAAAGAGGTCGTTATTGCACATTTGGCAGCATTACATCAGCGCTGGGATTTCGCCGCTAACGTGCTAAGCGAGCAATTAAACGCAGACAGTCCGTTGAACCAATCTCAAGAACAAATATTGTGGCAGTGGTTTTTGAAATCATCTAAATCTACTCAAAGTACAATGGGTAGAAATAACTCATTTATGCGTCCGTATTTATCACTGGCTAACATTTTAGAAGATCAAAATTTAACTGATTCAAGCAGACAGCAAGCCATCGTTTTCTGGCGACAACAAAATCCTACACACCCTCTGTCTATTAATCTTCCAACTGGAGTCAAAAACTATATTGCGCAATCACTAAAAGAAGTGCGCAATATCGCAATTCTGCTTCCATTAACTGGTCGTGTACAAGTGCAGGGCGATGCTATTAAACAAGGTATTATGACTGCCTACTTTGCGAAACTCGAAAACATTAATAACAATAATCCAGGCCAAGTCATTCCAAATATACGATTTTTGGATACAGGTTCCGATAATGACCGTTTTGTTAGTACTGAAATTACATCCGAAGGGCTCATGCAATATGACATTGTGATTGGTCCTTTGCTGCGTGATCATGTAAGTTTAGTTAAAGGTTTTAATTTACCTAATTCAATGTTCGTATACTTAAATCGATTATCTACAGAGCCTACGACGATTGAATTAACAGACAATGCGAGCACTGCAGCAGTCTCGATATTAAAAGATGAAGTCGATAGCTTATCCAATAATAAGTTAAACAGCTTACCCTCTGGCACTGGCCCGCAAGCTCAAGCGCAAAGTAGTAATCAAGCCCTCGGTGTATCCTCTGAAAGCACATCTGCTAAAGTGTATTTTGCGCTAGCGCCCGAAGATGAAGCAACACAACTTGCAAATTTGATGAAAAAACAAGGGATCAGAACCCCCATTATTATTAGCAATAGCTCATCGGTTAGTCGCAGGATGATAGAAACATTTAACGCGCAATGGATAGCGTTGAATGGCCTTGACGAAATCAAGCTACCCAAAGTTGTCACCTTTTCAGATAACAAAGGACTACGAGTTGGTATTACAGCGGCCCTCGATGTGCTGCAAAGCCAAAGACGTATTAGTCAGATGTCGAATTTAACAACTGAAACCGTGCACAGCGTAACGCGCAATAGGCGAGATGTAGACGCTTTTGTAGTTTTTGCGCTACCGCAACAAGTTGAATTGCTAAACCCTATTATCGAGGCAAGCATTAGCTTATTTACGGAACGGACTATTCCTGTATTTGCGACTTCATATAGCTATCAACACCAACTCAATAAGAACAGTATTCGCGATTTACGTAATTTAGTTTTTGTTGATATGCCCTTCTTAATGCCCGCACAAAGAAACAGTGCGCTCGCGCAACAGGTCGATGGCCTTTGGAACAAGCCATCCAGTGCATTCTTACGTTTATTTGCGTTTGGCTACGACGCTTTTCAGTTCTCTGAACAAATGCAGCAGTTAGCGTACTTTAGCCATACTGATTTAGACGGGTTATCAGGTAAATTAAGCGTCAACAAGAAGCGCCAAGTGACTCGCGGCTTGCCTAGTGCGGTTATTGAAAACGATTCAATAACCCAAGCAGACGGCTTTTAATCGTTTGCTATCCTATCAATACATGGCCAGTTCAATCGGCCATAACGCCGAGCAACTGGCAAAGCAGTATTTAATCGATAATTCGCTTCAGTTTTTGGAACAAAATTACAAAGCAAAGGTCTCAGAGATAGACCTTATTATGTTGGACAAGGAGCAACTTGTGTTTGTTGAGGTGAAATTTCGGTCAACAAATACTTACGGTTGTGCTGCCGAGTATTTTACATTTAAGAAGCGAAAACGACTTGAAAGAGCCATTAGCTATTATTTATTGCAAAGAAAACTGAGCATTCATCACACAAATTTACGAATAGATGTTGTAGCAATTGACGGCGAGCAGGTAAACTGGATAAAGAACGTGTAATTGAAAGCCAGAAAATATCGCGATGTGGAAACTACTTAAGGGGTAATAAGTGCTGGAAAATATTAGAAAGAGTTTTACCGAAAGCATTCAAACTAAAATAGCGGCTGCTGAGGAACTACCCGTTCCAATAGAGAAAGCGGCAAAAATGATGGTGCGGGCACTCATTCGTGGTAACAAGATTTTAAGTTGTGGTAATGGTGGCTCAGCCGGTGACGCACAACACTTTTCATCCGAGCTATTGAATCGCTATGAACGCGATCGTCCATCATTACCAGCTATGGCCTTAACTACCGACAGTTCTACAATTACATCGATTGCTAATGACTACAGTTTTGATGAGATATTTTCAAAACAAATTAAAGCGCTTGGCCAGCCTGGAGATATTCTGTTAGCCATTTCAACCAGTGGTAATAGCCGCAACGTTATTAATGCAATGGAAGCGGCGCTAGGTCGTGATATGACAATTGTTGCTCTAACTGGCAAAGACGGTGGGGAAATGGCCGGCTTTTTAAGTGAGAATGATGTTGAAATTAGGGTGCCTTCATCGCGTACTGCAAGGATACAAGAAGTGCACCTTTTGGTGATACATAATTTGTGTGAGTCAATCGACAACGCACTATTCCCCATCAGTGAATCAGAATAAAGAGTAGGTTTTATGTTTAGCAGTAGAAAGAGCGCTACGATATTAATTATTTTTGTTGCGTTTATGCAGACAGGGTGTGCACTAGTAACGGTTGGCACTGTAGGTGCTGCTGCAACCGCATCAGCAACAGACAGACGCACGGTTGGTACACAAATAGACGACAAAACCACGCAAAGCAGAGTCAGAAGTGCAATAAATGATATTCCATTAATCAAAGACGATGCGGCAGTGACCGTTGATGTTTACAATGGTCAAGTTCTTTTGACCGGTCAAGCGCCGACGCAAAGAATGATTATTGAGGTGGAAAAGGCCGCGACTGCTGTTCAGAACGTGATGAAAGTACACAACCAAGTCAGACTTGGAAGTCCTATTCCTGCGACCTCAACAATGAATGATGTGTGGCTGGCGTCAAAAATTAAAACCATAATGCTTGGCAATGAACAAATCCCACTGTTTAAGCTAGTTCTTGTGGTTGAAGATAGTGAAGTATTTATTATGGGTTTGCTTAGGAAGGAAGAGGCTGCAGCAGCGGTTGATGCAGCTCGAAATGTTGACGGCGTTTCCAAGGTAATAAGAGTAATGGAACTCATTCCTTAATCGGTATCACTTGATAGAGACACGTTTGATTTTACACGCAGCCTAAATATGCTGTTTATAGAAGGTTATTTAATCACTTTCAAGCTAGGTGGTTTAGATTTTCCATTACTGGCTTTGGGCGTTTTTTCAGTACTACTCATTTTACTTTCCGGGGTTAATGTTAACTTGCTTGTCTCTGGCTGTTTTGCAGAGCTCTTTTCAGTCGGTTTAACACTTTCAAGTTTCTTAACAGGCTCTATAGAAGGCGTGCTCGATGACTCCAACGTGCTCTTTTCATATTCAGTTATATCTTCTGGTGTATGGGTAAATACAGTCCCAGCGCCATTCTCACGCGCATATATGGCACTAACCGCAATACTCGGAACAAATACTTGCATAGGCTGACCAGAAAATCGAGCTTGAAACGCAACTCCCTCCAGTCCTACATTCAAATTTACGCAAGCGCTTGGTGATATATTCAGAACAATTTGGCCATCTTTCACAAACTGCCTAGGTACTTCTACACCAGGTAAATCAGCGTCGACCACAATGTAAGGCGTCAAACCGTTATCAATGATCCAGTCGCTAAAAGCGCGAAGCAAATACGGTTGGTTGCTGGTCATATTGTCCATTAGTGCTCTCAAGTTGTTGTCAAACGAAAAGGATGTACAAAGGATGGTTTAAATACGACCCAGTAAAATAGGTCGTATTTAATAACTTACTTATAAAGGATTATGAATTTCACGTTCTTGGTCAGTCAAAGATGCTTTGAAAGAACCACGCTCAAATATACGATTCATATAGGCAACAACGTCTTTACTGCCGGCACCACTTAGCGTGATATTCAATGCGGGTAAACGCCATAAAAGCGGCGCTAGATAGCAGTCAACCAAGCTAAATTCATCACTCATAAAATAAGCTTTTTCTGCAAAAATTGGACCTAAGGCTAGCAACGATTCGCGCAACTCTGTGCGTGCTTCATCTGCACCTGGCTCATTGCGGAAAATCTTAGCTGCTAGCGCATACCAATCATGCTCAATACGATGCATCATCAAACGGCTTTCACCACGCGACACCGGGTAGACAGGCATTAATGGTGGATGCGGGAAGCGCTCGTCTAAATACTCCATGATAATATGAGATTTATACAGCACTAACTCTCTATCAACTAGCGTTGGAACCGTTCCGTATGGGTTCAACTCCAATAAATCTTCACTGAGTTGAGTCGGGTCAAGATAGCTAATTTCTACGCCTACACCTTTTTCCGCCAATACTATGCGTACTTGGTGACTATAAATATCAATATTGTCAGAAAACAACGTCATTATTGAACGTTTGTTTGCGGCTACAGCCATTAAAACCTCCGAATTATCTCTCTAAGAGAGAATTGCAAAAAAATAAACAGTTAAAAAACCTAAAAGGGGCACACTGCCCCTTTTATTTTATCACTAGAGGTAAGTCGTTATTTTTTAACGTCTTTCCAATAATCTTTCTTAAGTAAGTATGCAAAAACAAAGAAGATGAGGATGAAAATCAACACACCTTTACCAATGTTTTCTGATTGCAATCTTGATGGCTCGCCAGTGTACGCTAGGAAGTTAACCAAATCTAAAATAGTTTGGTCATATTCTTCAGTTGTGAGTTTACCATCACCATCGGTGCGCAAACCCACACTCAATTCCTTCATCTCACCGTCGACCATCTTCATTTCAGTTGCTAATCTTGGTGTACCTTGCAAACCTTGTAAAACGTGCGGCATACCTGCGTTCGGGAACGCGAGGTTATTAACACCAAATGTTTTACTCTCGTCTACATAAAATGTGCGAAGATAAGTGTATATCCAATCGACCCCGCGTGAACGCGCAACTAACGTTAAGTCAGGCGGCGGTGCTCCAAACCATTTTGCTGATGCTTCTGCTGGCATGGTAGATGTTATATAGTCGCTTACCTTCTCTCCGGTAAAACGCAAATATTTATCACCTAATTCATCAGGCACTCCAATATCTTGGAAAGTGCGCTGGTAACGTTGGTACTGCATTTGGTGACAACCTAAACAATAATTCATAAAGGTTTGCGCACCACGCTGCAAAGACGACTGGTCTGTCAAATCTATATCAGCATGATCGTTAGGATACGCAGTTCCGGCTGCGAATGCGAAACTAGGCACTAACAATAAAATCGCTAACCATTTTTTCATAGTGTGATCCTCTCAGGTACTGGCTTGGTTTTCTCTTTACCCGAGTAAATCCAAAGTAAAACAAAGAAACCAAAATACATAATAGTTGCTATTTGAGAAGCGATAATTTTCCAATTTTCTTGTGGCGTTCCACCAAGGTAACCCAAGAAGATAAAAACAGCAGCAAATATCAGAAGATTAACTTTATGCAAACCACATCTATAGCGCCAGGATCTTACTTTACCGCGGTCAACCCAAGGCATTGCGAAAAGAACTGCTATCGCACCGCACATCGTTAATACGCCAAACAATTTATCTGGAACTGCCTTCAAAATTGCATAAAACGGAGTGAAATACCATACCGGGAATATGTGTTCAGGCGTTTTATATGGGTTTGCAATTTCAAAATTCGGGTGCTCTAAGAAGTAGCCGCCCATCTCAGGCATAAAGAACATGATATAACAGAAGCCGAATAAGAATACGCTAAACGCCACTAAGTCTTTCAGCACGATGTGTGGAAAAAACGGCACAACGTCATCAATTATATCGTACTTATCTGTGTAATATTCATGGATCTTATAGACTGTTTTATCTTCTTCAGCCAATGACCCTTTTTTATGTTTGATGTTTGTGCCATCTGGGTTATTCGAACCTACTTCATGCAATGCAATGATGTGTAAGAATACTAAGATAACGATAACCAACGGCAATGCAATTACATGCAATGCAAAGAATCTATTGAGCGTAGCACCAGAGATAACATAGTCACCTTGGATCCATTCAACTAAATCAGGTCCAATGACGGGTATCGCGCTGAATAGCGATACAATAACCTGTGCACCCCAATATGACATTTGCCCCCAAGGTAATACATAGCCCATGAAAGCTTCAGCCATAAGCGCTAAATAAATCAGCATACCAAACACCCACAATAACTCGCGAGGTTTTTGGTAAGAGCCGTACATCATTCCTCTAAACATATGCATATATACAACGATAAAGAATGCTGAGGCACCTGTGCTGTGCATATAGCGAATCAACCAACCGTAGTTGACTTCACGCATAATGTATTCTACGGACGCGAAAGCGCGCTCTGATGACGGTTCGTAACTCATCGTCAACCAAATACCGGTTAAGATTTGATTTACCAGTACAATAGTCGCCAAGAAGCCGAATATGTACCAAAAGTTCATATTTTTTGGTGCTGGATATTGAATTGCGTGCATATTTGCTACGCGCATCACTGGAATACGTTGCTCAATCCAGCTCATAAATGCATTCATTACACAATCTCCGCTTCTGAGCCGATAATAATTGTATTATCATCAACATATTGATAGGGCGGCACAACTAAATTTAGTGGTGCAGGAACGCCTTGAAAAACACGGCCAGCCATATCAAATTTAGAACCATGGCAAGGGCAGAAGAAACCTTCTGCAACGCCTTCAGCATATTCTTCAAACGTACCATCAGCTAAATGCTGTGGTGAACAGCCTAAGTGAGTACAAATGCCTACTAATATTAAATATTCGGCTTTTAATGAACGGTATTCATTTTTAGCGAAGGCAGGTTGTTGTTCCTGTTCTGAGTTCGGGTCTCGAAGTTGATCATCAATAGCGCTCAAACTTTTCAATAACTCTGGCGTTCTGCGCACTATCCATACTGGCTTGCTTCGCCATTTAACGCGAATCATTTGGCCTGGTTGGATAGCACTAATATCTACTTGTACATCAGCACCGGCCGCTTTGGCTCTTGCACTTGGCTGCCAAGAGGCAACAAAAGGGACTGCAGCACCTACAGCACCAATCGCACCAACAACACATGTACCAACAGTTAAAAACTTGCGACGATTGCTACTTTTAGGCTGTTCGTTATTTGTTGCTGATTCATTGGTATCCACTGATACATCGCTCATCAACTTTTCTCCGGGGTTGGAAAGACGGGTTTCAAATAATAGCTTCACGTTTAATAATGGTTTACTCGCGACCTAGATCAAACTGATATTTATAATCTTAAATAGACGATTATACTTAGCCGTGTATTTTAAAAGAAAACCCTTAGTAAACACAAGGATTTAGTCATAATTTTTGATTGTTTTTGGTGTCATAAGCCAAGTTTTGTCTACAACAGCTGTATTTGTATACATGTGGACTAAAATTCTTAGTATGATATTAATTTTTCGCTACAAATAAAAAACCCAGCCGAAGCTGGGTTTTTGAACAACATATCGAAAAAGATTAACGTTTCGAGAATTGTGGACGCTTACGCGCTTTGTGTAGACCCACTTTCTTACGTTCAACTTTACGAGCATCACGTGTTACGAATCCGGCTTTACGTAGCGCAGGACGCAACGTTTCATCGAACTCCATAAGAGCACGAGTAATACCGTGACGTATTGCACCAGCTTGTCCGCTGATACCACCGCCAGAAACGGTAACGTAAAGATCGAATTTTTCAGTCATTTCAACAAGTTCTAATGGTTGCTTAACTATCATAACTGCAGTTTCGCGACCAAAGAAAACATTAACTGGCTTCTGGTTTACAATAATGTTACCAGTGCCCGGACGAAGAAAAACGCGAGCTGTTGAGCTTTTGCGACGGCCAGTGCCGTAATATTGAGTATCTGCCATTTTGCTCGCTCCTTAAATGTCCAGTGATTGTGGCTGTTGTGCAGCATGCGTATGCTCTGGACCAGCAAAAACTTTCATTTTGCGGAACATAGCACGACCTAGTGGACCTTTTGGAAGCATACCTTTAACCGCTTTCTCAATGACCATTTCTGGTCTTTTTTGAATTAGCTGTTCAAAAGTTGCTTCTTTTAAGCCACCTGGATAACCGGAGTGAGAGTAATAAATTTTACCCTTCGCTTTATTTCCTGTTACCGTAATTTTTTCTGCATTAATTACAACAATGTAATCACCAGTATCCACGTGAGGAGTATACTCTGGCTTATGCTTACCGCGCAGTCTCAGCGCTATCTCAGCCGCAAAACGGCCTAAAGTTTTGTCTGCGGCGTCAACCACATACCAGTCGCGTTCTACGCTTTCTGGCTTTGCAACAAAAGTTTTCATTTATTCGTCACCCAAAATTATCAGTTAAGTTCACTATTAAACAGTATAATTACCGCCTAAAGTGCATTTATATCAACCTGTTAGCCCCTTCGAGCTGGTTAATCTACCACCTTCCCAAAGGTGGGTGCAACTGGGCAGGCCGCGAATTATACAGACTTTGGGGAAAAAGCGAAGTGTTTTTGTGGATTATCTATATAAGGACGTAGCTACGGGTAGTATCTGACGCTTTATTCTAAGGCTCGCCAGCGTCCTGCACAACCTCATCCACTTAGTCAATGCGATTGCTTTGCTTAATTTAATTTGATTTGATTTGATTTGATTTAAATTAATTTAATTACAAAGTCTATACCGATGATAGACATTGTAATTAAACAGCAAGCGCATAATTGGGTTTACTCATGCGCCTTACTTAATATTTCCTTCGCTTTTTGCCAGAGTAGCTCTAGCGCATCTAAGGTCAAACTAGTTAACTCGACATCCTGCTTGGCGGCAAATTGCTCTACTAACATAAAACGTTTTGTAAATTTTTCACTCGCTTTTTCTAATGCAATTTCAGGATTAACGTCTAAATGACGAGATAAATTGACAACAGCGAATAACAAATCACCTATTTCGTCTTCTATTTTCTGCTGCTGTTGCTTATCCGCATATACCTCTGCTTTAACTTCTTCAATTTCTTCCAACACTTTGTCGAAGACAGGAGCAACTTCTGGCCAATCGAAGCCAAGTTTGGCGCAGTCTAATTGAATATTCAAGGCTTTGCGCAGGACGCTATCAGAATTAAGAGAAAGTCGATTTTTTATCATTGCTGAATAGATGATTTATGTGAGAGATTAGTTAATCGCATCAGCTTAATCTCTCGCTACGTCATTAACATCAGGCAATTGTTTTAACTTATCAACAACGCGAGCCAAATTGTCCGCATCTATAACTTCAATAGTTAGTTTTATCAGCGCAGAGTTATGACTTTTATTACTTAAACTATTAACGCCAAGCAAACCGACTTTCTCATTTGATAACACAGTAGTGATATCTCTTAAAACACCAGATCTGTCATTACAATATACGTTAAGCTCGGTTTGAAAACTAGTTTGATGTTCAATTGCCCAAGATACATCTATTTGACGTTCAGGATGCTGTTCTAAAAGGTTGCATAACTGGGCACAGTTTTCCTTGTGCACACTCACTCCCTTACCTTGCGTGATATATCCCAGGATAGACTCACCCGCAACAGGTTGACAACACTTCGCAATTTGACTGAGCAAATTACCGACACCTTCAGCAATAATAGGCTCGCTACCTTTGCGCAATTTTGCTCGCCGTGGCTTAATCGTTATCTCAGCTGGCTCTATCGGCGGTGGCGCATGCTTATGTAATAAGAAATGCACAACCGTCAGTACGCGTGTATCACCCACTCCTATAGCGGCAAATAAATCATCTATCGAATTTGCATTAAACTTGTCAATTGCACCAACTGCGAGTTTAATAGAAAGACCTGCTTTTGAGAGCTCTCGTTCTAGGAGTTCTCTTCCAGCATCAATATTCTTGCCTTTATCTTGTTTTTTGAAGAATGAATGAATTGTTGCTCTGGCGCGTGCAGAAAAGACATAACCCAAACCTGGATGCATCCAATCTCGACTTGGGGAGGTATTTTTGCCCGTCAGAACTTCTACCTGATCGCCACTCTGCAGCTTATAAGTGAATGGAACTATACGCTTATTTACCTTAGCACCAATGCACCTATGGCCAACGTTGCTGTGCACATAGTAAGCAAAATCAAGAGGCGTTGAACCAAGCGGCAAATCAATAACATCGCCTTTCGGTGTGAAAACGTAGACTCGGTCGTCGAATACCTGACTACGGAGTTCTTCCACTAAATCACCCGATTCTGCCATCTCTTCTTGCCACTGAAGAATTTTGCGAAGCCAATTTAAACGCTCTTCTGAGCCCCCACTTTTGCCAGTTGTACCTTCTTTGTACTTCCAGTGAGCAGCAACACCCAACTCTGCATCTTGATGCATTTTCTGAGTTCTAATTTGAATTTCTACAGACTTGCCTTGTGGGCCGACAATAACGGTATGAATGCTTTGATAACCGTTCTGTTTAGGTGTCGCAATATAATCGTCAAATTCTTTGGGGATATGTTTCCAGAGAGTATGCACTGTGCCTAAGGCGGCATAGCAATCCTGCAATCTATCAGCCACAATACGCAATGCACGAATATCAAACAACTCTTCAAAAGAAAGCTGTTTTTTCTGCATTTTTTTCCAAATACTGTAAATATGCTTAGGACGCCCAATAACTTCTGCTTTAATGTTTTGGTCGTCTAGCAAGCCTTGTAGTTTCTGCACAATATCAATGATGTATTGCTCGCGATCAATGCGTTTTTCATCCAGCATTTCAGCTATACGTTTGTAGGTCATTGGATGTAGATAGCGAAACGAAAGATCTTCAAGTTCCCATTTAAGTTGACCAATACCTAAGCGATTAGCCAGAGGAGCGTAAATACTGGAACATTCATGTGCGACGATAACCCGAGTTTCTTCATCAGCCTCTTTTACCGAATGCAAAGTACAAATGCGTTCAGCCATTTTTATAACCACAGCGCGCACGTCTTCCACCAGACTTAATAACATACGACGCAAGTTATTAACGTGATTTTCATCATACCGATTTCGAGATTGCAGAGTCTTAATGGCGTCCATACGACGGACACCAATGATCAGGTCTTTAATTGGCGCGCCAAACTGTTCTTCAATTTGGTCTTCAGATAACTCATGAATTTGACAATATGGGAAGACTAATGCTGCTTGTAGTGTTTCATCATCCATGTGAAGTTCGTGCAATATTTCAACCATCTCTTGACCGATTAAGAGGTCATTTGGTTTATCTGAAATCTGACTTAATTTCGCTTTGGTTTTTTCTGGCACATCCAAATCTGCTAACCATTGGCTAAAGGTTGGCCGACTGCTTTGATGAACACTTCTTATCGATACCATATATTTTGCACTCTACTTTGAGCTTATTAGGGCAACCATCTCAATATGCTTTGTGAACGGGAACATATCAAGTGCTCGTGCTTTTGTAATCTCGAATTTGCCGGGAAGAGCATTAACGTCTCTCGCAAAACTTGTGGGGTTGCAAGAAACATACAATATTTTTTGTGGCTTAAATACTGATATCACCTTCATTACTTCCAATGCGCCTGCGCGCGACGGATCGACTATAAAAAACGAGTCTTCGGGTATATTCAGCGTTGCCTTTAATGCCAAGTCGTTGAGGTCATAATGTTCAAATCGACAATTTTCAATGCCATTTAGTTGTGCGTTTTCTTTTGCTTGTTGCACCATTTCGGCCACACCTTCAATACCGATCACTTCTTTACAATATGGCGCCAAGTAAAGCGAAAAGTTTCCAACGCCTGAAAATAAATCAACGACACAATCTTCTGGGGTTGGGTTTAACCAGTCTTTTGCTAATTTCAACATCTGTTGATTTACGTGTTGATTGATTTGTATAAAGTTATTGGCCGTTACCGCTAAATTCAAAGATGGGCTATCAGAAATCGTGAATGCAGAATTTACAACTGCATTTGTTGCTTCGATACTGATTTTATTATCAGCCTGCAATGCAGCCACATTTAGGAGCTTTGATGCTTTGGATTCAATCATGTACTGAGTGCCGGAGGACTGTTGTTCTAGAATCAGCATTTGAACTGATTCAGTGCTCAAATTTTTGGTTAAATGCAAACATACTTGTGGTCTTTGGGCACCCTCAGTTAAGGTAATATGTCCAATAGAAGAAGCGCTAGGTAGGCTTTTGATCAGACTTACTAAGCGTTCATAAACGCTTTGTAAGGATTCTGTTAGCACTGCACATTTAGGTATGTCGACAACTTTATTCGACTTTTCTTGCCTAAAGCCTATTTTAATGTCGTCTGAATTACGCGCATCAATCGCAACGCGAGCACGCCGTCGATACCCGTTATGATTATCAGAAATATTTGATTTAATGACATCCTGCCAATCACAGTCTTCGAGTCTCGATGAAGGGATAGCTTTTTCTAAGTAGCTTTGCAGACTTATCTGTTTTGCTTGAATCAAATAATCGGCATCAAAAGATTGATGGGAACAGCCTCCGCATTGACTTACATAAGGACAAAATTCTTTTACTCTAGCCGATTCATGCCCTTGTAATACTTTGACTATTTTGCCGTGCCATACTTTTTGCTTTTTCGAGAATAGCTGAACACGATATAGCTCACCGGGTATCGAAGCGGGTACTACAATAATCGGCTTGTGAGATAAACAAATTCCATTACCGTTATGATCGATGACGTCAACTGACATCTCTAGGGTCTCAAGACTAACCTTCTCTTGAGCCCTGTTTTTGCGCGATAGCGATTGTTTTTTCGCTTTAAAAAATTGAACCACAATCGTTAACTCTCTAAAATTACTGTAGCTGTTGCGTAATGCTTTTCATCTGAAATAGAAAGATGAGTATGCTTTACTCCTTTCTGCTGAAACAGCAATTCAAGATGACCGTTTACTTTTAAGTAAGGCTGGCCTGTTGCGTAGTGGGAAACTTCTATTTGCTGCCAACTTACGCCATTACCAATGCCATTGCCAATTGCTTTAACCGCGGCTTCTTTTGCAGCAAAACGTTTAGCTAAAAAACGGGCTTGTGAACTAATATTAGTCACGCCTTTGTCTTCCACTTCGGTTTTTTGACGCGGCCTAATTCTAGGTAAATTAGTTAATGCTAAATAGTCTGAATACTCATTAGGAGTGAGTATTCGCTTCGCCATTGAACTAGATTTATCAACGCTTTCCTGCAACCTAGCAATTTCAACTATATCAGTTCCTACTCCAACGATCGGCATTTACTACTCCTTTTTTGGATACAATCGCGAAGTATATACCACCGCACTGCCAACGGCTTATAAATATAACGACTAAGACGACCACGCATTGCATCTAGCATGAAAGATTAACGGTGGCTTAATCTAGCTTCTTGCATCAATAAACGCATATCTCTAACTGCTTTTTCAAGGCCATCAAATGCTGCTCGAGCAATAATACTGTGACCAATATTCAATTCAATCAATTGAGGAATGGCAGCGATTGGCTTTACATTGTGATAATGCAGACCGTGGCCGGCATTTACTTTCAGTCCAAGTTTGTGCGCATACTCTATGCCCTTTACTAACTTGGCTAATTCTAACTCAGCTTGAGCTTCATTTTTTGCTTCAGCATTTTGCCCTGTGTGAATTTCAATATAAGGTGCACCTGCGCTGACAGCGGCTTCAATTTGCCTTTCATCAGCGTCTATAAATAATGATGCCAGTGTGTTCTGAGCTTTTAATTGATCACAAGCCGCTTTCATTTTCGCTAGGTTACCAGCGACATCTAAACCGCCCTCGGTAGTCAGCTCTTCCCTTTTTTCGGGCACTAAGCAACAAAATTCTGGTTGCACTTTCGCAGCAATTATTAGCATTTCGTCAGTAACAGCCATCTCGAGATTGAGTCGCGTATTAATCGTTTCTTTGAGCAAATACACATCTTTATCTTTTATGTGTCGGCGGTCTTCGCGCAAATGTACCGTAATACCATCAGCGCCACCTCTCTCGGCAATATCAGCCGCGTGAACTGGATTGGGATAGTTTGTACCTCTTGCATTGCGAAGTGTCGCAATATGGTCGATGTTGACGCCTAATAATATATCTTGCACTGAGCTCTCCTAGGATGGCCGAATAGGTTTAGCAAAAAGGAATATGTGTTAAGTAATGATTTTTGTACTAAATAGTTCACGACTTTTAATTGGTTTGTTACCTAATATTGGATGCAAAGCGATACGGCTTATCTTTTTTGCCGCTTTTAGCGAAGATTGCTGCCAATCATTATTGTTGATTGCCAATATATCCTTACCGTGAATTGCGAAAGATTGATTCTTATCACATTCGACAAAACCAATTTCATTCATCAAGGAATAGCTCTTATCATGCACAATCTCTAGTTCATTTTGGGAGTCATAAGTAAAGTCAGGGAAATAACCGAGTTCTTCCAGTAAAACAAATTCAAAATTCCTCAATATAGGTTCAACATCTGCTAATTTGCACTCTGCGTTGGATAGCTCTCGCAGCATGTTTAAAGATAATTCGTATTGTTTAAATAAACGTGTAAATGCTTCTGACTCAGGAAGCGCTCTGTTCAATACTTCATTTAGATAAAAAGCACAAAATAAGCTTTGCTGCGAGAGCGAAAAAGACCTAGATGTCGACTCAATGCGTCCTAAATATCGCAACGTACCGCGACCACTTAATTCAAAATTGACGGCCTGGAGCGGTTGCAACAAGCTTTTTTTGTCCGACTTTGGACCTCTCGCACCCTTCGCCATAGCACTAACTCTGCCATTTTGTAGCGTAAAAAAGTCAACAATTAGACTGGTTTCACGATAAGGTCTGCGATGGAGGACATAACCATCGTAAATGTCTCTGTTCAAGCTAGCTCACTTTGATCCTAACAACTTTCATTGTTTCGAATTCCATACCCGCAACATCTTTAATTTCAGGGTAGTAGGTTAAATTAACGACTCGGTCTACTAAGTTATTGTACTTTTTTCGACGTTTGAATATAAAAGGAACGTCTGTTTTAGCGATTAAAAGTGTATTAACGTACCAGCCATCTTCTTCACGTTGAACATGTGACGTCACTTTGCATAATTCTGAATGCACCAAATTTGGGTGGGTTTCTAGCAATAGTTGCAAAGCTGTTTTTCTTGCCATCGTTCTAATACGCCTCTTTCATTGCTGCATTGCAGCTTCGTTATGACAGATTATACTGCTTGCTCAAATTACTTGGCAGACTAACTGTTAACCTTAATTGATAGTACCCTTCAGTCAAATTCTTGAAGCGCTTGCACCAATAATTGTACACTGATTTTGCCTCTAAATTCATTAATATCTAATTTATAAGCCAGCTTTACTTGTCTAACTTTTAGATTAGGCCAAGTTTTAATATCAATATTAAAAGCAATCGCATCAAATTCAATTCCATCTAAACTAACGACCATTTTTAAGTGATTCTTCCCAACAATTCGCTGACTACGCATTTGAAATACACCATCGAATAACGGTTCCTCAAACGTTTGCCCCCAAGGAACCGCGAGTTTTATTAGGCTCGCATTTTCAATATTGATTTCTTGGCAAGCTAACGCACCATCAGACAAAATAAGGTTTTGAGTCGGAAGGCCTTTAGTGGCCGCCGCTACTGCAACTTCAAACGCAACTTTAAATTCACTAAGTCGTGCGGTTTTTAAGCTCAATCCTGCTGCCATTGCATGCCCCCCAAACTTATCAATTAAGCCAGGCGTTTGAGTATTTACAGTTTCTAACAAATCTCGAATATGCACTCCAGGAACTGACCTAGCAGAACCTTTAATAGAATTTTCATCTTGTTGAGCAAATACAATGGTAGGCCGATAATATTTTTCTTTAATTCTACCCGCCAGTATACCAATAACACCTTGGTGAAAATCAGCTTGATAGAGCACAACACCTGAGGGTAATTCGTTACCTTGTGAGATAAAGGCTTGTAGCGCTTTTTCCGCTTCATCTTTCATTGAAGATTCAATTTCTCTGCGCTCAAGATTTAAGGCATCAAGACGAGCCGCGATCTGGCGCGCTATTTGTTGATCTTCAGTCAGCAAGCATTCTATGCCCAGTGACATATCATCAAGTCTGCCCGCTGCATTTAAGCGAGGACCTAACACAAAGCCAAGGTCGGTAGATGACAATTTATGACAGGGTCTTGCAGCTACTTCTAAGATGGCCTTAATACCGGGGCGAGCGACACCACTGCGAATACGTTGTAGACCTTGATGCACCAACACACGGTTATTTTCGTCCAATGGCACAACATCAGCAACCGTTCCTAAAGCCACAATATCGAGGTAATTGGCTAAGTTGGGCGGCTGAATGTTTTTTTGTTCAAACCAACCTTCCTTTTGCAATTGGGCCTTCACTGCCAACATGACATAAAATGCAACACCCACACCCGCTAAATTTTTAGATAAAAACTCACAACCTGGCTGATTAGGGTTCACGATTGCGTCAGCATCAGGAAGCGTATAACCAGGTAAATGATGATCTGTGACCACCACTTTCATACCTAATTTTTTAGCGTGACTAACACCTTCGACACAAGATATTCCATTATCCACGGTAATAATAAATTCAGCTTTCTGCTGATAAGCAACATCAACAATTTCTGGACTTAAACCATAACCAAAATCAAATCGGTTAGGCACCAAATAATCAACATTTTTATGCCCAAATGCTTTTAACGCTAACATGCAAATAGCGGTACTGGTTGCACCATCAGCATCAAAATCGCCAATAATGCAAATAGCTTTAGCTTGCTTAATGGCTTCGCAAATTAAAGATGATGCTCTCTCAATTCCTTTTAACTCATTGTAGTGACGTAATTTTTTTATTTGAGTTTGTATTTGAGCAACGTCAGTTACTCCTCTATTTCTGTAGAGTCGGTCCAACATTGGCGGCAATTGAGGGTCAATAGGATTGGGAATGACGGCATGGCGTCGCTGTATTTGCAAAACAGGCCTCTTTGATTTAGTAAATAAAGATGAGTAATAGGCGCATCTACACGAAACATGATGGTAAACATAGCACAGAGTGAATAGTAACAAGTGATCGCTATAGTCTGCGAGTCTTTATTGACATTGGTTTACGGTTTAACTTAACAAAGCGCCGATATAGTTACCCTAAGAGCCTTACAAAAGATGACATCACAGATATAAATAAATACATATAACTAAAAGTTAGATAAAAAAGTTAGAACCACCAATAAAAATAACGCCTTCAAAGCAGTTATCTAACTTTCCATCAATTTATCTAAGTTTCTACTTATTTTCTAGCGTGAATTGGTAGTCGATTAGTCCCATTTTTTAGATCTACTGTTTACATTACAAATCTAAATCATTTGGCTCTGTTAGCACATACTATTGATTGATATTTCCCAACAATTACGTAAGGTTTAGCCAAACTCCGTCGACTATAAGAAACAGGTTTCTCTATTGCGGCTAAATCATACTGACTGGCTCTTCCGAGCCTAAAGCAGTCATAGTGGGTTCAAATTTCCGCTCAAATTAACGTGGCTTTTTTAATCATAAAAATACAATGAGTGGCAGACGGGTTTGGGCAGTTTCCTGCCGTTGCGGTTTTCTTGTATTTGGTATCGAGATAGTAAAAAGGTGATACTATTTTCAATGATATCTGAAATGAATTTACTGTTATTCAAAAATTGAATATCAAACTATTTTTC
>JAWUVZ010000032.1:0-15552 GCA_034112105.1 Glaciecola sp. | reverse complement strand
ATACAAGACCAAGAATATCGAGATCCAGAGACGGGAGAAAATTTTGATCGCCAGCTACTTAATGACGAACTAGAAAAGATAGAAAAACCAGCCGGAATATCAAATCCTAAAGACTTTAGAAATGAAGTTGTAAATTTTGTTTTAAGAGCTCGTGCCATCAATGATGGTGTCAATCCCAAATGGAACAGTTACGAAAAATTGCGAAGCGTGATTGAAAAAAAGATGTTCTCAAATACCGAAGATCTGCTACCGGTGATTTCTTTTAATGCTAAGTCCTCTGAAGAGGATAATCAGAAACATGAGGATTTTGTTAGTCGAATGGTGTCCAAAGGCTATACGAGAAAGCAAGTTCGTCTGCTTTGTGAATGGTATCTCAGGGTAAGAAAGTCATCCTAACTCGAGAGGTTTTCTGTGCAAATAATAGATCGAAGGCTCAATCAAAAAAATAAAAGTACTGTTAACCGACAGCGCTTTATTAGGCGTTATCGTTCACAAATAAAAAAATCGATCGCTGATCGAATCATTAATCGTGGTATTACTGATGTTGATAAAAGTGAAAGTGTTTCCATTCCATCAAAGGATATAAGTGAGCCTTCATTTCGTCATGGTCAAGGTGGTAAAAGAAATCGAGTTTTCCCAGGCAACAAAGAGTTTTCAGTCGGCGATCAAATACCTCGTCCAATGCCCGAGGATGGGCAAGGAGGCAAAAGGGCTAGTGATAGCGGTGAAGGCAATGATGAATTCATGTTTGAATTATCTAGTGATGAGTATATGAATATATTATTTGAAGATTTGGAGTTGCCAAATCTTCAGAAAAATAAGCTTAAGAAATTGGTTAATTATAAAAACATTCGCTCCGGTTTTAACACTGATGGTACGCCTTCTAACATTGATATAGTGCGTTCCCTTAAAATGTCTCTGGCACGAAGAATAGCAATTATAAGTCCCTTAAAAAAGCGACTGAAAATACTAGAACAAGCATCGCAACAATTCCCCAGCGATGAGCCCTCGCAGACTAGTCAGGCAGACGATGAAATCATAGCTCTAAAACGCAGAATTAAAAGAATACCCTATCTCGATTCATTTGATCTACGTTACAAACATTTCACCAAATTACCTCTACCAACAACCAATGCGGTTATGTTCTGTTTAATGGATGTGTCGGGTTCAATGGATCAAAAAACCAAAGAAATTGCTAAACGATTTTATATTTTGTTATACATGTTCTTAAAACGTTCATATAAGGATGTTGACGTTGTTTACATTCGTCATCATACCCAGGCTAAAGAAGTTGATGAACATGAGTTTTTTTATTCTCAAGAAACCGGTGGAACCATCGTTTCTAGTGCTTTAATGCTCATGCAAGAAATCGTAGATGATCGTTATAATCCTGAAGACTGGAATGTTTATGCCGCTCAAGCCTCAGATGGTGATAACTGGGATAATGACTCTGTTAAGTGTCGCCGATTGATGAGTACCTCAATTTTACCGAGTATACGATATTTTGCCTATGTCGAAATAACTGAACGAGAACCCCAAACACTTTGGTATGAATATCAAAGTTTGCTAGAGGATTTTGATAACATTGCCATGAAGAAAATCGTCCAACAGAGCGATATATACCCTATCTTCAGAGAATTTTTTCAAAAACAAGGCGTTCATTAGAAATTCAACAATAGTCTAAAAAATCGAGGTTGATGATGTCCAATAAACGATTGAAATCTAAAAAAGTGAAAGGCTCTGAACCAATCTCAACCAGTGCAGACTGGAACTACGATCTTATTAATCAATATTATGCAGTCATTGAGGATATCGCCAAAGATTTTGGATTGGACACCTATCCAAATCAAATGGAAATTATCTCTGCAGAGCAGATGTTAGATGCCTATTCCAGTGCTGGAATGCCGATAGGATACAATCATTGGTCTTTTGGAAAACATTTTATTAGTAATGATCAATCTTATCGGCGAGGTCAAATGGGCCTAGCCTATGAAATAGTTATAAATTCAAACCCTTGCATCGCCTATTTAATGGAAGAGAACAGTATGATGATGCAAGTATTAGTTATCGCTCATGCTTGCTTTGGACATAACTCATTCTTTAAAGGGAATTATTTATTCAAAACGTGGACCGATGCTGAAGCAATAATCGATTATTTAGTTTTTGCAAAAAATTACATCAGTGATTGTGAACAAAAATATGGTGTTGATGAGGTCGAAAGTATTTTGGACTCTTGTCATGCACTAATGAACTACGGTGTTGATCGTTATAAACGTCCTTCTCCTATATCAATGCGTGAAGAAAAACAGCGCCAAACAGATCGGGAACAATATTTACAATCACAGGTTAATGAACTCTGGAATACCATTCCACAAAAATTGCAAAGTGAGGATAGTAAAAGTCGATTTCCCAGTGAGCCTCAAGAAAATATTTTATATTTTATTGAAAAAAACGCACCATTGATGAAACCATGGCAAAGAGAAATTGTACGAATTGTAAGAAAAATTGGGCAATACTTTTATCCACAACGTCAGACACAAGTTATGAACGAAGGTTGGGCTTGTTTTTGGCATTACACTATCTTAAATGAATTGCACGAGCGAGGTCATGTCACCGATGGTTTTATGATTGAATTTCTAAAAAGTCACACCAACGTTGTTGCTCAGCCTGATTTTGATAGCCCCTATTATAATGGCATAAACCCCTACGCATTAGGCTTTAAAATGATGATTGATATCAGGCGCATATGTGAACAACCAACTGAGGAGGATAAAAAATGGTTTCCTGAACTCGCCGGAACACCGTGGAATGAATCATTGACCTTTGCAATGCAAAATTTTAAGGATGAGAGTTTTATTGCACAATATTTGTCACCTAAAGTCATTCGAGACTTTAAATTTTTTACACTCAATGATGATGCTGGATTAAAGAACCTTAATATTACCGCTATTCATGATGATTCTGGATATCAAGAAATTCGAAAAAATATTTCAACTCAATACAATATCAGTATGAAGGAACCAAATATTGAAGTCTATGACGTTGATATTGCAGGTAATAGGTCTCTCACTATTCGCCACATACCTACTAATAATATTAATTTAGCGGATACTACTTCAGAAGTCATGAAGCATCTTCATAAACTATGGGGCTTTCCTGTTAAATTAATTTCTGAAGATGTAAATGGCGAGCAATATGTATTAAATCGATGTCCATTAGAAGAAACTGCCGGCGACGATGATTAATTTGGCAACACCGCTATTGGTCTCCTCCTACACTAAGATTGAATTACTCATATTTAATCAATACACGTTCCATCTTCTTGTGGGGATCTCAATGAAATTATCGCTCTGTTTCATACTAAAAGCCGCACAATTTGCTTTCGTCCGGGTAAGATAATTTAGGCTCTTGATATAGATACGAGACCCTTTCTCGGTTTTGTTATGGACAATGATTCTCCTCCAATGTACCGCTCAATGTGTTTGAATCTAACATTGTCGACTAAAACCTCAATGTTCACTTCACACCAATCACCTCCTCTATTTCCATCACACAACGATACCGAAAACTTGTTGGCTGCTGCAACCGTGCCAGCTGGCACAAGCATCGAACGTATTGGACGGATGTCCAAGTCACTAATTTTGAAAATCACCAAACAGCACAACTTTATTGCGGCCTCTATGCTTTGCCTCATACATTGCCTTGTCAGCACATTCCTCCAACATACTTTGGCTTTTTGCGTGCTTAGGGTAAATTGCCACTCCAATACTTGAAGAAATTTTCATAATTCCACAATTGGTCATTACAAAAGGTTCTTCTAAAATTTTTCGTATTTTATTTGCTACATCCATTGCGTTGTCAAAAATATCAGGAAGTACAACGACGAACTCATCCCCCCCAATTCGTCCAACTGTGTCTGTAGCGCGCAAACAATATTGAATACGTCTTGATACTTCTTTTAATAACCAATCACCGACCTGATGTCCGTGGACATCATTTACTTGTTTAAATCTATCCAAATCAACAAAAAGAATAGCCATATTTTTTTTGTTGCGTTCAGCAGAGGCGAGAGCTTGCTTTAATATGTCATTGAGTAAGCGACGATTAGGCAGGTGTGTTAACTGGTCATATGATGCCTCCCTATCAAGACGCATTTGAATGTCTTTTTGCTCAGTAATATCATAATTGACACCAATCATCCGAATCGGCTTGCCTTCCTCGTCAAAACTGGTTTTTGATACAGCTTTAATATAATGAACCGAATTATCAGGCCATAAAATACGGAATTCAGGACAATATTCTTTTTCATTTCTCAGAGCTGCCTGTATTTCGCCATCAATATGGGCCCGATCATCTATGTATACTCTGGAAATCCAAGCCTCATATAAATCGCCAAACTCTGATTCATCTAAGCCATACAATTGATACATTACCGAATCCCAAGTCAAAACATTGTTTTCAACATCCCAATCCCAAATCCCTACAATTCCGGCCGAGGCGCCAGCTTTTAGACGATTAACTAATACTTCCAATTTCGCTTTCGTCTGACTCTCTTTTCCACGGCTGATTACAATATTCAGCATCACAATCAGTAAAAGTACCGATAAAACCGCACCAATGAAGCCGACCAAGTTAGCTGAGTTATTTTCAGACATACTTTCAAAAACGGATGTGCTATAAAACTGTATAGTCCAAGTTCGGCCAGGAAATTCAATAACTTTAACAAGTGAAAAAGAAGGCTTAAATTTGTTTCTGTCAGAACCAGGTAAATAATCTTCAATTATTTTAGACGTATAAAATACAGCATCAGCATCTGCTGAATCTCCGTCGTATATTGAAAAATGTACCTGCCGCTTTTTATCATTTAAGAGAATGCTATTTATCAGGTCATCAATACGAAATGGGCTATATATATATCCGACGAGTGCTTTTTGACGCTGTTCTGTGTTTTCAATAGTCGCTCCATTGCGATATAAAGGGAGATACATAAGAAATCCATTTTGTAAATCAGTACCACCTTCCTGAACCAGTTTAATCTTAGCTGAAAATGCGATATCGCCATTGTCGCGGGCGATGTCCATGGCGATATGGCGAGCCTTTTCTGAGTACATATCGTACCCAAAAGCGCGCTGATTTCTTGCTGTGAAAGGCTCAAGATAGAGAATGCTGCTGTACTGATCGCGCAATCCTGGGGGGAAGACATTAAATTGGTCGTAACCTTCTAGTCGCACCGTGTTAACAAAAACGTCTTTCTCTTCTGAGGTTAGCATAACAGCATAACCAATACCTTGAACGCCCGGCCAATATTTATCAATTTGCAAATTACTCACATAATTATGAAATTCGAGGCGATTAACTCGTTCACTCGATTTAAATAGCCCTAAACCGCCGCGCAACATGTGCTCATATCCCTTCATGCGCTGTTCGATTGTCGTAATCGTTTGGGTAACCTCAAATTTAAATAAATCTTGGGTATGGAGTTCAGCAGATTTGGTGGCGATGGACCAAATAATAAAGGTAACATAGAGACTTAATGAAAATATTAGCCAAGAAGAAAAAGTACTTTTGATAAAGTTAAAAACGTTATTTTTTACTGGACGTTTCATCTGCGCTAATTCCTTTTTAAGTAGACCTTCTACCCATTATGGATACCACTAAATTTGATTCACGTTATCGATTATTAATTGGTGCTTTATCATCTGTTTTCTCAAGTCAGTAAAATTAGTCATAACAAAACCTTTGAGTGTTAATCTTTGGTGATTACCGAATCAATTCGACGCACGATTTGTGCAGTATCTTTTTCTATATTAGAAATGTCTGAGGCGGACGTTATTGCATCAACGGTTTCCATCTTTAAATCACCTTGCCCTGAAGTAGTCAGCACAATGATATTTGCAAGATCCGGATTACGATCAATAAATAACATGGCATCTTTTTGTGGCTGCCAGTTTTCCCAAGTATGCAAAATAACTACCGCACTCCATTCGTCAATATTGACGTCTGTGAGGGCTGAAACGTCTACCACCTGAACGTCAACTGGACGATCTTTAAGTGCATGAATAATGCCTGCTACTAAAGCATTTTTATACTCACTGCCCTGGGTTGCAATTAACAATTTACGTTTATGATTGTCAGATTGGACAGAATAGGATGGTACAAAGTCCATTGAATAATTTACTTTGTACCATGTGAGCGGAGCGAATAAGCTGAGTCCAATAAGTATTAAAATTAAAGTAACCTTTTTTTTAACGCTCATAGCATGTTCCTTCTCATTAATATCAAGGCAAATAACATTTATTCTCCTAGGCGGTAGCCTAAATTTTGCATTGTCACGATCCATGAAGTAAAAGAGATACCAGTGAATTGTTGATGAAAAATGGCTAACCTGTTTTGATCAACGTCAAAGAATTCCTCATTGACTGCGGCGCAACAGTTCTGCTCAGGACCACATCGACTTCAATAAAGTGCACCTATCATAGGGTATTAGATATCAATTCACTTGCCATAGATATTCGAAAGCAGCTTGGATACTTTATCTTAAAAGGGACTGTTTCATTTGCCGTATTTGCAGTGGTGTAACTTGTGAAAGCACTCATGGTGCGGATTTTGATAGGTTAGCTAGAATGATAAGAAACAAACGAATCAACATTTCGGTAAAAGTTAATCAGTAAAGTTGAGCTGCCATTGACTGAAAGCTCGCAATGGGAGGATAAGCCTAAATATAAAAACAGTAGCAAGTTATTACAGCAAACATTCGTTGAGTGGGCAGGTCAATCGGTGCGCTATTCTTTTTGGGCAAAAGTTCGAAGATTGTCAGGCGTAAAAAATGCCCTCTTTTTATCACTGGTCACAGCTTAGGGGGCGCAATGGCAACCATAGCGGCCGACAAATTTATCCAACAAGACCGGCCCTTCATTAGCGTCTATACATTCTCATTTAACGTTATGGTCTCGTAAATACCAAACATGCCCTAGCCAATCTGTTCATTGACTGTCTCCAAAAGGCTGTGAGTTCAAAGCAGATCATCGCTGCCGTTGACTCCATCCTCGTTGCATACGAATAATGAGCGATATACATTCTTGCTACGGACATCTGTGCTAGGTTAACGTTAAACAAAAATCCAGAGTCGATGTATGAAAATAGAATTTAGACAAGCTAAAAACCAAGATATCGATCGATGTATCGAACTAAGGGGACTAACTAGTGACAATCAGTTTACCAAGAACGATTTAGCAGCAATTGGTGTAACTGCTGCTTCATGGTCCCCGTTAATCGAAAATTCGGAAATCATTGGCGCTGTAGCTCTAGAGAAAAATATCATTGTCGGTTTTTGCTTTGGTGAATCAGCTACGGGTGAAATACTGGTGCTTGCTGTTCTATCTGGTTATGAAGCGTTTGGCATCGGCAAAGAACTTTTATCTAGTACGAGTAATCAACTATTTACTATGGGGAATAAAGAATTGCACTTAGCCGCATCCGCAACGCCAGTCGTCAGATCATATGGTTTCTATCGGCATGTGGGTTGGCAACCGACGAATACTTATAATGACGATGGTGATGAAATATTAACGCTTAAAAATAAGCGACTGAATACTGAAAATTAAATAAATTAATACACCGCTGCGCACCAGTATTTAAACACCTAGGGTTTGGTTTTGTAAAACCTCAAATGATCAGGACGACATGTAAATGAAACCATTATCAAACAAAGTTGCGCTGGTCACAGGCGCAAGCAGGGGCATAGGAAAAGGTATTGCTCTATCTCTTGGCAAAGCTGGAGCTAAAGTCTATATAACGGGCAGAACTGTAAATGAGGGGGAGTCTGCATCTAAATTGTCGGGCACCATATATCAAACAGCTAATGAGATATCAGAATTAGGTGGCGAATGCATCGCTATTCAATGTGACCACGTTGACGACGCTCAAGTTGAATCTGTCTTCGACACAATAGCTCGAGACGAGCAAAAACTAGATATCCTCGTAAATAGCGTTTGGGGAGGATATGAACACTACACAAACGGCACGGAATTTTGGAATGAGAATGAATTTTGGACACAGCCAAGCTCGCGTTGGGATTCTATGTTTCAAGCAGGTATTAGAGCACACTTTATAGCAAGTCGGCTTGCAGCTCCTTTATTAATAGAACACCAAGGTTTAATAGTTAACCTTTCTTTTTTTGCCGCACAAAGGAATGATAAAGGCGTTGCATATGGTGCTGCTAAAGCGGCTACTGACCATATGGTCGCCTGTATGGGGGAAGAGTTAAGAAAATACAATGTAGCCACAATTTCGCTTTACCCCGGCGTTGTTCGGACTGAAGCAGTTCTAAAAGCTGCTGAACATATAGATTTGTCGAATTCTGAATCGCCTCAATTTATAGGGCGCGCAATTGTAGCACTCGCTTGTGATAAACGTATCATGCAAAAATCAGGTAAAAGACTGATTGCCGCTGATTTAGGCGTAGAGTATGAATTTAAAGATATAGATGAACGTCAGCCAAAGCCGATAAGTGCAGATGATATTTAGAATGAGCTTTGACCAACAAAAGCGATAGGTAAATATTCGTATGCCATCTATCTAAACTTCTAAGACTGCTTACTGCTATATCCGCCACGGAGCAATAACTGTGGGTTACCTTCGAACCTGCGCTATGGGGATTTTGTTGGTGCGCAGGCGCATCCAGTAATTTGCGAGCAAGTGCCAGCTTGGGGCGGCTCGCCAGCAAACCGAAGTGACGTATGCGGTGAAACCCTGATGGCAATACATGCAGCATGAAGCGTCGAATGAACTTATGGGTGTCGAGCTGCATTGTTCTACGCTGATTGTTTCCTTTTCGCCGGTAATAACTAATAACGGACCGTTAAAATACATAGACACCAACTTTTGATTGTCTACGTTGTGGAAATCTTCCAATATTTCTAGGGTCATAAACGGTGATATATACCTTGGGCTGAAATAGATAAGCCTAAAAACTCACGGGTAGGGCGCATATTTGGTAAGGCATTGATCAATAAAGGTCCCGTTTTTTCAGTAATCGACGCCTTTACCACACAGTAGGTAATGACTTTATCGACGATTAACTGAATGAAAAAAAGCGCTATAGCAAGTTTTGGCACATAAAGTTAGGATGCTAAAGGGTAAGAATACTTAATCTCATATACCTATGTAAAATTACTTCCTGCTGCTTAGTAAAGAGATCAGTGACTGTTTTTCTTCGTACTCTGTCGGCCTGATTGCTTAGCCTTTTATCTGATACTCCAGAGCGTCTTCATAATTTTCGTCATGAGTATTAATAGCCTGATAATTAGATGTCCAACCTACTTACAAAGTCGACAACACTAACAGTATAAATATACTTATGTATTTAATTTAATACTCAATAAAATGATTTGAGATTGTAACTGCAATTTCGATTATTTAGACTTAGCTATCTGTAAAGTATACAATACATTTTTCAAGTGGACCGCTTGTTGACTACTCAAACAAGGAAACCGATGTTATCACCACTTTTGCCTTATATTTCGTGCTGATTAATTCTCATGCTTATGCGCCATTGAGCTCACTCACTTCGAATGCGCGTATTGAATAATATTGGTTGTACCATCGATGATGCTGATGGCGGCCTGTTTAGCTAATTTCTTTCAGCCAGACCTCACAAATAAATAGCCAGTACTTCCATAACTAATTAAGGAGCGGTGTGACCATATATAAAAAAATTGTGTTAATTTTGATTAACATGGTAGTGATATTGTTAGTTGCATTCTTGCTGATTCAGAAACTTATAATTTTCCCTACGTTTCAGTCGCTAGAACACCAATTCGCGAAAGGTGATATTGATAGGGTCGAAGAAGTTATTTTTAAAACTATAAATCTCGTAGACCGTCAGTTGTATGATTGGTCATCGTGGGACGATACCTATAACTTTATTGATAATGTAAACAATAAGTATATTGAAGCTAACCTAAATGCCATGACTTTTTCAAATCTACAGATTAATGTAGTTTACTTTCTCGATATTGAATTTAAGCCTATTTGGACACGAACTTTCAAGTTTGACCTTGAAGATATTAAACAAGTTGAAAACACAACAAATGAAGAGAATACGGTTCAATCTATCTCATTATTGCAAAATGAGTTAGAGAAGCTTAAATCTTTTTCAAGTGATGAACCTCAAGTCATTAAAGGGATGTTTTTTCAACATGGTATGCCAGTCGCATTTTCTATTCGTCCTGTGTTCGACTCTGAAGAATTAGGCACGAAAAAAGGTTATATGATCTTTGGCCGCACTCTAGATCAATTTACCATTGAGAAATTTAGTAGCCAACTTCATAAGAAATTTAACATACAAGTGATGACTAAAAATTCCTTGTCTATGAGCGACTTTTCAAACAATGAATATAGGCTTGAGTCAGTTAATGCTGACGTGCTAAAGATTTACAAGTCATATTTATTCGATGACAATACGGTATTTAGCATTAGCACCATGTATCCAAAAGTGATCACCCAAAGTGGACGACGCAGCCTCGAATATGCCTTGCTTTCTTCGCTAGCTATCGGTGTGTTTATGATATTGATCATAGCGGTCTTGTTAAAACAGAGAGTGTTTCTACCACTTTCAAATTTGGCCAAACAAATGCAAGATATTTCCAAAAGTAAAAATTATAAGTTGCGCGCCACTGTCAGCAGTGAGGATGAGATTGGTATTCTGTCCAAGGAATTCAATAATATGCTAACAATGATAGAAAAAAACAATAATGAATTAAATGACGCTAACGACCAAATTACAAAAACAAACGCTACACTAGAAAAACTTACCCTAACTGATACCCTTACACAAGTTGCTAATCGTTTGGGACTTGAGAGAAAACTAAAAGTGGATTGGGAGGCCCTGTATCGCGAGCAACGCCCGCTTTCGATTATCATGATTGATATAGACAATTTTAAGTTATTTAATGATCACTATGGGCATCCAAGAGGAGATATGTGCCTACAACAAGTTGCCAAAATATTTAGTAATAATACGCAAAGGCCTCGTGATATGGTCGCTAGATATGGGGGGGACGAATTTATTTTGGTTCTACCAGAAATCAATACTAAAGCCGCTCTCCATATTGCTCAGCGTATCCAGAATGATATTGCGAAGTGTGAAATAGAACACAAATATAATGATGTTTCTGCGTTTGTCACTATTAGTATTGGCATCGCTGGTGTTACCCCTTCGGCGACTATGTCGGTTGACTCTATTATACATAATGCAGATAAAGCCCTCTATACCGCAAAACGAAATGGCCGTAACCGAATTGAAGTTAGCGATGAGTTAGTGAATGATGAGGCCGACACCGACACCGACACTGATTGTTAACTTGACAGTACCCTCATGTGATATTGCAAGATTAGGTTAGTGCTTATTATTTTTCAGATAATAATATATACGGAGTCTCAAGATGAAGTGTAATTACATTTTGGATATTAGAGAATACCTACTTGACTAATTACATGACTAATATTAAAAAAATAAATTTCATGTTGGTAGTCACTATCGGCAAATAGTACTGAAGAAATGGTGGCCCCTGCCTGACTCGAACAGGGGATCTGACGATTATGAGGCTAAGGGGATCGTTCGCTGTTTTGTAGTAAGTTGAAGAAAAGTAAGCAAAAAACCGCTGGGAATATGCACTCAAAAACCTGACCGAAACTATTCCGAACTTTCTTGTTTCTGGTTCGGAGAGGACTAAGTCAAAAAAAATTAATAGAAATTCTCAACCGAACACTGAACTTTTACTGAACTGGCGGTGTTTGTTAGCCGGAAAAAAAGGGGGATGGGGTAGCTGAAATCCTGAAGAACTGCGAAAACTGGCTTTGAGCATATGACTCCAATGGGCAGTTTACAGTCATTCAACCACAATAATCTATACTTAGATTGCTTTGGTAATGTGCTTTTTGCATACGACAATTCGGCGTATCCCAAAATCAGGCTCATTGTTCAGCCGTTTTCTACGCGCTTGTTTGACACCCTTCAATGCCACTATTCAAGGATGAAGGATGTGCTGGCAATACAGCAAGAACAAAAGTACAAACGGCATCGCCCCGAAACCACCTTGTTATATCAGTTGGTAGAACGTTATTATTATAAATTTACTGCAAACTTAGCCGAGCAAAGCAGGTACTTACCCAACTATGTAGAGCGTGAGTTTGATGACTTTCTACGTTGCCGTCTTCTTGAATAAGGTTTTTTACGCGTGGTATGCGGAGATTGCAAACATGAGTAATTAGTCGCATTTAACTTTGGCGCATGAAATACAGAAACACAATGATGCTTGAAAAATTCAAATGTTATGGCGAGGTCCTTCGCATCTCACTGTCCCGATTTCAGCACCAAAGGACAGCTTACTCACTCTCCCCAACGACCACCATTTCGCTAATTTCTTCAACACACCAAATGATAAAACGCAAAACCACCCCCAAATGCAGCTGTCACAGAGGCTTGTCGATCGCGTTAATTTGTCCTATACTCTTAGTATTGAGTTTATTGACTCCTAGCAGAAAAAAATTAAAAGACCTCGAGCGTAAAGAGCTCAAAGTCGAAAGCTTGAATTTAAAGCAAAAGGGCACGATTAATATTCCCCATGGGAAAATGATTTGTTTAAACGAACAGAAAACATCAAGAAACGATTAATATCTCAACTTATCGCCAATTTCTTAGACTCATTCTGATATTGAGCACCTCTTAATATCGCTTCAATCAATTCATTCGCATCAAACTTAGTAAGCGCCTCATTGGCACCCACTTGATGGGCCTGCCCAACACTTATTTTACTTGATAGCGAAGTATGTAAAATAATATAGGCAGATGCAATATTAGGATTGTTTTTTACCTCAAAGCTCAGCTCGTAACCATCAAGGCCTGGCATCTCAATATCACTCACCAGTAGGTGGACCAATTCCCCATCATCGGCACTTTTCATCATCATATTAAGCGCATCCTGTCCGTTTGAAGTCACTCGGTATGGAATATTGAGATCATTTAATGCATCAGATAGTTGTTTACGTGCAACAATTGAATCATCAACCAATAATATATTTAATGGCTTTACCAGCTCTCGCTGAATATCCGTTAAGCTTGGATAACTGCTAACAGGATCGTCTGGGTATACCTTAGACAATAACAATTCTACATCTAGCAATTGAATTATTTTTCCATCAATATGAGTCACACCGGTTAAAAATGCATCTTTGCCTACATTGTTTGGTGGTGCCTCAATGTTACGCCAATTAATGTCAATAATTTTATCTATACTGCGTACCAAAAAACCAATTTCTTTACGCTGACAATCAGTCACAATAATAAAACAGCTCTCTAATTCTTCTGCCTGTATTGGCCGATAGCCTATAGCCATTGCCATATCAATCACCGGAATAATTCTATTTCGTATATTTGCAGTACCTAATACAGTGACGTGAGACTGAGGCAGTCTATTTAGTGCTAAATAAGGTACCAACTCCTTGACCTTAAGTGTACCCATAGCAAACAACTGGCTTGTACTTAACTTAAATAACAATATACCTTGAGAGTAGTTAGCTTTGCTGGTCATTATCTGTTCCTGACAATTTCATAATACCTATTAGTGGTTCAAATCCGGATTCAAAAATTAGAATCCCTAATCTATTATTTATCGACTATTAGCCTAATTAGATTAGGAAGTGTTAGTTTTTCTGTATATAAATCAGTCAGTCCACATTGGTAGCCACATCATCACAAATGCCAAAGCAACCATTTAATGGTAGTTTCGCTCCAGCTTTTCATATCCTGTGACTATCCCTATAAACTGTTCAAAGGCAATTTCGACCTAATGTGCCAATAAATAACGATAACATACCTATTGGGATGCCATCGAATATCCTTGAATTTGCAAATAGATATTTTTATCGTGTCAACGCCAGTGAAATAGACTATTCGTTGCAAAAATATCAAACCGTAACCAGCATTTGCTCGTTTTTATTTAGTGTTGTCGGCTGTGACCATATCTCTTTAAATTATTTCATTGTGACCATTTGGGACACTTGGGCTGCCTTGTTATCATTATCAAAAATAGTGAAATTACAAAGCGATTTTTCTCTACCCGAGAGCTTCGCAACGCGATTGTAAGTGCTTTAGTAACTGTGCAAGTTAATTAAAGTTTGAAACTCACACTAACATTATGAAACCGCTTTCAAGTGGTTTTGGCTTTATGATTTGTTTGGTTAGCTAAATCATTCTTAACAACTATAAAGCACGATTAAACAATTGACAGAAAGTGCTGCTTAAGGAGACGGCCAGATTCTATTTGATCATTCCCGCTTTAACCTTATTGCGGATCGTCGAACATGACTCCCGACATTATTGATATCATGTATTCGCAATATACAAGAGATAGGGTACAGTTAAAACAACGAAACACCGGCTCTCAGTATTATTTACTCATACCTAATTTAATTTCAGCAATAACATGCTTAAAGTTAGCCTCATTTACAATTATCGGTTTACCCAAATACACATCAAATTTAGAAAATAGTCGCGGAAATCTCTTTTGATCCCAGCCACCTAATTTGCGTGCATTAGCATATTCAAACCTCACGGGTACAATCGGTATTGTGCTGTTCATAGAAAGATACAAGGCCCCTTTTTGGAAAGTATTTAGTGGTCCTGATGGTCCATCGGGGGTGATAAAGGTGTCGCATCCACTCTTTAGTGCCTTTGTTAATTCTATGGCAGCCGCCTTTCCAGAATGGCCAGAGGAACCGAAGTATATTTTTTTTATACCCATTAAACGCAGGCATACATGGACAGGTTTCATATACCAAACAGGATGATTCAGTATTCTATAGTTTGAAAAATCAAACATTGAAGCAAAGAAGCCTGTTAAGTCTTGATGCCAGCAACAAAAAATATAATTTTGATCCGGCAATAAGTTCTCTTCAGCATGAATCCTTACTTTGCATGTTGTATGTTGTAACACAACCAACAAATACATCAAAAACCCTAAACTATATCCATACACCCAGTAAACCGGTTTCCAATAAAACGGGACATTAAATATCGTGTATTTATTTTTTAGACTCATCTTTAGAAAACGTTACTCTAAGGTTTTGTTGTAATTGCAGAAGCTACAGTACTTTAATCATTTAAGTTAACTTAGCCAAATAAAATGGTGTTAACTAGCAAATTATATAATGTTGGTCGAGTACAAGAAGAATAAACGACATTCCTGATCTATTCAACAGGTGTCGCTTTTGCTGGGTTTGTTATGGTCAAGTATACCCGAACACCTTTTTAGCTAATTCTTCTGCTTTCGCTGGTGATATGCCTTCATTAAATTGATGTGGCCTTTCCCAGTTATAATAATTCATCAGGAATTTGCTTACATCTCGTTTTGCTTCTGCTTCTGAATCATATCCTGTTGAGGGTATCCATTCAGATTTTAAAATTCTAAATACCCGTTCCATTGGTCTATTGTCCCAACAATTACCGCGACGACTCATGCTCTGTTTTATTTGATAACGCCACAGCCGTTG
>JAWUVZ010000031.1:0-20522 GCA_034112105.1 Glaciecola sp. | reverse complement strand
AAGTTTAATCTTAATTGATCTGCGTGTGTTGATAATTCCTTGAATTTAAATATAAAATCTGCTTTTTTCGGGCTTTTCTCAATCCTATTCTATATTCTGGATCTGCTCACGCATCTGCTCAATTAACACCTTCATCTCAACAGCCGACTGCGTAACTTCAGTATTAATCGATTTCGATACCAGGGTATTAGCTTCACGATTAAACTCTTGCATCATAAAATCTAAACGACGACCAACTGCACCACCTTTCTTCAAAATAGACATCGTTTCACTCACATGTGAGTTCAAGCGATCCAGCTCTTCAGCAACATCCATTTTTTGCGCCAGTAATACCATTTCTTGTTCAACACGTGTGGCGTCTAATTCAATTTGCGCTTCTGTGAATTTGGTGCGAATACGCTCTTTTTGCCATTCGATGACAGTTGGCATATGTGCCGAGACTTTGTTGCCTTCAGCTTGAATAGCGTTTAGACGTTGTTCGATAAGGGTCTTCATATTTTCGCCTTCGCTTGCTCGCGAAGCAACGAAGTCTTTAAAGGTATCGTCAAAGGCTTTTAACATGTCAGCTTGAATGGTATCCATGTCAGCCTCTTGAGCGGCAATAACACCAGGCCAGCGCAAAATTTCAATGGGGTTGGTTAAGGCAACCTCACCCTGTTGCTGAACCCATGCAGCTGCAGCGACAACTTGCTTGGCTAAGTCTTCATTGACGTTAATGGCGCTTACATTTGCGTCATTTATGCTGAAACGCAAAGCACATTCTACTTTGCCACGTTGTAGGCCTTTGCGAAAACGTTCGCGCAAAATAGGCTCGAGGCTGCGAAATTGCTCAGGTAGTCTGAAAAAGGTTTCCAGGTAACGTTGGTTAACGGAGCGAATTTCCCAAACGGCACTGCCCCATTCGGCTTTAATTTCGCGGCGTGCAAATCCAGTCATACTGTAAATCATAGATGTTCCTTAAAAGCACTTGCAGCATCGCCGCCATTGATGGTTAAGATGCAATAACAAGTAGCATAAATTGATTGGTCTGCTCGACTGGTTGAATAGTCACTTTTCAATGTTTAGTAACCAGCGACAAGCTAGCGTTAGTGTAGCAGGCTTTATTAAATTGGCGAATCTTGCACTGTTTTCAACTTTTTTCCGATAACTTTACTTTACACCTCCCGATCAGCTATTAACTACGCTATAATTGCCGGCTGAATTTTAAGGAGTTAAACATGCGTCCAAGCGGCAGAACTGCTAGTCAAATCCGTCCCGTCACTATTACCCGTAACTTTACTTGTCATGCAGAAGGGTCTGTATTGATTGAGTTTGGAAACACCAAAGTGCTTTGCAATGCAACGGTTGTTGAGGGTGTGCCTCGTTTTATGAAAGGCCAAGGTAAAGGTTGGGTTACTGCTGAATACAGCATGTTGCCACGTGCAACCCATACACGTTCCGACCGTGAAGCAGCGCGCGGAAAACAAGGTGGCCGTACGCTTGAAATTCAACGTTTAATTGCACGTTCATTGCGTGCAGCCGTTGATTTGAAGTTACTAGGCGAAAACACAATTACAGTCGATTGTGATGTTATTCAAGCCGATGGTGGTACTCGCACGGCATCAATCACAGGTGCTTGCGTTGCACTGGTTGACGCACTTACGTGGATGCGCGCGAAAGGCATTTTGAAAGCGAACCCAATGAAGCACATGATTGCTGCGGTTTCAGTTGGTATATATAAAGGCAGCCCAGTTGCCGACCTTGAGTATCTTGAAGACTCTGTTGCTGAAACTGACATGAATGTTGTCATGACTGAAACAGGCAAGCTTATTGAAGTGCAAGGCACTGCTGAAGCTGAACCGTTTAGTTTTGACGAAATGAACGAAATGTTGAGTTTAGCAAAAGACGGCATCATGGAATTATTTGATGCTCAAAAAAGTGCGCTAGCGTAAACTTTTTTGTAGCAGATACAGGCAAGTGAGCAAAAAACAAAAGGTCTCATATGAGGCCTTTTATTTATAAAAAATTTGAAATACCACTAGTGCGACTCAATTTCTCTGGGTATATGACAAAGGCATAAAGAATGCAAACAACTCAACTTCAAGATTACAAAACAGAATTTATTGAATTTGCAATTCAGCGAAACGTATTACGTTTTGGTGAGTTTACGTTGAAGTCAGGGCGCATCAGTCCGTATTTTTTCAATGCTGGTTTGTTTAATACTGGCGGTGACTTAGCCAAGCTGGGTCGTTATTACGCAGCTGCATTGCAAGCTGCTAATGTTGATTTTGATGTTTTGTTTGGTCCTGCTTATAAAGGCATCCCGATTGCCACAACCACAGCAGTCGCTTTAGCGAATGATTATAACCTCGACGTGCCTTATTGTTTTAATCGCAAAGAAGCAAAAACGCATGGTGAAGGTGGTAGTTTAGTCGGCAGTGCACTTGCAGGCAGGATCATGCTGGTGGATGATGTTATCACTGCAGGAACAGCAATCCGTGAATCTATGCAGTTGATTAAACAGCACGATGCTAGTTTGGCTGGTGTGTTAATTGCACTTGATCGACAAGAACGCGGTCAAGGTGAATTGTCAGCAATTCAAGAAGTGGAACGTGATTTTAATACTCAGGTTATCTCTATTGTGACCTTGGCTGATGTGGTGGCATATTTGTCGACTAAAAAGACTAACGCTGATGCGGTTGCTAGCATTAATGAATATCGTGAGACATACGGCATTTAGCCCTGTGCTATGCCGTTGATAAGTTACTATGACAGATATATTTGAACAAGCTGACCATCAACTTAACGCTCTAGGCTTGCGATGCCCTGAGCCGGTGATGATGATCCGTTTGCAAATTCGTAAAATGCAGGATGGCGACACGCTGTCTATTTGTGCTGATGATCATTCAACAACGCGTGATGTACCCAGTTTTTGTCGCTTTATGCACCACACCTTAGTCGCCAGTGAAGTCGATGAGGCGCCATATCGATATTTAGTGCAAAAAGGCTTAACCAGTTAAACTATCCTTATCCTGGCTGCAGGCGTTTCCCTTTATGGTTAATAAGGAGATAAGCTGGATAATGTGATGTTTTGTTGCATCACGACAGTGCCTTTAAGGTCTTTCAATCCGAAATGAATACTAGGATCTTGCAAATTCCAGTTAACCGTAAAAAATCCATAGTTCACTTCGTCAGTGTAACCAGAAACCCGATGTTTATTGGGGCTTACTTGCTTCCACTCTTCGGTCAAACCGGAACTGGTTACATCCCAAAGTGGATAATCCATGTTGGTATCAAATTTTGATATTTCCCCCCAATGGGTATCGCCACTAATAATGAATACGCCATTAACTTTGTGCTTTTTTATAAGATCGAAAAGGCGCTGACGGTCATTGAAATTGGCCCACGACTCCCATCCTGTAAAGTCGGCAATGAGTTGCAAGCTGGAACCAATAATTTTAATCCTTTCAGGTTGCTGCAATTCAATCTCTATCCATTGCCATTGTTGCTCGCTTAACATCGATCCTTTTGAGTAAGTGTAAGGCCCCATATCTTTAAGTTTGCGGTCCGTTTGATAGCCAATGAGACCGACAGATTCTAGGTCATCTCGCATATATCTTAGGTCGGGTAAAATTATACGAATTGCGTTTAAATCTATAGCATCATCTGCTTGAATATCAACGTTTGTTGGGGTAATGACGTAACTACCATAAATGCCATCTTCTCTGCCTCTGCGCGGACTGTCTTTGGGTACATTCCAGAAGTCGAGCATGATTTTTTTAGACTCCGCCTTGAACGAATATTGTTTTCCAGCATCGTTTTCACCAAAATCGTGATCATCCCAAATGGCGTAAACAGACACCTTACTTCTTAACGCGTTGACGCCTGGATTCTGCCCTAGCTTCTTATATTTTTGGGCAAGCTCTTGCATATCCTCAGTGTCGCCATAAATGTTGTCGCCTAGGAAAATAAACGCGTCTGCAGGTTCTTGTAAAATAGCATCAAAAATAGGCATCGCTTTATCTTGATGTGAACATGAACCAAATAGTATATGAGTTACGCTTGCTGTTTGCATAGGAAGTGAGTGCGCTGGTGATGGTTCTTTTGCCGCTACGACTGAACCAATAAACCCGCAGACAAACAATGCTGCAAAACAGCTAGATATTAATAACGTTTTTGTTGCTAGTCGACGCATACTACTCATGAATAACTCCTTTTATAGAACCTGCCGCGCTAGCATCGTATTGACTAACTTCAATACCAAGTAATGCCAGTGCCGTGGCTGCAAATTGAGTTTGGGTTAACTCCTGCGTGGTTTTTAACAGTCCCAGGCTTCTAATATTAGGGCCCATTGCTGCAAACCAAATGTGCTCTGAACCAACAATACCATCTTTGAAGTCAGATAACGCGGTCATATAGTTTTGTACGGCTTGTTTTGATGCATGGTGGCGCCAGTCAATCGCGTCGTTGCCGCGCCCATGATCGGTAATAATGATCATGTTGGTGTTATTGTTATAGGCTGGCATGTCTTGCAATGTTGCCCATAGATCGCGCAGGTACTCGTCGGTTTGGTTGGCGCTATCTAAATAAGCATCATATTTTCCATTATGCGCAAAATCGTCAGTTTCACCTAAATTGATAACCAACACTTTAGGCTGCTTTACTTGTAAATACAGCTTGGCGAAGCCATAAGTGAACGCGTCGTGTCTTACTGTGTCCCAGGGGCTCGGTATCTCAGCTTGTAAGCGATTCATTAACTCGATTTGAGCCGCGACATCTTGCGCTGGTGGTTTTTGTGAGTGTTTTTCTAAAAGCGGCATGTTCTCAAACCCGGCATTAATGAATAAACCACTGCGCTGTCTGTTGAAGATAAACGGAAATACATCCCATCCTGAAAAAATTGCAATTTCATTTTCAAAACCGACTTGCTTATTTAACCACTCCAGAAAGGTGATATTTGGATTTAAATTTTTTGCATTTGAGGTTAAGTTGTCATCAACCTTGCCCGTGAATATTTCGTTATAACCGGGAAAAGAAAAGTGCTGTTTGTTGGTCAATGACATACCAGAATCATTGTTTCGGTCGCCAATTAATACGCCGTTTGTGCCTATCACGTTGGTTAAAAATGGCATTAACCGGTTTTTACGTTCCTGCTGATCTGCATGCCAAAAGCGTGCTGTTAACTGCTCGATATTACTGACAAAGTCTTTATTATTAAGTAGCTTTTCATCGGCTCCACCAAACGCTTCCTGCCAACGCAAACCATCGATAGTGACAATAACCAACTTTGGTGTTTGAGTACTGATCAATTCAGTTGCACTGACTACAGGTGCGAAACTAAACAACAACCAAGTTACAATAACGGTGGTGATATTTTTCATAGACACGAACGTTACATTTTCCATCATTATCATTCCTTTAGGTAAAAAAAACCCTGACCAATGAGGTCAGGGTATATAAAGTGCCTCAGGGATGAGACGGGACACAACCTTAACTGCTTACTTAAAAGCTAAATTGTAAATTTACTGCGGCTGTTCTAGGCGCGCCAATCCATGCCGATTGCCCAGCAATACCGCTTAAATAACTCTCATCGGTGAGGTTATTCAGCGTAAATCGAACTTGCATGTTTTGTATGCCTTGAACTTCTAAATCAACGTTCACACCAGCATATAAATCGGTCACTGTGTATGCTTCAGCTACCACTGAGTTTGCAGCATCAATAAAGCGGTCACCGACATGCTTAACAGATAAGCCTGCGCTGTAATTACCTTTGTTATAATCGAGTGAGCCAACCCACATATCCTCTACCGAGCCGAATACCGTATTTCCTGCTTGTATGTTCAAGCCAAGTGCCTCAGGTACGTCTTTGTAAATCGATTCGTTGCTAGTAAATGAGCCATAAAAACTAAAGTATTCAGATAATTGCACGCTAACCGATGCTTCAATCCCTTCAGATTCAATACCGCCAACGTTAATATAAGAACCGTTCGTTCCAATATTATAGTCAATGCCTGAAACAGGTGAATCGGGCGGCAGGAATGTAACGCGGTTGTCGAAATCTATTTTGTAAAATGTAACGCTAGCATCGATAACGTCAGAGTTGTAACGTAAACCAATATCGAAGTTTGTTGCAGTTTCAGGCTTAATTTCAGTGAGTGTTGATGAATCTCTTTCAAGCACGGTGTCTTTGATTGCGGCGAAGTTCTCAGCATATCCAGCGAATACCTCTAAACCGTCAAGTGGCATATTAGCGACAAATCCGGCGGAGATTAATACGTCTGAGTCTGAGTTAACATTATCAATATTATTAGCAGCATTGAAGTTGTCATCTTTACTCAGGTCGACAATGAATTTCTTAGCACCAATACGAGCTTTAACCCAATCAAAATCGGTTTCGTTTTCGATATAAAGCATCGTTGTTTCAACCGCAAAGCTGTTGTCATACTGTATCCAGTAGGGAGTATTATCAAACTCAAAACTTGAAGCTGAATCGATTATTTTATGCCAATCACGATACTCATCGCGACTATAATCTTCGTACCAAATACCGGCGCGAGTAACGTTTTCAAGCGCTTCCGTTTGAATGGTATATGCAAGGTCTGCATTGAGTCCGAAGCGTTGCTTTGCATAGTGCGTATGGCGATATGAGCCTACTGGAATAGCTTCTGGACCAAAACAGTCGGCGTCAAATGCAGAACCAGCACCACCATATGGAAAAGTAATTGAGCTCACACAGCCGTCAGCTGGTGTTAGCGCTAAACCGTCGCGATTAACAAAAGTAATAATTCCTCTTGAGCTGCCACCCATTGCTGTTGTTTGTGAGGATAGCTCTGTTTCTGCGCGGCCAGTATCGTCGGTTAAATCATTTAAATAAGGTGGAACCCAGTCGCCACGACCTTCATTGTCATGGTAATAGACGTTACTTGAAAAGCTGAGGCTGTCACCCGCATAATCTAAAGCTAGATACACGAAGAAATTCTCACGCAATGTAGACCAACCTTTGCGATATAGTTGATCAATATAAGGTACGCCAGTCCACTCAGAGGTTAATCGGTCCGAGTCAGGGTTGGTTTCAAATTGACCTTTGCTAACACGTTGATAGTTGTCCTCGTGCGAATCATCATAGGAGGCGTAAGCTGTTAAGCCCCAATTCTCATTTAAGTCAGATATAAGTTTGGCGGCTAAATGGTCTTTTTTGTTTTCAGCAGACTGGTTTACCCAGTCAGTGTTGCTGCTGCTCGATACGCTGACCCATGCAAACGTGTCTCTAGCAATTTCGCCAGTGTTGTAACGTAAAAAGTATTTCTGCGCTTCAAAATCGCCAAATGACAAGCTAGTTAAAAATCCCTCTTCTTGAGTTGGATTGATTGTTGTGAAATTCAGGGTACCCCCTAAAGCTTCATTTGAACGCGAAGCTATATCTGCGGTGCCTTGAGATACTTCAACAAGAGAAAGGTTCTCGGTATCTATATAGCGGTTGGCTTTTGCGCCACCGCCATAGTTGGAGTTGCCGTTTGCTATGCCATCAACGGTGATACCAATCTGTTGTTCGTCTAAACTTACTTGAAAGCCGCGAATAGAGATTGTTGTTGACCAGTCATCAGATCCAAAAGTATCCCCTTCATTGATCAATACGCCAGGCAGATTATCGATAGATGCGAGAACGCTAGTCAGATTGCTTTGCTGCTTTAGCATGGACTCAGTTGTTTCATTGTTTGCATATGAAACGCTTTTGCCAATGACCTGAATTTTTTCAATAGAAGACTCTGTGGCTTCTGTGTTTTCTTCGGCTTGTACTTGTGTATTAAGCGCGGCTAAACAAGCCAGCGTGATGTAACTGAGTTTAGTGTTCATGCAAATGTCCTGGTTATAATTTTTGTACTTAGTTGAGAATGCATGACTACTGTAGGTGTTTTTAATGGCAATTGTTTTACAGAAAAATGAAGAAATTTAGACAGTTAAATTACATAAGTGTGTCACTAATGTGACCAAAAAATGACAGGGCGGATATTACGGGGATCTACTGGATTAAAAAAAAAGAGCCGTTGTTAATAAATCGACATAATGACTATCGCCGATCCATCACCACTGACTCTTTTCATATTGGTTTAGTTTACAGGCTTCATGAACTTGATTGTCCAACGGTCAGTGTTACCTGACACAGAGTGAGCGCCTACTTCATATTCTAACTCGTCGTCTTCTTTGTAATGCATGTTGCTGAAGTCAACTAATATGAAACCGGCTTCTTGAATTTCTTTAATAGCGAGCACCGGGTCGATACGACGGCGGTTACTGCTGTTTGATGGTTCCATGTGGCGAGCGGTGTGATCAACAACACCATAAATACCGCCGGGTCTTAGCGCTTCAAACGCAAGCTCGTTCATCTTTTTACGACCTTGCTCAGCAAAGTTATGGTAGTTACGAAAAGTGAGTACCATATCAACATTTTGTATACCCAAAGAGGTCGCTTTTAAAGAGTAATTACTGGCGCCTTCTTCACGGAAACTGCTGGCGTCTTCAGCAATAATGTTCATTTTTTCAAAACCATCTAAATCAGACAAACGCTCTTTAATTCTACCTGTGCCGATTGCAGCATAGTATTTCCCGTTTTCACTTAATGCAGGCGCAAGTAACTTGGTATACCAACCACCTCCAGGAATCAGCTCTACAACACTCATGTTGTCCTCAACACCGAAAAACTCCAATGTTTGAACAGGCTTTCGGTTTCTATCTCGTTCAACTTCAGCTTCGGTCCTAATATCTGAAGCCATTGCTGTTTTGATCTTATCGCTAATTGGCGCGGCTGCTGATAACGCTGAAGCGCTCAATAGTGCGCAAGCTAAACTAAGTGAAATTAACTTTTTCATGATTATTCCTTTATCGTTTTAATTCATTATTGTTGTTAATAATTAATGCTTGGCGATTAACGGTATCCATTTGCCAGCATTACTTTTTTCGATTACGAGCTTGTTACGCTTTATATCACTTCAGATTGTTTAAAATGATAAATACATTGCTGAGCTTTAGCCTTTATTAAAAAAGAATAAGCCACCAAATCAATAAAACGGTAAGCAAAGCCAGCGAGCCAGCTTGCCATTTGTACCGTTTTATTAGCTTTTCGGTTTCGTCACCGAAGTAATAAACCAGAACTGCTAATCCGAAATAGCGGATAACTCTTCCCATTGCTGTTGCTAATAAGAACAAGGGAATCGAATATGCAGTTACTCCCGCCGCTAACATCGCTATTTGCAGAGGTATGGGAGTTATACCAGTGCTAAATATAAACCAAAATCCGTCAGTTTCCATGCGTTGTTGAAAAGTAGCAAATTGTGCCTCAGTGGTCATGTGTTGCATGATAAAATCACGCATAAGGTCAAACAGGAAATAACCCACTAAATAACCTAATACGGCCCCAATTAGACAACCAACCGTGGCCATTAGCGCGATTAGCCAAAGCTTTTCACGCCTTTTTTGCATAAGCGGAATCAACAATGCCTCAAGTGGAATAGGCATAATGGTCGACTCTAATAGGGAGGCTAGCGTTATGCTGGACAACATATGTTTGGAGTGGATCACTCCTTGAACTTTCTTCTTTATAGACACAGCATCTCAGCACTCTAAAAGGGTCGCTTTTTATTAGCGCAGCCTACACTAAATAGACAGCCTAAAATAGAACAAGCAGCCTAACTTGGCTGCTTGTTCTAACTTTAGTCAATACACAGCGCATGGACATTAACATTGCCAATACAGACTTGCGCTAATAACTAATAAGATTAATTTTTTACTACTTTTCCATCTTTCATTACAAAATCTATTTTTTCCATCAAGGAAATATCCTCAAGTGGATTACCCTTTACCGCGACTAAATCGGCCAATTTGCCTTGGGTTACTGTGCCCAGCTTGTTGTCGATTTTCAACAGTTTTGCTGCGTTTATTGTGGCCGTTAAAATAGCATCCATTTCTGACATACCAGCTCCTACCATCAGAGCAAACTCTTGGCCGTTGTTGCCATGAGCAGAAACACCAGAATCAGTACCATAGGCAATCAATACGCCGTTTTCATGTGCTCTTGCAAAGGTTTGTTGAATCAGTGGACCAATTGCAGCCGCCTTGGGGCGCACGATATCCGGGAAATAACCGTCTATTTTTGCTTTCTCAGCAACAAAGTTCCCGGCTAATATTGTAGGTACGTAGTACACATCATGTTTGCGCATGAGTTTAATAATTTCTTTGTCCATGTAAGTGCCATGCTCAATTGAATCAATACCCGCTAAAATGGCGCGTTTCATGCCTTCTTTCCCATGTGCATGCACTGCTACGGTCATCCCATAGTCTTTTGCTGTTTGCACAATCGCTTCTAACTCATCGGTCATAAACTGTGGGTTTTGCCCACTTTTTGCAACACTAAGTACCCCGCCAGTTGCGGTTATTTTAATTAAATCAGCACCGTCTTTGTAGCGTTGACGCACGGCTTGTCTCGCTTCTGCAACGCCGTTTATCACCCCATCTCGTGGACCAGGATTACCCATTAAATCGCTACTTCTTCCGTTAGTCGGGTCTGCGTGTCCACCGGTAGTAGCAATTGATTTTGCTGCTGTATAAATACGCGGTCCAACAGTAACTCCTTGGCTAATTGATTTACGCAAAGCCACGGTTTCGTTGTCAACATCGCCAAGATTTCGCACCGTTGTAAAGCCTGCCATTATGGTTTTCCGTGCATAATCGACAGCCGCGATTGCGTAGTCAGCTTCATTGGACGTAAAGCTCTTTAAATACGAGCTAGGGCCTTCATTTTGAAAAGATAAGTGCACGTGCATATCCATTAGACCGGGCATAAGTGTGCTGCCGGTTAAATCGATAAAAGTGTCCCCTTCGCCGCCTTCGTCTTTGCCGTCTACGATATTAATGATTTTGTTGTCTTCAACGATCACTGTCTTATCACTCTGTATTTTTGAATCTTCAGAGGTGATTAACTTACTCGCAAAAATATGTGTCGCTGCCTGCGTATGGGCTGCCATTAGCAAACCAGCAATAACCAATGCTACTTTCGCTACCTGCGAGCGATTGACTAGATTATTTATCATTCTGTTTATCTTCATCCTAGTTTGGTTGCGATCTTTTCTAGCTACACATTAGGATAAAATAGAGAGCAAATCAAAGGATTATGAAATATAGCAAGAAATATAGGTGTGAAATAGATTACATGTATTGATTTACGCTTTGCGTTTTATATCAACAAAGGTTGATGATATGCGTGGTGGCTGCGCTATCAGTAACTAAAGGGTGCAAAGTATGGAGGAGAATAAAAAAGCGCTAACGTCAGAGCATTGTAGTTGCTAATGTGAATTGCTCCTTAATTAACTCAAATGCCTGATTTGATTGGAAGGGGTACTTAAAATACGCCTAAACTAAACTGATAGTTGTTACTTTTCATGGTCAGCTCGTTACCTTTTTCGGTGCTTGTTTCTGTTGCAATTTCAGCCCATTGATACATGACGTTTTGGTGCAGCCTTGCCCATAAGTTGCGTCTAACTAAACAATAAGGAACCAGTGTTTCAGCGCTATCAGAATCGCTTTTAAAATGCCTGAGCTGAATGGGGTGGTCTGGCCCGATTTCTACCTCATCACCAATCTGAGTTTTTACCAGTAATGCACCTTTCTCAAAACGCCAGTCGACAACAACAAAAGGAACGTCTTCTACTTGAATGCCAATCTTTTCTACCGGTGTGACCAAAAAATACGCGTCATCCTCTTTCTTCAGCACACTTGATAATAAGCTAACCAGTTTAGCGCGAGTAAAAGGTGTACCTTCGTGCCACCATTGACCGTTGTTTTTTATCACTAAGTTCATATCACCACAAAATGGTGGATCCCATTTATCCACTGGCGGCATTTGCTTTGTTGGCGCCGCATCGGTGAGTTGCTGGGTGAGCTTACCTAAATCCATATTACTCTTGCAACGCGTCTTGGATGTCGCGCAATATATCTTTAATTCGTCGCGTGTTCTCGGGACCCGTTCTAATTAGTTGCTTTTGTGGCCCAGATAATGCCTCAAGCTGCTCGTCTTTAAATTTAAACATAACGCTATCGGAATATACTTCAATAGGCAGAGGAACAATTGGCGTATCTAGCAACTCATTGATAGCTTGCAATAGCGTGCCATTAAAAGAACTATTTGGTGGCGAAATTTCTGCAAACTTACTTTCTAATATGCCACGATAGGTGTTCATTAATTTGATCAAGTCGTCTGTACTCATCGACTCAAGCGCATCGACATAACTATTATAACGTTTGAAACTTGCCGCATCTATCCATTCGCTATCCGCCTGTTGGTAGACCCTGAACTCTTCTTCCGGCGCAGCGACCAAGCTATGGTTCGGTGGCATCTCTTGATTAGCAATGCTGTTTACATTGATAACAAATTTTTGCAGTAAGCTCTCGTCGACTAAATACTTTTCAACGAGTGGCGATGTCGCAATAGTAATAAGTGCATTCTTTACAGCCGCATCGCTTTCATCTAGTGGTTCCACTATAACTAGGTCGGGTAATGGGTCAATATCCTGGGCTGCTTCAATTTCAAGTGACTTTATTTCAGGTGTTCCTTCGAAAATATCTGGTTCAGGTGGCATATTTTCAGATTCATCTGCGTCTGCAAGCTCATCAACAACCGGAAGTGCCGGTGTGACCATAATTGGCGCGGAACTAAGCGGTTGCTCTGCATCAGGATCTGGCCACAAAAATGCCACTAATAAAATTATGATTAAAACGCCTGCAGCAATAAGATACGGCTTCATTTGCGCCATTTGACTCGGTGATTGTGCTTCTTGATCTGACATTTAGGCCTCTCTTTGCTTTTCATAAACGGTGACTACTATGTAGTATAGTCGAGTCTAGCTTTAGTTCGTATAATATAACAGTTTCGACACGCGCATAATTATAAGGTTCACGATATTTCTTGAAATGAACTTTTATCTCTTATATTGGTATTTATAATATATTATCAAGTAATGATTATCCGAATATGAATGTAAAGTATCCGATGGCAAGGTTGATAAAAAAGTCACACCTTATTGAACGCCTAGAAGTGCAGTCCTTTGAAATGAACGTTTATTTAGTAAAGGTGACCATTGCGGGTGAAGCTGGTTTTGTAACAGACAAAAACAACAGCCCAATGCGCTTTCATAATTCGCAAATGGTGCGAGACATGTTCAATCATTGTGACGTTCAAAGCGCTGTTATGACCCATGACTCGCCGTATGATGAAATGATTGGCAACCCAACAAAAAAGAGCGATTTAACTGAGATGCCGTTTTCAATGAACCAGCCTTACTAGGGCAACCAATTGCGCCTTGCTTCAGTTAGCAATACGCCAAACTCGTCAGCGGTGACAGGCATAATTGACAACCGCCCGCCTTTTTTGACTAAGCCAATCTCGGTGATACTTGGCATTTGCTTAATGCTAGTTAACGGTAAAATGTGCGCAAATGTTTCGATATGTTCAAGCTCAACCATGCACCAACGTGGACACTCTGGTGATGATTTTGGGTCGAAATAGCCACTTTCTGGGTTAAATTGCGTTTGATCAGTTAACCCTATATTACTTACTTTAGCTAATCCAGCAATACCAATTTGCTTGCAACTGGAGTGATAAATAAATGCCATGTCGCCTACTTTCATATCATCTCGCATGAAATTACGTGCTTGATAATTGCGAATACCATCCCAGCCTTCTCGCTTATTAGGCTTGTTGGCTAAGTCTTGAATACTAAAAGCATCAGGTTCAGTTTTAAACAGCCAATATTGTGTCATGTTTCATCGCTCGGTGACTTTACGCTTTGTAGTTGTTTCACTGCTTCTTGAATAGCCGCTAACTCATTTTGTTTGCGGGTTTTAGCCTCTCCTTCGGCTGTTTTTAGCGCTAATTGAACCTGTGCTAGTTGTTCCAGTAATTCTAGTTCGGTTCGCTCTTTTGCTTCGGCTTCATCTGCTTTATCAAATATTAAATCTTCGGGTTTACCATCCTCCGCTACCGTGTGTTTAGGTCTAGATTTAACCGGTAATATAACCATATCATCGGGTAACTTTCGTTGGTTCATAAAGCTCGGCGATACTATTTCAATGTTGTCGTCATGCAAGCAGTCCATAATGTTCATATACAATTTGGAACGTGATGAAATCATGCTTTTCACTTCAGTTAGTAATCCTGAAATACGATAAGTGATAGCGTGGTCGCCGAGTTCCAAAATTTGTACAAAAGGACCCTCCAACTCACTCAATTCCGCAGCTTTGATGAGTAAGGGTTCAACACGACTATGATGAAGGTCATAGCCTAAAGACAAATTGGCAGAAACAATTGTTCCCGAAGAACGCACAACTTGAAGGGGATGTGAAATTAAGAATGAATTAGTAAACGCAATAAGATCGCGCTGCTCAGTTTGAATTTCGGTGTCGAAAAGTCCTTTTTCTGTTACTCGTCCAGAAAAGCCATCGATTCTAATAAAGTCACCTGTTCGAAACGGCTTGGTGAAGCGCAATACAATCCCAGCCATGACGTTTGCCACAATTGTGGTAGAAGAAAAAGCAATAACACCTGAGAGTAAAATACCAATTAGACTGATCACTTGATTTCGGGTGCTGTCACTGACCGGTAATGCAATCGCGATACCAATGACACCTATTATATAAAGCAAAAGTAGAATGAGTTTGCGTGGCAGTTTAGCTTCTTGATGAAGGCTTTTATTACCTAGCAGCACTTTATGAGAAGCAATTAAAAACAACACAACAACGATAATAGTAAGTATAAAAGGAATAAGAGCTGATCCTAGTTTAAGCAGTTCATCCATTGGTTTAATACCTCGCTAACAAGTTATTCCAGAATAGTTTTTAAAAATTAGTTACGTTAAGTTTTAGCTATCGCCGCTTTTTCCAATAAGTAAGGTGCTAGTACTTTTTTGAAGTCGAGTGTTGCACCTAACTTATTCGCTAACAATATCATGCCCGTAATTTTACGATTTACCAAGGCAACATCGAATAAAGGGGAGACCGCAGCTGTTTTATCCGCAATTAATGGCATGCTGACTTCTTGAATTCGTTTAATAAGTTGTTGTTTCTTTAAGTTGTAGCCATGCTCACCTTGTAAGCAATCACTGGCTTCAAAACAGGCTGTTAGAACGATATCTACAGCTCCTGTACTCATATTATTATCAATTAAACCGAGGGTAAATAGCGCTGTTCGCATGTCACCAATATTTTGGCGTTGCATCGCATCCGCCATCGCTAAATAATGTATGGATGTATGTTGGGAAATATTCCTGCAGGCTCCAAAATCGAGTAATACTATCTTCTGCGTGTCGCTTTGATATAAATAATTGGCAAAGTTTGGATCACTTTGCATAAGCTTATGGGTGAACAGTTCTTCGTAGGTTAAGCGCATTAACTGGGTACATATTAAATTTAACGTATCAGCGCTCATCGCGCTAGTATCTGTTATCGGTGCTCCTTCGATGTATTCCATCGCGAGGATATTTTTGTCGGTTAGTTCGTCAACCACATAAGGCACAATAAAATGAGGATCGCTGCTCAGATTTGCACGATAAGCGTTGAGGAATTTGGCCTCTTGTAAATAGTCAGCCTCATTTTTAAGCTGTGCTTTTGCTTCTGAGAGCAAACTCGTTAAATCGATATGTTTAGGCAGTGCACCGGTTAATTTTATCAAACTCATGACGTTGTCAATGTCACTGTCAATGCTTTCTCTTACACCAGGATATTGGACTTTAATAGCCAGTTGGCGACCATCTTTTAATGTTGCCCGGTGAACTTGGCCGATACTTGCTGCAGCGATGGGTGCAAATGAAAAATAACTAAATTGTTGATGCCAGTCTTTTGACCAGGACGCTTCTAGTGTGTCAAGTAGTTGCGCTTTAGGCATCGGATCCGCTTCTTGACGCAAGCGAGAGAGAATGGGCTCCCATTCTGCCGGCAACAGTTCACCCGCATCCATAGAAAGTAATTGACCCAGCTTCATCGCTGCGCCTCGCATATGCGCTAGACGCTTGGTGATAGATATGGCGTTATCGGTATTTAGTAATGATTGAGTCAACGAAGGGCGCTGGCCACTGAATATTTGTTTGGTAGCACCTTTAACAATATTACCAGCCACGGCGGACGCCAAGCCACCAAACTTAGCTAAACGCGTTATTCTCCCCGAGGGTACTTTTCGCTCTTTGCCTTTGTTTGTCATAGTGATATCGATTTATTGTACATGCTAACTCTGTCAACTTGGTTGGGTTTAACCTGGCCTCGTTATTGTTTATATAGGCTATTGTGCTTTTCACAACGAGTATAACTATGACGTTGTTCAAGTATTTATTTTCTGTTGTTGTATTTATAGCGTTCTATGTATGGCGTTATATTGATGTAATCAGCGGCGCTAGTACGAAACACAACATGCCAAAAACGCTGCCAATAGCAAAACCTATCCAACCATTTTTACCAATGTAACGACTAACGATGCCGCCGAATAATCCGCACCAAAGCATGACACTGTAGACTGAATCGATAACGCCAACACTCGCACCACTGAACAATACGAAAATAATGAAAATACACATCGAGGCCGACATAATCACCCAAACGATGTTCTTCTTATTTGTAAACTCGGCCAACGGATCATATTGTTTGTCTGACATCGTTTTCTCTTATTCTTACTTATATTAAGTGTATTACGGTTTGATATTTAATTTTCGATTTCAGCATTAATGATGCGCAAACTCTACACTTAATAATTCAGTACTGTCAGTAAAGGTTAATGTTTGAATGTCACCCATACCTTCGACATTGATAGTATTGGTCTGTTGATGCCAAATGTCCCTTAGCGCATTATGCCGAATGTACAGCCCAGTTAAATCAGTTGGGGCTGGTGTTTCTTGGTAAACCCAAAAGTGTTGTCCTTCAAGCTCGGTGCCAACAAAGGACAGCGGCAATGTTGATTTTTTCATATTGTAGATGGCAAAACGTTCGACTACATATTTAGCAAAATCCGATTGGGTTTTTTCACTATGCATGATATCTGCATCGCCATCAAAAATTTCTTTTACCGCGTGCTCTGCGTCATGTAAATCGAATCGATGCATCACTTCGAGGTTTTGGGTTCGAGGATTAAAAAGAACGGTAGTGATTGCCATTTTTTGCTGATGGGCAGCGGCGCCATTTATATTAAATACGCTGACCCCAATGGCAGCGGTAAAAAAGGAAGTGATAGCAAACGAGCTAATGGCTACTAAGGTGACGGGTGTAAAGCGCGCAAAAATAGACAACACGAGTGACAAAACAGCCACTAGTGTTGTCTTTTTCGAAGTGATTTTTAGCGTCATATTAATAATTAATTTTTATCGTCATTGTCATCACCATCATCTTTCAATTCGTCATCCGATTTAAGTTTCGTTTTGATGTCTTGCATCACATCACGACGCACGCCCGACGTGTCGCTTTCAGATTTGTAGGCCTCTATGCGAGATGGAATAATGCGACGAGGATAGTGATTATTTTCAATATCAACGTCTGCCGTTTCCCAACGCGGGTCTACAGTCACAGATTTCAATACTTTACCTTTTTCAGTCACAATGAGCTTAGAGACCGCTTTAGGAGAACGGCGCCAAATTTCAGCTGGAATGTACATATCGTCAACGCTGCCATCCTCAAATTCTAGTTCAAGAATAATCGGCATAACTAAACCACCTTTGTTAGAGAAGTCTAAAACATAATAGTTTTTGTCTTCTTTTACAGCGCGTTCGAATACGCGTTTTTCCCAAGGGTCTAATTCATTAATGAATTTGCGATACTTGTTGCGCTCTTTATTCGTTACAGTAAAGCGATCGTTTTCGTCATAAAAATCGCTAATATCTTCATTGCGATCAACCCATAATTCCATACCTTGGGTTTTGTTACGTTCGTCTGTAAGAGATAAAGGCTTGTCGTTTTCGGTGTCGCGTTGACGACTAAAATCGATGTCAGGATCTTCAGTATCTAAACGCATTTTGTAAACGTGATCTAGTGAAATATCAACATGATCAGTTGAATAGAACCAACCTCGCCAGAACCAATCAAGGTCAACACCAGACGCCTCTTCCATAGTGCGGAAAAAGTCAGCAGGGGTTGGACGTTTGTATTTCCAACGCTGAGCATATTCTTTGAATGCGAAGTCGAATAAATCACGACCAAGAATAGTTTCACGCAGAATATTCAGTGCGGCGGCGGGTTTGGTATAAGCGTTAGGACCTAAACGCAAGACAGAGTCTGATTGCGTCATAACAGGCACCTGAGTACTCGACTTCATGTAGCCTGTGATATCGCGAGGCTCGACACCCCATGGAATTGTTGGATCCCATTCACGACCAGCGACACCATCTAGGAAGCTATTTAAACCTTCATCCATCCAGGTCCATTGACGCTCGTCAGAGTTAACAATCATGGGGAAGTAAATATGACCGACTTCATGAATGACCACACCAATCAAAAAGCGTTTTTCAGCTAAAGAATAAGTGCGTTCGCCGTCATCTTGTAATTCAGTGCGAGGACCATTGAAGGTAATCATAGGGTATTCCATACCACCCACTGGACCATTTACTGACTGCGCAACCGGGTATGGATAATCAAATGAGAAGCGGCTATACACTTCCATAGTATGAATCACTGACTCAGTACTGTATTTTTTCCATAAATCGCCACCCTCTTTAGGGTAGAAAGACATTGCCATCACCAATGGGCGCTCGTTTCCGCCCTGATTATAACCTTTAGCATCCCACATAAATTTACGTGAACTTGCCCACGCAAAATCCCTAACGTTTTGCGCTTTGAAGCGCCAAGTTTTTGATTTTGATGTGCCTTCTTTTTCGTTTTCTAACGCTTCTTCAGCAGTAACAATGAATACTGGGCGTTTTGCTGTTTTGGCTTTTTCTAAACGCTTGAGCTGTGTGCTAGTTAATACATCTTTAGCGTTCGTTAACTCGCCAGTTGATGACACGATATGATCGCCAGGAACAGTAATACTCACGTCATAGTTACCAAACTCTAGGGTGAATTCGCCACGCCCAATAAACTCTTTATTAGTCCATGCTTCATAGTCAGTGTAAGCAGCTAAACGCGGAAACCATTGAGCAAGCAAGAATATATCATTGCCGCCTTCGCGCTCATCATCTGGAAAGTGTTCGTATCCAGCACGGGCTGATACGGCGTCTTCTTCAACAATATTAAAGGCAAAATCAATATCTAGTTTAGTGCTGGTGTTAGGTTTAAGCGGTGTAGTAAGATCGACTCTCATTAGGGTGCCGACAACTACATATTTGAGGGCGTTGCCTTCACTGTCAGCGACTTTTTGTAGATCGTAGCCCAATTCAGTATCATCAACAAATTGTTGGCGACGCAATGCACTTAAACTTAAGCGCGCGGGTGTATCTCCCTTTGCTCCCTGCGTTGCGGGACCACGACTACCGATACCACCAAATGTGGTCGTAAGCGCAGACATAGAGTCGTCACGATATTTGTTTTGGTCTAATTGGATCCATAAATACTTGAGCGTGTCTGGGGAGTTATTTTTATAAGTAATCCTTTGTGAAGCAGTTACCCGTCGATTGGCCTCATCAAGCTTCACATCAATCACATAATCTACTTTTTGCTGCCAATACATGTGGCCTGGTTCACCGGCCGCATTGCGATATACATTAGGGGTTGGCAAGACTTCATCGAGTTGACGGAATTTGTCTTGAAAATCACCTTTGGTTTGTTGAATGGCAGAACTTGCATTACTACTTGACGAAAAGAAGCCCATTGCACAGATGAATGCAATGAGCGAGACGCGGATTAATGACATATTTATTTCCCTATTACCGATTGGTCGATGGTTTCTTTGCCGTGAGTATTAATTCAACTGTGTAAATCTCGGCCCTTTTAAAGAAGTTCCACTGATTAAAACTGCTCGTATTTGGATATTGTAACTACTTCAAGTAAAAATAATAGCTGGTCGAGCTAATCGCTCATAAATTGTGTACTTTTTTACCAATATAATCGCTGTTTTGCTTGTTTATCAAACAAATGTCAGTATTCTGGACTATATAAATATTTTGTAACAATATATCAATAATGACTCCTTTTTCATGGCAAAGAGCCGTAATCAAAATCGGTAGCGCGTTAGTTTCTCCAAATGGCAACGGATGCAGTGCCGAATATCTGTTATCGATTGCGAAATTTATAACGCTAAGTCGTCAACAGGGTAAAGAAATAATCGTTGTTTCTTCTGGCAGCGTTGCGGCAGGCCGCAGTTTAATAAAAACAGGTTTGCAAGCATCAATAGCAGAGAAGCAAGCAATGGCAGCCATTGGGCAGACTCAAATGATGGCCAACTGGGCTCGTTTTTTTGATTTTCCTTGTGCTCAAATATTGTTAACACTTGACGATCTGCATGACCGTCGACGGTATGTAAATGTAAAGAATACTTTACGCGAACTGTTAGCTAACAACGCATTGCCGATCGTGAATGAAAATGACAC
>JAWUVZ010000030.1:0-58917 GCA_034112105.1 Glaciecola sp. | reverse complement strand
TACAGCAGGCCTTAGTGCGGCTGCTGGTGCAACACCGCTGCCTGAGCACCAAACATCAAATGCCTGGTACACCGATGCTCAGACTAAATTGATGGAAAAACTGCAAACTAATAACCGCTTCAAAGCTAAAAATGTCATTGTATTTATTGGTGATGGAATGGGTATTTCAACACTAACATCTGCTCGAATTTTACAAGGACAGTTAAATGACCAACTAGGTGAAGAAGGTTACCTGAGTTTTGAATCGTTTCCTCACACAGCACTGGTCAAAACTTATAACGTTAATGCACAGACACCCGACTCTGCCGGCACAATGACCGCAATGATGTCAGGCTTGAAAACTGACGTGGGCGTTATTGGCGTTGATGAAGATATTAGTCGTGGTGATTGCTCTACCGTTGCTGGGAATGAAGTTATCACTGCACTCGAACTGGCTGAAATTAAAGGCCTAGCCACAGGTATTATTTCAACCGCACGTATTACTCACGCTACTCCAGCGGCAACGTATGCTAAATCTGCAGATAGAAATTGGGAAGACATATCTGATATGCCTGAAGCAGCAATAACTGGAGGTTGTAAGGATATTGCTGATCAGTTAGTCAATTTTGAAAACTATTTGGAAAAGCGTTATACCGGAGTTGATGTAGACGGAATTGACGTCGCTTTTGGTGGCGGACGACGTCACTTTCTCCCTAGAGATGCTGTATTCAATAGCGCCGATGCAGCTAGCGCAGTTGAAGGTGATCGCACCGATGGAAGAGACCTTACTGCAGAATGGAAAGCAAAATACCCGCTTGGAAATTACGTTTTTGACCAAACAGGATTCGACGCAATTGATGCGGCAACGACTTCGAAGGTGTTTGGTCTATTCAACGAGTCTCATATGCAATATGAAGCTGACCGTAGCAATGATATCGCAGGCGAACCTAGCTTGACGCAGATGACCGAAAAAGCGATCGACATTTTAGATAATCAAGAAAAAGGTTTCTTCTTGATGGTTGAATCTGGCCGCATCGATCATGGCCATCACGCTGGTAGCGCATATAACGCACTTACTGATGCCATTGAACTATCCAATGCAGTTAAAAAAGCCTATGACATGACCAACAGTGAAGACACCCTAATTCTCGTTACCGCTGACCACGGTCATGTATTTACGATTGCAGGGTATCCGAAACGCGGTAACCCTATTCTTGGCAAAGTGGTAGGGGTTAATTCAGATATGCCAGCTCAAGACGCCGATGGCCTACCCTACACAACGCTAGGCTATACCAATGGCCGCGGAATGATGGATTTGGGCAATGAAACAGATGCCGATGCCTCATACGCAATGCCTATAAATGCAGGTCGCAAAGACATATCTGCCATTGACACTGAATCTTCAGGCTTTCACCAAGAAGCGTTAGTACCACTAAGCTCCGAAACCCATAGCGGTGAAGATGTAGCACTACACGCAAATGGTCCAGGTGCGCAGTTAGTACAAGGTGTTATTGAGCAAAGCGCTTTATTTCATGTCATTAATCAAGCACTTGGTCTTATCAACGAATAATTAGGGAGAATTAGAATGAAAAATATAAAACTCAGTCTTATCGCAATTGCCGTAATTGGACTAAATGGTTGTTTTGTAGAAGGTGATGATGGCACCAATGGTACTAACGGTATTAATGGTGCTGCGGGACAAGATGGTACTAACGGTATTAATGGAGTTACAGGACAAAATGGTACTAATGGCCAAGATGGTTCGGCCGGAAACACCAGCCTACTATTGCAAACCAATTTAATTATTGGCGACATAAACTGTCCTAATAGTGGTGTGAGATTTGATTCTGGGATTGACGTTGACACTAGTGGTTTGCTAGAACCAAGTGAAATCACAAGCACAAATTACGTATGTGCTCCTGGCATTACCGAAGTGAGCTCAACGCAATTGCTTACCAGCTTAAATAACCAATGGTTTATAGATGGTGCAGCGCTCGTTTCACAAAACAAAAATACATGGCTAACCGCCACTAGTGGAGCAGGCTCGCAAAGCAGTAACGGCAATACCAACATTGAGCAACAAGTTACGTCATATGAAACTAACAGTCCAGCTCAGCAAGCCGCCTTAATTGAGCAACTAAAAGGGTCTGCTAAGAATATTATCTTGTTTGTTGGAGATGGGATGGGAGTTTCAACGGTTACAGCCTCACGCATATTAGAAGGCCAGATGAATGGTCAATTCGGCGAAGAAAACAGTCTTTCCTTTGATCGCTTTCCATTTGCAGGCTTAGCAAAAACCTACAATGTTGATGCACAAACACCTGACTCAGCTGGCACCATGACCGCAATGGTAAGCGGTGTGAAAACGGATGTCGGTGTTATTGGCGTAGACGAAAATATTGAACGAGGTAATTGCTCAACAGTCGCAGGAAATGAACTGGTTACCGCGCTAGAACTTGCCGAGTTAGCAGGTAAGTCGACAGGTATTATATCCACAGCTAGGATCACGCACGCAACACCCGCGGCAACGTATGCAAAATCAGCTGATCGTAATTGGGAAGATATCTCTGATATGCCAGAATCTGCAGTTACAGGGGGTTGCAAGGATATAGCAGAACAACTTGTTAACTTTAAAGCAAATTTAGAAATGCGTTTTGAAGGTAGCAATGTGAATGGACTGGAAGTCGTTTTTGGTGGCGGTAGAAGACATTTTTTACCTAGAGACGCAGCATTTAATAGCTCGGATGCGGCTAGTGCAGTAGAGGGAGATCGTACAGATGGCCGCGACTTAACGGCAGAATGGTCGCTAACGTATCCTGCAGGTTCTTATATATTTGACCAAATAGGGTTCAATGCAATTGATACTGAAACCACGACTCATGTATTTGGTTTGTTCAATGAATCACACATGCAGTATGAAGCTGACAGAGCCAATGATATTGCGGGTGAGCCGAGCATCGCAGAAATGACAGCTAAGGCAATTGCAATTTTGGATAACAATCCATTGGGCTTTTTCCTATCCATTGAATCCGGTCGAATCGATCATAGCCACCATGCAGGCAGTGCCTTTGGCGCTCTAACTGATACCATTGCGTTCTCTGATGCCGTTGCCATGGCCGATGAAATGACCAATGATGAGGATACATTAATTATCGTAACCGCCGATCATGGTCATGTATTTACAATTGCTGGATACCCTAAGCGTGGCAATCCAATACTAGGCAAAGTGGTTAGCGTCGGTCAAACAGAAGTCTCATTAGCTGCTGATGGACAACCATACACAACATTGGGTTACACTAATGGCAGGGGTTTCCAAAATTTAGGAAATGAAGTTACTGATGCTGACGCTTCTTATTCTATGCCAATTGCGGCAGGTCGCCAAGACTTGACCGACGTCGATACTGCATCAACCGGCTTTCATCAAGAAGCCTTGGTGCCGTTGTCGAGTGAAACGCATTCAGGAGAGGATGTGGGAATTTATGCAAAAGGACCGGGTGCGTTTTTATTAAACGGTACCAATGAGCAAAACATGATTTACCACGTCATGGACTTTGCATCTGATTTGAGCGGTGGCGTAAATAATACTCAATAGTTTACAGTCGTACTAAATTGGCCTTAAAGTAAAGCGGATGTTGATTCATCCGCTTCTCTCTGTTTAAGCTAATTAAAAGTGATAATTGAAAAAGCATGACCTAGCATGCAATCAAAGCATGAAAGGATATTATAAAACCACACCAATAAAAAGGATAAGTACCCTTTATGAAATCTTTAGCAGAAATTACAGTAAATTCGATGAAGAAGATCATGAGACTAGGTCTTTTTATCGCAAGTATTACCGCGTTTGGCGCATTCGCTAATAGTCCTTACAATATTGATACAAGTGATTTCATAAAACCAAGCGAGTTGATTCTTTTGAATGAACAATGTTCAAACCCAGTTTCACCAGCAAGCAAGCTTATTGCTGTGTATGAAATTGCAAAGAGCGCTAACTCAAGTAATAGAATAGAGCAAAAATTGCAGGTTACCTTAATTAGAAACGGTAACGAAGTTGCGCATCAATATCCGCAAACTGGGATCACTGAATCTTGGCAATTGAATCAGGCGAAGCAAATAAAAAGCACTCGGTTTTTCGACCTCCACGAGCGCGCTATTGAATATCAACCCGGTGAAAAAGTGCACGGCAAGACAGAATCCGACTGGTCCTATCGCAATCAATTAATAAGCGATTCGCTACTTAAAAAGTTTACCACTACCAACGTGATTAATGAGGGATGCAATCGCATCGAAACAAAACAATTCAGCGATGGCAGGCTATCTATGGACATCACATGGTTTTCTGAGTTGCGCTTAGTCAGTAGCTTTATTATTAAAGAGACAGACTCTCCTCGCATATTAGAGTCATGGTCTTTGAAGAGCTTAACATTATCTGATAACCAAATAACGCCCTTTTTTAAATCTCGGTACGCCTATTATGCAACCGACTATGCGGACATTGGTGATGACCATACCGACCCATTTTTAACAAAAATGATGAATTTGGGTTTCATTGAGCATGGTGCTTCAGGATTTTATGATACTCAGGGAAACCCAATGTCGGGCGATTCCGCTAAAAACAATAGTCATACTCACTAAGGATTCCTAAAAAAAACAGTGTAATTGCAAGGTAGGCTGGGTGTTTCTAATTTAACAAAAAGGTTTTTGATAACTTTATCAACCTCGGTTTCCCGAAAGAGGGGCTTGAGGCTTAATTTGCTGTCGACAACTCTCTAGCTGTGATTCAAACATTTCAGAGAGTTTCATAAGAACTTGGTTGGTTAGGCTATTTGGAATATCAAGACGTTAAGGAGAGTCAGCGACATGTTGTTCAGACGTAATGTAGAAAAGAGTACACATTGAATCCAAATGCGCTGTAATTTGGTCATTTTGACTGTTAAGCTAAACATAATTAGAAGTGCCAGCGTTACCAAATGTAATGATATTGATACCAATGCTTTAAGCGAATACGGTGAAATATCTAACGCTGTCGGCGTTGTCACATCCGCATTGGTAGTTAATTGACAATTGCACTCAGTCGGACGCTGAAATCATTACAAATTAGTTGAAACGTATTACTTAAACGGATACAACCATCATTTTACGTGGCGACATCGACCATGTCGATTTGGGTGTATTAAGAAGGACCAATATTTATACAAATACATCATGACAAGCGGGAATCGCAATAATTAGCCCACAAAATAATGTGTTTTAGTAACGATGCACGTTCAACCGACGGGCTAATCCGTTCTAGCGTTAGGTAATAGTACCCAGTGGATTTGCTAGTAAAATGTTTCACATGAAACAGGGATTAATGGTCACTATTTGAGTATTGTTATATCGCTGGGCCATTGAGGGTAGCTAATGGAGATGGGCAAAGCATTTTATACTCAATTTTTTATAAAAAAACCCAGCTTACCCTTTACAGAGTGAGCTGGGTTTTTGAGTTATTTATTACTAACTTACTTGCGCAATTTGTGAATCAATCTCAATTGTGCAATGGCTTCGGCTAGCTCAATAGCAGCTTCAGCGTAGTCAAAGTCTGCACCGCCTTTTGCGATGGTTTCTTCTGCATGTTTTTTCGATGCTTCAGCCGCTGCTTCGTCCAGATCTTCTGCACGAACAGCAGTATCAGCTAGAACAATAATGCTACCAGGTTGCACTTCTAAAATGCCGCCAGCTACATAAATAAGTTCTTCTTCGCCAAACTGCTTAACTACTCTAACCATGCCAGGTTGTAAACCAGTGATCAAGGGCGCGTGACCAGGATGAATACCTAGCTCACCTTCGCTACCTGTGACTTGAACAGTTTCAACGAGACCAGAGAAAATCTCTACTTCTGCGCTTACTACGTCCAACTGTACTGTCATTGCCATGGGGTCTCCTTTAAGGCAGCTTTCGCTGCACTATAAGTATTAAGCTAGAAAGTTACTTCTTTGCTTTTGCAATTGCTTCGTCGATTGTACCAACCATATAGAAAGCTTGCTCTGGGAGGCTATCGTGCTCGCCATCCAAGATACCTTTAAAGCCAATAATGGTTTCTTTCAATGAAACATACTTACCAGGAGAACCGGTAAAGACTTCTGCTACGAAGAAAGGCTGTGACAAGAAACGCTGTATTTTACGAGCGCGTGATACTACTTGTCTATCTTCTTCAGATAACTCATCCATACCTAGGATAGCAATGATGTCTTTAAGTTCTTTATAACGTTGAAGTACCGTTTGAACGCCACGAGCAACATCATAATGTTCTTGACCAATGACTAATGGGTCAAGTTGACGCGATGTAGAATCTAATGGGTCAACAGCAGGGTAAATACCCAAAGACGCTATATCACGTGACAATACAACGGTTGCATCTAAGTGAGCAAAGGTTGTTGCAGGTGATGGATCCGTCAAATCATCCGCAGGTACGTATACCGCTTGGATAGAAGTGATTGAACCGGTCTTTGTTGAAGTAATACGTTCTTGTAGAACGCCCATTTCTTCAGCTAGTGTAGGCTGGTAACCAACGGCTGATGGCATACGACCAAGCAGTGCTGATACTTCAGTACCGGCTAATGTGTAACGGTAGATGTTATCAACGAAGAAAAGTACATCGCGACCTTCATCACGGAACTTCTCAGCCATTGTTAAACCTGTCAACGCAACACGTAAACGGTTACCTGGAGGCTCATTCATCTGACCGTAAACAAGCGATACTTTATCAAGTACGTTTGATTCGTTCATTTCGTGATAGAAATCGTTACCTTCACGAGTACGCTCACCAACACCGGCGAATACAGAGAAACCACTGTGCTCGATAGCGATGTTACGAATTAGTTCCATCATGTTTACTGTTTTACCAACACCAGCACCACAGAACAAACCAACTTTACCACCCTTAGCGAATGGACAAACAAGGTCGATTACTTTGATACCAGTCTCTAGTAGTTCAATAGAACTTGATTGGTCTTCGTAACTCGGTGCTTCACGGTGAATAGACATGCGCTCTTCTTCACCGATCGGACCAGCTTCGTCAATAGGGTTACCAAGTACATCCATGATGCGACCCAAAGTAGCTATACCTACAGGCACTTTGATCCCTTCACCGCTGTTCTCTACCGCTAAATTACGACGTAAACCGTCAGTACTACCCATTGCAATGGTGCGTACTACGCCACCACCCAATTGTTGTTGTACTTCGAGAGTTAAACCCACTAAGTCACCTTCGGTTACTTTTAGTGCGTCATATACTCTTGGAACTGAATCTTGTGGAAATTCGATATCCACGACAGCACCAATGATTTGGACGACCTTACCTTGACTCATAATTAGTCCTCTTAATTCCTAAAATTTGTGCTTTACCTAAATGGCTCACAATGCGCTTAAACAGCAGCGGCACCTGAGACGATTTCACTTATTTCTTGTGTAATCGCCGCTTGGCGAGCCTTGTTGTATACCAATTGCAAATCATCAATTAGATCCCCAGCGTTGTCAGTAGCGGCTTTCATCGCTACCATTCGCGCAGCTTGCTCTGAAGCTACGTTCTCAACAACACCTTGATAGACCTGAGATTCAATATAACGAACCATTAATTGTTCCAAAATCTGCTTTGGATCCGGTTCGTAAATGTAGTCCCAACGATGCTTTAGTGCTTTATCTTCTGATTTAGGCAAAGGCAACAATTGATTGACCACTGGTTCTTGGTTCATGGTGTTAACGAAGTCATTATAAACAAGGAATACCCGGTCTAATTTTCCCTCGTCGTATGCATTTAGCATAACGCGCACAATACCAACGACATCTTGAACACTTGGCTTATCACCTAAACCCGATTCAGCTGCCATGACGTTCCCGCCAAAACGACCAAAAAAGGCACAGGCTTTAGCGCCTAGCGCTGCAAAATGGATTCCAACTTCTTGTTCTTTCCATTTCTTAGCGTCTTTTGCGACCAATTTAAATTCGTTGGTATTTAACCCACCACACAAACCACGGTCTGTAGAAATAACAACATATCCTACATTCTTGACTTCACGCTCTTCCAAATATGGATGGCGATATTCCAAGCTACCGTTAGCAATGTGACCAATCACTTTTAGCATATTTTGTGCATATGGACGCCCTGAGGCCATACGTTCCTGGGCCTTCTTCATCTTCGAAGCGGCAACCATTTCCATAGCACTGGTAATCTTTTGAGTGTTTTTAATACTCCCAATCTTACCTTTTATCTCTTTTCCGCTAGCCATGACACTCTCTCCAATTACTAAACGATGTGCCCCAACATTGGTTTATTAAAACCCATTGAGGCAAATTGGTTACCACGTTTGTGTTGATTTAAACGTTTCAAACGCTTTTTTCAACTGTGATTCAATATCATCGTTGTAGTTACCAGTATCATTAATTGAGTTCATGAGCTCGGTTTGTTCATTATTCATGTACGAGTGAAGAGCGGCTTCAAAATCCAGAACTTTGTTAAGTTCTATATCTTTTAAGAAACCCTTTTCAGCTGAGAACAATGATATAGCCATTTCTGCAACCGATAACGGTGCGTACTGATGCTGCTTCATAAGCTCCATTACACGTTCACCATGCTCTAGCTGTTCACGAGTCGCATCATCGAGATCAGATGCAAACTGAGAGAACGCTGCTAATTCACGGTACTGTGCAAGTGCTAAACGAATACCACCGCCTAGCTTTTTAATGATTTTGGTTTGTGCAGCACCACCAACACGAGATACTGAAATACCGGCGTTAACAGCTGGGCGAATACCCGCATTAAACAAGTCACTTTCCAAGAAAATCTGACCATCGGTAATTGAGATTACGTTTGTTGGTACAAATGCAGAAACGTCACCCGCTTGGGTTTCAATGATTGGTATAGCAGTTAATGAACCTGTTTTACCTTTCACTTCGCCGTTTGTGTATTTTTCAACATAGTTGCTGTTTACACGTGCAGCGCGCTCTAACAATCTTGAGTGCAAATAGAATACGTCACCTGGATAAGCTTCACGACCTGGTGGACGCTTCAACAATAGTGATACCTGACGGTATGCTACTGCTTGCTTTGACAAGTCATCGTATACGATAAGTGCGTCTTCACCGCGGTCGCGGAAATATTCACCCCTTGTACAACCAGCATAAGGCGCCAAGTATTGTTATTCCGCTGATTCAGAAGCAGAAGCTGCAACGATAATGGTATGAGCCATTGCGCCGTGCTCTTCAAGCTTACGAACTACGTTAGCGATAGTAGACGCTTTCTGACCGATAGCGACATACACACACTTAATACCTGTACCTTTCTGATTGATGATGGCATCAATCGCAAGTGCAGTTTTACCTGTCTGACGGTCACCGATAACCAACTCACGTTGGCCGCGACCGATTGGGATCATAGCGTCAACAGACTTATAACCCGTTTGTACTGGCTGATCGACCGATTGACGTTCAATAACGCCTGGTGCAATTTTTTCAACTGGTTCATAACCAGCAGCTTCAATTGCGCCTTTACCATCGATAGGAGCACCTAGTGTGTTTACAACACGACCTAATAGACCTGGGCCTACTGGTACTTCTAAGATACGACCTGAAGACTGTACTTTCATACCTTCTTGTAAATCAGCGAATGGACCCATTACAACAGCACCAACAGAATCTCGTTCGAGGTTCAATGCGATGGCGTAACGGCTACCAGGAAGTTCAATCATTTCGCCTTGCATAACATCTGCTAGGCCGTGTACACGGATAATACCATCAGCGACACTAACGATAGTTCCTTCATTTCGAGCTTCACTTACTACACTAAACTGTTCAATACGTTTCTTGATCAGTTCTGCAATTTCAGTGGAATTAAGTTGCATGCTCTTTATCCCCTTTATGCTTGCAACGCGTCTGAAAGACGGTTCAATTTAGAATTTACGGAACCATCTATTACTGTATCACCGGCCTTAATAATGAGACCAGCGACCAATCCAGGATCCACGTTACATATAAGCTTCACTTTACGTGATAAACGCTTTTCTAGCGCCGCACTCATCTTATCTAACTGTTCTTTCGACAATTTGATAGCAGACGTTACATCTACATCAACTTCTTTGTCATAATCCGCCTTAAAAGCGTCAAACTGTTTCGATATATCAGGCAAGGCAGATAAACGATTACTGTGAGCCAAAACATGTATAAAGTTCTGACCATGAGTGTTGAGCTGTTCACCACAAACACCAACAAATAATTCAGCAAGATTTTCAGCGGCTAATGCGCTAGATAATATATTGCGGATTTCGTCGTTTTTAGCGACTTCCCCTGCAAATACTAACATCTCTTGCCAATTTGCGATGTCGGCGTGCTCAACCGCGAAATCAAATGCGGCTTTAGCGTAAGGGCGAGCTACGGTTGTCAATTCAGACATGGCTCATCTCCTTTATAGCTCAGCGACAAGTTTTTCAACAATGTCATTCTGTGCCTGTGCATCGATTTCACGTCCGAGAATTTTTTCTGCACCAGATATTGCTAAAGCAGCAACCTGTTTGCGTAAATCTTCTTTAACGCGATTACGTTCGGCTTCGATCTCAGCATAACCTTGAGCGATAATTTTCTCACGCTCGGCATGTCCACGCTGTGTTTCTTCATCAACAAGTTGATTAGCGCGCTTCTTTGCTTGGTCTAAGATTTCAGCAGCCTGTGCTTTCGCCTCTTTCAACTGGTCCGTTGCTTTCGCTTGAGCCAGTTCTAGATCTTTAGTCGCTCGTTCAGAAGCAGCCAAACCATCAGCGATGATTTTTTGGCGTTCTTCAATTGCTGCCATTAATGGTGGCCACACATACGTCATGCAGAACCATACGAAGACAGCAAAAGCGATTAACTGACCGATAAGAGTAAAATTCATGTTCATTTCGACTCTTCCTCTATTAAATTCGCTAAACTAAAATTAGTATTAATTAGCCTAAGCCAACAGCGAATAACAGATATAAAGCGATACCAACACCGATCATCGCGATTGCATCGATTAGACCTGCTACGATGAACATTTTGACCTGTAGTTGAGGTGCTAGTTCTGGCTGACGAGCAGCAGATTCTAGAAATTTACCACCAAGAATTCCGAAACCAATAGCGGTACCTAGGGCACCCATACCGATTAGTAGAGCAACTGCAATTGCAATCATTGTGTATCTCCGATTTTTAGTTAATGTTTAAAGTTAAAAAATAAAATGTTATTAAACTTAGTTTCTAGTGGTCTTCACTTGCCAAACTTAAATATACGATTGTAAGCATCATAAATATAAAGGCTTGTAATGGAAGAACTAGAATATGGAAAACCGCCCACATAAAGTGCAATGGCAACTGCCATAGACCGATAGTAGCGATCAAAATAAATATCAATTCACTGGCATATAAGTTGCCGAACAAACGAAGTGCTAGTGAAAGGGGACGTGCAAACAAGGTAACTAATTCAAGTATTAAATTAACTGGAATAAACGCCCAATGATTGAATGGTGTAAAGCTAAGCTCTTTGGCAAAACCTAAGACACCCTTCATTTTAATTGAGTAAAATATAATAAGCGCAAACACGCCTAACGCCAATGCGAGAGTCAAGTTTAAATCTGTCGTTGGTACAGCTTTCATGTAAACGTCATGCGGGTCCATACCGAAACCGTATTGCCCTATCCAGCCTGCAATGGTTGGTAGAACATCAACGGGTACAAGATCCATTAGGTTCATCAGCAATATCCAGACGAATATGGTTAGTGCTAGCGGTGCTATTAATCTGCTTCTACCGTGGAATGTACTGACAACGTTGTCATTAACAAAACCAACAACTAACTCTACAAATGCTTGAGATTTTGTAGGTACGCCAGTAGTTACTTTTTTAGCGATACGACGAAAGAAGTAAAGAAAAAGAACACCAAGACCAATCGACCAAGCCATTGTGTCAACGTGTATAGCCCAAAAGCCAGCGTCAGCACATGCCTTGTTGAAGGCAATACCAGTGTCGGTATTGCACATCGTCGCATTCGTCAAATGGTGTTGGATATATTCTGTAGTAGTATATTCAGAAGCCATTATTAACCCAAATTATGTAATTTAAAAATTGTTACATTATATCGTGCGCTTGTCTGCACGACATTTAGCGTAGACGATACATGGCAAACCATTGGCTCACCATTGCTAGCACATAAGCACCCATTAAAGGAAAAGGGGCTGCATTTAGTTGAGAAAATGCGATAGCAAAAAATATGACAGTTAAAACCAATTTTATCTTTAACCCTTGGCTAAAACTCTGTACAACGAGTTCATTTTTCGTTGCACCTGCGTATCGGAATGACCAATACGCAAAAAAACTATGCGGTATGATGAAGGACAGCGAGCCGAAAATTACTGCAATTGTATACTCGGGTTTTAATACTAAAACGATCACTGTTAATACGAGTGACGAGATACATTGTGCTAAAATCCCTTTTTTGGCTAATTGTTGTCCATTATTGGCCAAATTCAAGGGCATTCTCGCAGGCGTTGGTCTATCCCAAAATACATACCTAAATGAAGGCGCGGGAAGTATACTGGTATAACAGAAAAATTCAACTACTTAGAATTTTTTTCCCTTTACTGGTGCAGTTTAGGCACCAAATTGATCTGGTTAAACTTTGTATCATAAAAAACCCGACGTTCTTGTCAGTTTTTACCGATCGGTTAATGCCATTTTCTGTAAAATACCATCCAATTGGTCCAAGTCACTAAAGTTAATAACTAACTTTCCCTTCCCCTTGCGATTATGCGCTATTTGCACAGGAGTACCGAAGTTTTCTGATAGGGATGTTTCCAAGTGCTTAACATCCGGATCTAGTGGTTCGTTTTTGCTTTCTTTTTCTGGTACTGGATTAGTAATATCTGACTGCGTTTTTTTCACCAGATTTTCTGTTTCTCGGACCGTTAAGCCTTTATCAGCAACCAACTTAGCCGTATTTGATTGTACCTCTCCATCAAGGGCTAATAGGGCACGCGCATGGCCCATATCAATATCGCCATACTCAAGCAAACGCTTAACATCGTCTTGTAAACTGTTCAACCGTAACAAGTTCGTTACCGTAGTGCGGGATTTACCCACAGCATCTGCAACTTGCTGATGTGTTAAATTAAATTCAATCATCAGTCGGTCTAATGCTTGTGCTTCTTCCATCGCATTAAGGTCTTCACGTTGAATGTTCTCAATCAATGCAATAGCAACTGCAGCTTTATCTGGGACATCCTTAATTAAACACGGTATAACATCGAGTTTAGCTAACTGTGCTGCCCGCCATCTGCGCTCACCAGCAATAATTTCATATTTATCGTTGTCGGTTTGACGCACAATGATAGGTTGAATTACACCTTGTGCCCGGATCGAAGCAGCTAGCTCTTCAAGCGCTTCAGGTGACATGTCTTTTCTAGGCTGATACTTACCTGGTTGCATAAATTCAATAGGAATATTTTTTAGGTCGCTTTGTTCACCGTCATCGCTCTGTGCAGCTTGCTTTTGTTTATCTGCATGACTGCGACTAGTAGCCAGTAGTGCGTCTAAACCTCTACCTAAGCCTTTATTTTTTGGTGACATCCTAACCTCTGATATGTCTTTATGAGCTAATTTTTATCTACTCATTGTTTATTAATAAACGTTTTAACTATAGTAGGCGCTTACTTAAATAAGACTATTTAGTAACACGTCTACGTAAAATTTCGCCTGCTAGCGCCAAGTATGCCTTTGCGCCCGTTGACGACTTATCATAGTACATTGCTGGCGTACCAAAACTTGGTGCCTCTGCCAACCTAACATTACGCGGAATAACCGTGCGGTACACTTGATCGCCAAAATGACGTTTCAATTGTTCTGATACATCATTCGCCAATCTATTGCGCGGGTCATACATTGTTCTGAGTACGCCCTCAATTTTTAAATCTGGATTAACTACCGACGCCAATTTGTGAATGGTATCCATCAATGCTGTTAATCCTTCCAATGCATAATATTCGCATTGCATAGGGACAAGCACTGAATCTGAAGCAGCCATTGCGTTTACGGTTAGTTGGTTTAATGACGGTGGACAATCGATAAAAATATAATCGTAATCAGCCTGGACGCATTCTAGGGCTCTGCGTAACCGAAGTTCACGCGCAAATACTTCCATTAATTTTATTTCAGCTGCTGTTATATCAGAGTTACCCGCAATCAGGTCATACTTTCCAGCGGTATTCTTAATAATAACTTCTTTGGCAGGTACATCCTCAATGAGCAATTCGTAACAAGTATTATCAACATTATACTTATCAACTCCACTACCCATGGTGGCATTACCCTGCGGGTCAAGATCAATAAGCAATACTCGACGTTTGGTTGCAGCCATAGACGCAGCAACGTTTACCGCCGTTGTTGTTTTACCAACACCCCCGTTTTGATTCGCGATCGAGATGACTTTCGCCCCAATACATTACATTCCATTTATTATGAGTTGAAAACGGTTGTGATTACTTCACATTTCATTATTAATTATGGTGACATAAGTGCTTTTAACTGAACATTCCGCCACGCTGACTAACGCGCAATCTAAAAAGCTACTTGGTCTTTTTCACTTTAATTAAATGCCGTTCGCCTTGAAAATTTGGTATAGCAAGGTTAACACAGTCCACTACTTTAAAGCCTGTAGGAATTTCGTCAAGTTCAAGTTGGTTAACTTGACCTTTTAAAGCTAAAAATAAGCCATTTTCATCGGTCAATGATTGACACCAATGAAGCATATCTTTTAGGGATGCAAAGGCTCTACTCAGCACACCATCGAGTGGTTTTTCCAATACAACGTCCTCAACACGAGTTTGCATAGCTGTCACGTTAGTAATTTTTAACTCATATAAACTTTGCTTTATGAAACGAATTCGCTTGCCTAAGCTATCGATTAACAAGAAAGTTTTATCCGGATTCATTATAGCCAGAGGGATACCAGGTAGTCCGGCGCCCGTGCCGACATCTGCAAAATGATTACCTTGCAAATGTGGGGAAATAACAATCGAATCAAAAATATGTTTGATCAACATATCTTGTGGGTCTCTAACCGACGTTAAATTGTAGGCTTTATTCCATTTATTCATCAGCAATATATAATTGATTAACTGCTGCTTCTGTAACTGTGACACCGGAAAATCTAAATGTACCGCAACTTCATCAAACGAAACTGACAATTTATCAAACATGGGAGCCGTGTTGTTTGATGAACTCATTAGGCTATTTTTTTCTCAGATTTAAACGACATACTGTGTTTTTTTAAATACACGAGCAGTAACGAAATCGCAGCCGGTGTAATACCGGAAATACGCGATGCTTTACCCAAAGTTTCAGGTCGTGCATCTGTCAATTTTGCGACAACCTCATTAGATAAACCTGAAATTTGAGAAAAATCAAAATCTCTTGGAAGCAGGGTGTTTTCATGGCGTAGTGATTTAGCTACTTCATCTTTCTGACGCTCAATATAACCTGCATATTTGATTTGAATTTCAACTTGTTCAGCCGCTTTAGGGTCTGGAATACTCGGTCCTAAACTTTCAATACTGGTGAGTTTTGCATACGTCATTTCTGGGCGTCTGATTAATTCTTCTAGTGAATGCTCTCGGCTAATAGGCGTTTTTAACATACTGTTTAGCTCATCTAGTGACCTGTGTTTGGTATGCACCCATTGTGATTTCAGGCGCTGCCTCTCAAGTTCAACACTGTTCATTTTTTCTTGGAAGTAAGCCCATTGTTCATCACCAACGAGACCTAATTCTCTGCCTTTTTCTGTTAGGCGAACATCAGCGTTGTCTTCTCGCAACAATAATCGATACTCGGCTCGACTGGTAAACATCCTGTAGGGTTCTTTCGTACCCATGGTGGCTAAATCATCAATAAGCACACCCATGTAAGCTTCATCGCGACGTAATTCAAACCCTTCTTTTTCTTGGCATTGCAGTGCTGCATTAGCACCAGCAACTAAACCTTGTGCACCAGCCTCTTCATAACCGGTGGTACCATTGATTTGCCCAGCAAAAAACAATCCACTAATAAACTTAGTTTCAAGTGTTTGCTTTAAGTCGCGTGGATCAAAGAAATCGTATTCAATGGCGTAACCTGGACGAATAATATGCGCATTTTCAAAGCCATTAATTGAGCGAACCAATGCCATTTGAATATCGAAAGGTAGGCTCGTTGATATTCCATTTGGATAAACTTCAACGCTGGTTAAACCTTCAGGTTCAACAAATATTTGGTGCGACGTTTTATCTGCAAAACGCATTACCTTATCTTCAATCGATGGACAATATCTTGGTCCAACACCTTCAATTACGCCGGTATACATGGGCGATCTATCTAATCCCGAGCGAACAATATCATGCGTTTTTTCATTGGTATGAGTTATATAGCATGGGATTTGACGAGGATGATCCTCAACTTTACCCGTAAATGAAAATATGGGAAGTGGCGTATCACCAGGCTGTGCCTGCATTTTTGAATAATCTAACGAGCGTGTGTCCAGTCGTGCAGGCGTTCCTGTTTTGAGTCTGCCTACTCTGAATGGCAAAGCCCTTAGTCTTTGTGCTAAGGCATTTGATGGCGGATCGCCAGCTCTTCCGCCTTTGTAATTTTCCATACCTATGTGAATGGTGCCACCAAGGAAAGTACCAACAGTGATTACGACGGTTTTGGCCTTAAACTTTAAGCCCATCTGGGTTACAACGCCAACAACACGGTCATTTTCGACAATTAGATCATCACAGGACTGCTGAAAAAGAGTTAAATTTGGTTGATTTTCAAGCACTTCACGAACAGCCATACGATATAAACTTCTATCAGCTTGAGCACGAGTAGCACGCACCGCAGGTCCTTTACTTGAATTTAATGTCCTAAATTGAATACCAGCTTTATCGGTCGCTTTAGCCATAACACCACCAAGGGAATCAATTTCTTTTACTAAATGTCCTTTACCAATGCCACCTATCGCTGGATTGCATGACATTTGGCCAAGTGTTTCGATACTATGCGTAAGCAAAAGTGTATTAGCGCCCATACGAGCAGCTGCAGTAGCTGCCTCTGTGCCTGCATGACCACCACCGACAACAATGACATCAAAATCTTGCTGATAAAACATTCGTAACTGCCTCAATTTAAAACACGGTAAAACAAATTATTGCCAAGTTGATAATAATTGATAAACGGATATCTACTCAACTTCTAGATTTCAACGGTAACAAGTATTGCTTAAAGCAACCCGTAAAAAACGGGTTTCATATGGTATACGAGTTTTACGGTATTTGAAATGCTTATCGTTTGAACATGAATGTGAGTTTAGTTATTTTTTTTAGGAAATTTTTTGAACAATAATGTTTCAGATCATCTTTTTCAAATTATATATCAGGTTTTAAATATATCATTGAAGCTAAAAATACTAGCATTTTTGGAACGTGGTTAAGTCAACTAAATTTAGATGAAAATAAAGGTTTTTTACGATGTTAAAAAATAGGCTGTTTTTAGCTTTTTAATTTGCTTATTAGAAATAGAGATCTTAGATATATAGTTTATTATTATTACTATTAGGGAAGCACTTTTCTGTTAACAAGTACTTATTTTTAAATTAAATCAATTAGTTAACTCACTTAAAACCCTGTGATCAAGAGGGTGTAATATATGTATATGCTCTGTATAAGTAGCCATTTTATCCACAGGCAAAATATTTTCTAAAACTATCCAGTGACTGATCATAACTTTTGTACAGTTTTGGATCGATCTTATCCACAATACTTGATAACTGGTGTAGATATTGTGCATAACTTGTATATGGAATGAATAAGTAACTATTAATATTTGTGCTAAGTCGCTTATATACTTACTTTTTATGAAGTGGATTATTATTGTAGGTGCTAGTTACTTCACTTATGCACAATAATTAAGGGGAATGAAATGCATAGATAACGGATTTCTTTAGATAAAGTAAATAAATGATATAAAACCCGTACCTAAAATAGCCATAATTATCCATTTATAGTCGATTTTATAAAAAATACTTGTTCCCATATGACCTTCACCTATACCTCAAATACTCATTGCTAGTAGAGCCAGTGTCTCTATTATTGCACCTATAATAGAGATGAAAAAGCGATATTAGTGAAGATTTTACACACTATATTATTTAGTTTATTCATTTATTTTAGATTGTTAAGGCCTAAAACTCCGAATGTAGTTAATAAAATGATGGTAATGCCTTCATTAAAGTATCTATGGTAGACACAAATAATAAAAAATGCGGTTGGAGATAAGTGAACTGATAACGTGGTTACGTTTATAGTTTGCTTTGTGAATTCATATTTAAACAAAAATAGCAGGTTTGCAGTTAAAATTAACCGATTAATGATAATTACAGATAGAGAATTTCTGTCTAACGAGACTAAATTGGTATCAACTGTACCGCGCATTATGGTTACCGTGAATAAGCGGAGCAATGGCAGTGCATGTAATGCTTTCATACCGTGGCCAAGATGCTATACCTTTGCTATTTAAACGCAGAGTAATGCTACAACGAAACGATAGGGCTATACTGCTAAGGAGAGCTAATGGGGGAAGTGTGATGAAGCTGTCAGTTCCAGCGGCCGCATTTAGGATAGCGGCGCTAAAACCAGCAATAACGATGAGTAATCGAATGATGCTGGCATAATTTGACTGACTTAAGGTAAGTTAGCGGACCTGATTAGGTTGATATTGGTTGCCACTACTTGGCTCTGCATAGTCAGGAACGACTTGTTTGCGTCTGCTTGGGCCTTGGAACCGCACTTTATAGGTATCATATTCTTTAATAGACTCAAAACAATATCTACCCAAAGCTGTTTCTAGGTCTTTTAAATTGTGGTTAGTAATAAGGATGCAGTTTTTATTATCAATAAGACGCTGTCGTAACAAGCTACCTAACCAGCTTTGAGTCGTCTTTTTAAGCATAGTTTCATTAACGCAAACTTCATCTAATATAAGTAAATCAACCTCTTGTAGCTGTTTATTTAGTTGGCGAAATTTTTCAGGTGCGCTGTCAGCAGATTGAAAATCATAAGATGAGAAACGCATTTCTAATAGTGATTGTAGTTGACGATACATGACGGTTGTCTCGTATTGATCAATTAATTGATGAGCAATAGCACCCGCTATATGTGATTTACCGCGACCATAGTCACCATAAAAAATCATCATATGAGCACCACTATTTCGCCAGCTAGCATCAGCATGGGCGGCAATAAAGGATTTGGCAATGTTAATGGCTTCAACTACATCTTGTGCATCTTCAACTAAGTTGTGAAATGTCCACTTTGGGTCGAGTTCCGACTTTCCATGTATTTTTTGAACACGTTGAAGGCGAGTCTCTTGTTGTAACTTTTGGACATCTTGATTAGCTAAACGGTCGAATTCTTCACGACGTTCTTTATAGTTAAATTGCGCTTCAGGTTCGGGATCTTTGCCCAAAGACCTTGCCAATTCATTAATCCTATCGTTTAGACTTTTCATGATTTCCCACTGTATTTTTCAACTAATTGTTTAACGTTGTCGTCTATTTCAAGACCAGCTTGTGGCGTTATCCATTGATGGCCGACTTTAGTTTGTTCTTTATTCACAGGCAGCCGTTGACGGCGCTGCTTTATATTCAATACAAATTTTTGGGTCCACTGATAATCAGTAAACTGTTTCTCAGGATAACCTAACCAATAAGCAATATATTCTCCCAACTCATCAGCAGAATACCCTTTATCTATTACGCCAACAAGCTGACAGATCTGTTCAAATAATGCAGCATTTGGTCGCCAGTTCACGTTCATCTTAACAAAACTCTGGTGGTTTTCGGTAGTTACAGCAGAAATTTCTGGGGTAATACTTAAGGGTAAATGAATAATCTGATTATTTAAGCTTCGTTTGTACGACTGATCACTATTAATTTGAATCAAGCCTGCGCTGTCTAGTTCTTTAAGTAGCGAATTAACTTGACGCCCTAAGGTTACAATTTCATCTTTACCATTCAAAAACTGCATAACATCTTTATAGGAAAGGGTAACGTTGCCCTTTGTTAAGCTACCTCTAGATGCTAAATATATACTATAGAGCGCTCTAGCATGGTTGCTCATAGATAATTGAAGGGCGTCTAATTCCAGGCTATTCATAACGATGTCTATTTAACCGGACACTTTGTCTAATTGCGCTACAAACCATTCCACCGCTATATCTTCAGGAATGGGATGATTTAGTACGTCGATGTGCAAGGGTTCGGTTAATAAAGTAGCACCTCTGTCAAGTAGTAGGGTTTCCATTTTCATTGCAGCGCCGCAATACGTATCGTAACTGCTATCGCCAAGTCCAATAATCATTGCACTTAACCCTTGCAAGTCTTTGCTTGCAAGGGCCTTTGCATAAGATTGTATATTGTCTGGTAAGTCACCAGCGCCATGCGTAGATGTGCAGATCAATAGTAAGTTGTCTTTATTTAACGTAGATACGGTGGGCTCAAAGTGACATTCACCAGTATGACCAGCCTCTGTAATACTCACCAATATAGCTTCGGCTACATACTCTGAAGCGCCTAGAACAGAACCTACCATGATGTCGAAGTGCATATAATTACCTTAAATTAGGAACGCTGTAGTAGTCTAGTTTATTACTCGAAATTGAAATCCAATTGGCACTTTCACTTACCATAGATATTCATTAGTATTAAAAACAATGTGCTTACATTGAGCAAATTCGGTTATAAGCTTACGGTCTATTTGCCTATACAAAATGATGAAAAAATCTTACCTAGTAAATCGTCAGAACTAAATTCGCCAGTAATCTCATTTAAATATTGTTGCGCAATACGCAATTCTTCAGCGAGTAACTCACCTGCCATATTGTCTTCAAGTTGCGATTTACCTAAATTAATGTGCTCGTCCGCTTGCTGTAAAGCAATAATATGGCGTTGGCGCGCAATGACTTGATCTTCACCTGCTTGTTCAAAACCCATACATTCTTTTAAATGCTCTCTTAGTTCATTTATACCTTGTTGCTGCTTGGCAGAAATGCGCAATACAGGGTAGGTAGAGCCTGTCGATAATCCGACTGTTTCACCGCTTTCGTCACACTTATTACGTATGACCGTAATGCTGGCATTAGCGGGTAAGCGAGCATAAAATTCTGGCCATATATCACTGGGTTGATCCGCTTTTTCGTCGTTACTGTCTACCATAAACAATATTCGGTCAGCTTTCTCAATTTCGGTCCAAGCTCGCTCTATGCCTATTTTTTCAACTTCGTCAGTGCTTTCGCGCAAGCCCGCTGTATCAATTATATGCAGTGGCATCCCATCAATATGAATATGTTCTTTTAATACATCACGAGTGGTACCAGCAATATGAGTAACAATAGCAGACTCTTTACCGGAAAGTGCATTGAGTAAACTTGATTTTCCTGCATTTGGTCTACCAACAATTACTACAGACATACCATCGCGTATTAAACTACCTTGCTTAGCTTGATGTTTAATGCTGTCCAGTTGGGTACAAATTTTTAGTAAATCACCCTGTATCTTACCGTCGCCTAAGAAGTCGATTTCTTCTTCTGGAAAATCAATAGCAGCTTCAACATACATACGCAGATGAATAACCTGTTCAACCAACATATTAATTTGCTGCGAAAATTCACCTTGCAGTGAACGAAGCGCGCTTTTGGCTGCTTGTTTGGAAGTCGCATTAATGAGGTCGGCAATGGCCTCGGCTTGGGTTAAATCCATTTTATCGTTTAAGAATGCCTGTTCACTGAATTCGCCCGGTCTGGCTAAGCGGATATCGCCGCTAGCAACACAAGCGTCGATTAAGAGCTCCATGACCACCTGGCCTCCGTGTCCCTGTAATTCCAATACATCTTCACCGGTAAAAGAATGGGGAGCTTTAAAATACAACGCAATACCTTGGTCAATGACATTGTTGTGTTAGTCTTTAAATGGCAAGTAGCTGGCTTGACGTATTGGCGGACATTCACCCAATAAACGCAATGCTACTTCAGTTGCTTTAGGGCCAGACACACGCACAATACCAACACCACCGCGACCTGGGGCTGTAGCTTGTGCAACAATAGTTTCTTTATTCAAAAACATTTTTAATCAATAACCTGTTCTGACCAATAACTCAACACGAACACTATTTAGTCGCGAAAGTTATTAAATTGCAATGGTTGGCCTAAATCTTCTTGTTTCAACAATGTCATGACGTCTTGTAAATCGTCGCGCTTTTTGCCGGTAACACGAAGCTGCTCGCCTTGAATAGCTGCTTGTACTTTGAGTTTTTTATCTTTAATTAGTTTAACTATTTTTTTCGCTAGCGGTTGGTCAATTCCCTGTTTGAACCCAATCGTTTGGCGGTGAATTCTGCCAGTGTGACTACTATCATTGCGGTCCATAGATGAGGTGTTTACGCCACGTTTTACTAAAGCGCTGCGAAGTATATCCATCATCTGTTTAAGTTGGAAATCATCCTGCGCACTCATTACTACTGTTGAGTCTTTGAATTCGAACGAAGCCTCTACGTTTCTGAAATCAAATCGAGTTGCTAACTCGCGGTTTGCGTTCTCAGTCGCATTCTTTACTTCTTCTTCGTTTAATTCAGAAACAATATCAAATGTAGGCATGTAATTTATCCCAAGGTTATTTTTGCGTGTTAGTAGCGCTAGTGTATATTGTAACTCCAGCAGTGTTTAGCTAATCTTAAATTTTGTGGACAAAAAAGCCCGCACTAAGCAGGCTTTTTAAAAAGAGGTTATTAAAACGGAATATAAGTTCTACTATTTTATGTCCACTTAACCTTTACTACTTATGCCTCTTTTTTCCATCGATGCGTAGATAATTTTTGCTTGAACTAGGGTAATAACGTTACTTATTAACCAGTACAAAACCAATCCTGCAGGGAAGAAGAAGAAGAAAATACTCATGGCAACAGGCATATAAGTCATTATTTTTTGCTGTAACGGGTCAGTGATAGTCATCGGCTGTAAACGTTGCAACAAGAACATGCTAGCACCAGTTAAAATAGGCAATACATAGTATGGGTCAGCGACCGATAGATCAGTTATCCAGAATATGAAGTCGGCGTGACGCAATTCAACACTTTCTAATAACACCCAATATAATGCTAAAAAGATTGGCATTTGCAGTAGGAGAGGGAAACAACCACCCATCGGATTTACTTTCTCTTTCTTATACATTTCCATCATGGCGGCAGACATCTTTTGGCGGTCATCACCAAAGCGTTCTTTTAATTGTGCCATTTTAGGTTGTAAATTACGCATTTTGGCCATTGATTCGTATTGCTTCTTGGTTAGCCAATACATGGCGCCCTTAACAACAATGGTGACACAAATAATCGCTAAGCCCCAATTGATTACAATGCTTTGTATCCATATTAGCAATGAGAACAACGGTTGTGAAATCATGTAAAGAAATCCGTAATCAACGGTAAGGTCTAATCCTGGTGCAATAGCAGCTAGAACGCTTTGCGTTTTTGGACCCATGTATAACTGGCTTGAAATAGTTTGTTCACCGTTTACTTCGATCGTTACCAGTTCTCCGGTATATCCAATAATGGCAAAATTACTATCAACAATGCGGCTAGTAATCGTATTGGTTTGTTCTTGGGGTGGTACCCAAGCAGTAACAAAATAATGCTCAATCATGCCTGTCCAGCCACCAATAGTGGCCACATTCAATTTGTCGTCTTCAAAATCACCAAAACCAAATTTTTTGTATTTGTCTTCCTGGGTAGAATAAGCGCCACCGCGATAAATAGGCATAAACATACTGCCACCGGGCTGATCTGCTGTGGTTTGTTTTAGTTGCGCGAACTGTGCCATGGACGCAGGGGCATTGGTGTTATTCTTTACATCATAGTTAACATTGACGACATGTTGGTCACGTTGAAATACAAATGTTTTGGTAACGCTAAGACCTTCAGCTGAAGACCAAGACAATGGAACACTTAAGGTATTGCCGTCCATTATAAAGTCAGCTCTAGAGGCACTATATAGAGGTCGTCCTTTAGTATTAGAGTCAGGGCCTGACTTTCCAACTAGTCCACTTTGAGCGATATGAAGCCGTGCAGTATCGGGTTTTAATAACTGATAAGAATCATCGGAACCTTGAGTAACAGGATACTTAACTAAGTCAGCTCGGACGACATCACCACCAACCAAGTCAATAGTAAGGTCAAGTGTGTTTGTGCTAACAGTAATGAAACGGTCACTGTTGGTTTGTAAAGCACTAACTTGAGGCACAATTGATTGATTTACTGGTACGTCAGATGCCGTGCTATTACCGATGATAGGGACAGACGAGCTAGTCGGTATTTCCCCATTGGCTGCAGAAACGCTAGGTACACCTTGGCTCGCAGTGGTTTGTTGAACAGGCATTGTTGCTGGCTTTGGGCCGTATGCGTCCTGATACTCAACCCATAATAGATAACTGACTAGCAATAAGCCAATAACTAAGAGACTTCTTTGGGATTCCATATTTTTCTCATTTTAAGTTTTATTTTTAGGTGCTACTTTTGACGTTGTTGCTTCTGTTTCAGTGCAGTCTGAATGAGTTGCTTCATTGTCAGTTGATCCGGGTACGTAATCAAACCCGCCCGGGTGCATTGGATTACATTTCATTATTCGTTTTACAGAAAGCCAACTACCTTTAACTAATCCGTGTCGTTCTAAAGCGCGATGAGCATAACAAGAGCAAGTCGGATGAAAACGGCAATTTTGACCGAGCATTGGAGATATAATGGTTTGGTAAAATTTTATCAATAATCTGAACGGTAATGTAAACATAGAAATAGGCTTTGGAGCCACTGTTTCTGGTGTTATTTTACCGGTTGATTGCATCGAAGAGTCATTTTTCGCCATAATTTCTCTAATTGAGTAGCCAGTGTTTGGTTGTCCATTTCACCAATACCTTGTTTCGCGATCACGATAATATCAACATTTGGTAGCTGATGTCTTTGTAATCGGAAGCTTTCTCTAATAATTCTTTTTATTGTGTTTCGATCAGTGGCATTTTTGACTTTTTTCTTAGGCACTGTAATACCTAATCGAGCTGTTTCGAGTTCGTTGTGTCTTGCTAATATAGTGATGTGATTAGAAACTGCGGGAATGGCTTGATCAAATACGAAGGAGAAGTTTTTGGGAGTCAACAGACGTGACTCCCTGGGAAATGAGTTATTCACCGGTTTAATATGCTTTACTTACACATTAAGCTGATAATTTTGCTCTTCCTTTAGCTCTGCGATTTGCAAGAATTTTACGGCCATTCTTAGTGGCCATGCGAGCACGAAAACCGTGTGAGCGTTTGCGCTTTAAATTACTTGGTTGAAAAGTTCTTTTCATGACCTAATCTCTACTTGTTTCAATGTAACGTTGAAGCATTAGTTTCAACTTTTATGAAACCTTGCTTGGAAATGGACGCAGAATCATAGAGATCAATACGCTGATTGTCAATGTTTATAAGTGCGAAAGGCATGCTTAATTAAATTGTGCATAAATATTGTGCATTCGTCATTGTTATCCACATTACTCACGAGATTATTAACGTCTGAAGGAGAATATGGCACGATATATGCCCAATTAGTGGACAATATGCTATAGGCTAGACAATTAACTGAGTTAATTCATAAGGTTATCCACATAAAAAACGTATATATAACAGTAATTTAGAAGTTTAATGTTGCTTAGAGGTAATTATACTAAAAGATTTGCTGATTAATGTGGATAAATAGGTGGAAATCCCCTATCCTTATTCTCCTTTTTTAAAAGGCTAACAACGCAGTATGCTCTTTGTTACTTATCACAAGGAGATATGTTCGTCCGGCTTTGGGTGAATATTATTGTGGGATTTAGTTATTCAGATTAAAGACACGTCAGTGTGTGCAAAGTTGGCGGTTCGGTGCATACCGCCCTGTATTTTATACTACTGTAAAGCGCTGACGCAGTTAGTGTTGATCGACGTTTAATGGAGAAAGTCAGTTGAGTATAAGTTGGGATGATTGCCTCGAATTGCTAAAAGAAGAACTTCCTTCCGAACAATTCAATATGTGGCTAAAACCACTCCGATCCGAATTTAATGGCGAGTCGCTCCATTTATTTGCAACCAATCATTTTATTCTTGATTGGGTCAGAGACAAATATCATGGGATGATTACTGAAAGTCTGCGGACTTTATATGGACAGGATGCGCCTAACCTAATAATAACAGTGCGCACTATTGCTCAGCAAAGTGTGATAACGCAGCAACAAACAGCTGATACTCCGGTTGTTAATAATGGTAGTGCGGAACAAGCATCACTTTCTAATAATAATCAAAACTACAATGACCGGCCAAACGGTGGGTATGGCAGAATACAAGACAGTATGCAGGGCCTGGGTGTAAATCGTCCAGCCGGCACCAACCTGTCGAATGATGGTCAGGATGGCGGTGATTATAAAGAAGGAGTTAATGCAGATCGCAGAAAAGTGAGTTTAGGTGAGCAGATGGTCAGCTCGTCCCGTGACCATTCTGCACAAAATAATCAAAGCTCCCAGTCGGATTATCAAACCGGTGCCCGTGGTGGTGATAATCAGAATCCCTTTTTAAATAAACAAAGTGCTCAGCCGGCTTCCCCCAAAGTGGCCGGTGGTATAGATATTAATCTGGTCAATCGGAACTCGATCAATCAAACGAATATGCCGCGAAATCAATATCAGCATTACGCTGCGCAAAATGGCAATACTGGATTGAATCAGGGTGCTGATTTTGGTAAAACGCCGAGTCCTGCAGTTAATGTGCATAAAAGCAATGTTAATCCAGAATACACTTTTGAGAACTTTGTTGAGGGTAAGTCAAATCAATATGCGCGTGCGGCCGCAATTCAAGTAGCTAACAATCCGGGTAAATCCTATAATCCATTGTTTCTATACGGTGGTACCGGTTTAGGTAAAACCCACTTAACGCATGCGGTTGGAAACGGTATTTTGGCTAATAAGCCAGACGCGAAGATCGTCTATATGCATTCTGAACGGTTTGTTCAAGAGATGGTAAAAGCGCTACAGAATAATGCGATAGAAGAATTCAAACGTTTTTATCGCTCGGTCGATGCATTGCTAATTGATGATATTCAATTTTTCGCTAATAAGGATCGCTCACAAGAAGAGTTTTTTCATACGTTTAATGCCTTGCTAGAAGGTAATCAACAAATAATACTGACTTCAGATCGTTATCCAAAAGAAATTGATGGTGTAGAGGACAGGCTCAAGTCTCGATTCGGATGGGGCTTAACGGTAATAATTGAACCTCCTGAATTAGAAACGCGTGTTGCGATTTTGAACAGAAAAGCGCACGAATGCAATGTGAGGCTCCCAACTGAAGTGGCGTTTTTTATGGCGAAACGGTTGCGGTCTAATGTGCGAGAATTGGAAGGCGCTTTAAATCGGGTCGTAGCGAATGCCAATTTTTCTGGCAGACCGATTACAATCGATTTTGTTCGCGATGCTTTGCGGGATTTACTTGCCTTACAGGACAAGTTAGTTACTATTGAGAACATACAGAAAACGGTGGCTGATTATTATAAAATCAAAGTTGCTGATATACTCTCCAAAAGGCGAAGCAGAAGTGTTGCTCGTCCTCGGCAAGTTGCGATGGCCTTGGCGAAAGAACTAACGAATCATAGTTTACCGGAAATAGGTAATGCCTTCGGTGGAAGAGATCATACAACGGTCATTCATGCTGTGAGAAAAGTTGTTCAACTTCGCAACGAAAGTCATGATATAAAAGAAGACTATAAGAACTTAATAAGAACGCTTTCTTCATAATAATTTTAACGAGAAGACAAAAATGAAATTTACCATTAGCCGTGAAGGTTTACTACAGCCGCTTCAATTAGTTTCTGGTGCAGTTGAGCGACGTCACACACTGCCCATACTGTCGAATGTATTAATAAAGGTTAGTGAGGGAACACTCTGGCTAACAGGTACTGATTTAGAAGTTGAGTTGATGTCTAGCGTAAAGCTATCTGGTAGTTTCACCGATGGTGAAATAACAGTTCCGGCTAAAAAGCTAGTTGATATTATTCGAGGTATCAGTGGTGAAAGTAATATTATCTTTGAAGTCGAAGAGAACAAAGCCATTATTAAGTCAGGCCGCGGTAAATATACTTTATCGACACTGTCTGCAAGCGACTATCCTAATCTTGAGGATTGGGACGGCGAGGTTGAGTTCGAAATTACGCAATCGGACTTAAAAGGACTTATTGAGAAAACTCATTTTTCAATGGCGCAGCAAGATGTACGTTACTACCTAAATGGTATGAGCTTGGAAACTGAAGAGCATACTATTCGCACTGTTGCAACAGATGGCCATCGTCTTGCCCTTGCGACGCTTGATTACGAAGTTGCGACATTGCCAAATCGTCAGGTGATAATCCCACGCAAAGGCGTATTGGAAATAATTAGGCTAGTTGAATACAACGACGCACTGGTGAAAGTGCAAATCGGCAGCAACCATATAAGAATTTTTTCTACTTCTTTTATTTTTACAAGTAAGCTGGTTGATGGTCGTTTTCCTGACTATAGAAGAGTTCTTCCAAAAGGGTCCGACAAAGCGGTTTGGTCGTCGCGCGAATTGTTAAAGGCTGCGTTTTCTAGGGCGATGATCCTGTCAAATGAAAAGTTCAAAGGTGTGCGGTTGAATTTGGCGTCAGGCGAACTGAAGATAACGGCGAACAACCCGGAGCAGGAGCAGTCTGAAGAAGTTGTTGATGTAAATTATGAAGGTGAAGAGTTGGAAATGGGTTTCAACGTTGCTTACCTCATTGATGTGTTAAACGTGCTTAATTCAGAGAATGTAATTTTTAACTTGTCCGATGCGAACGCGAGTGCATTGATCCACGCGGAGGGCGATGAGTCAGCATTATATGTCATCATGCCTATGCGTCTATAACCACAGTTAGGGGCAACTCCTAGCCTTTATGCATTTATCTCTAGTGCAACTTGCTCAGTTTAGAAATTTTGAACAAGTTGCGTTTTCCCCTTGTAAAAGTCTTAATATAATTCACGGTGCTAATGGTGCTGGGAAGTCTTCGATCCTGGAAGCAGTTCATTTACTTGGGTTTGGTCGCTCATTCAGAACAAATCGGCAAAACTCGGTTGTAAAGCACAATACTGATACAGCGACGGTTTTTAGTCGTCTCATTGATGAAGAGGGTAAAGAGCAAAAAATTGGTTGTACAAGGCATAAGTCGGATGGCTTCGAATTTAGTATCAACGGTGAGAGAACAAAAAAATTAGCGGACGTGGTTCGTAAAATTCCGATGCAGATTTTTACTCCACAAAGCAGTGATCTGATAATAGGGCAACCGATGCTGAGACGACGTTTTGTCGATTGGGCATTGTTTCACGTGAAACATGGTTACTCAGATTTAATGTCTGCCTATTCAAAAACACTTAGCCAGCGCAATGCATTATTGAGAGTTCACCTAAATACAGGAAGAGCGATAGATGTCCAACAGTTCAACTATTGGAGTGAATCCCTTAGTAGGTATGGCAATTTGATTTCGGACGCTAGAAAGACCTATTTGGAGGCAATAAATGCTGAAGTTGTTGCACTTTATAGTCAATTTATACCTGAGTTCAAGATAGAACTAAGGTATAATACAGGATGGGATAAAGGTATGCTGCTAGAAGAGTCGTTAGTGCTAAAGCAGCAACGTGATTTCCAATATGGATACACAACGGTTGGACCGCATAAAGGTGATATAAAGTTCACTGTAAATGGTTTGAGCGCATCAGAAAATCTGTCGCGTGGTCAGTTGAGGATTTTGGTGTCTATATTGCAAATTGCACAAATGAAAATGTTTTCATCGTTAAGTAATAAATCAACTATCTATTTAGTGGACGATATTGCTGCGGAGTTGGACATAAAGACAAGGGAACATTTTCTGGACTTAATACTTGAAACAAACACTCAGGTTTTTGTTACCGCTATTGAGACCTCGCAATTCGACTTCACAAATAAATATAATGATAAAAAAGTGTTTCACGTGGAACATAACCAAGTGAACGAGGAGTAAGAAATGTCAGAACAGAATTACGATTCTTCGAGTATTAAGGTTCTAAAAGGATTAGATGCCGTACGAAAACGTCCAGGTATGTACATTGGTGATACAGATGATGGTACCGGTTTACATCATATGGTTTTCGAAGTTGTTGATAACTCCATTGATGAAGCTTTGGCTGGTCACTGCAAAGATATCGTAATTAAAATACATTCTGATAACTCTGTTTCAGTCAGTGATGATGGGCGTGGTATCCCAACAGAAATCCATGAAGAAGAGGGTGTTTCTGCCGCTGAAGTTATTATGACAGTATTACACGCTGGTGGAAAATTCGATGATAACTCATATAAAGTCTCAGGTGGCTTACATGGTGTTGGCGTCTCAGTTGTAAATGCATTGTCTAAAAAATTAACTATCAACATTCGTCGTAGAGGCGAAATTTTTGAACAAGAATACGATATGGGAGTACCTTGCGCTCCTCTAGCTCCAACGGGTAAAACAGATAAATCAGGAACGACAATACGGTTTTGGCCGAGTGAAGAAACATTCACAAATATTGAATTCCACTATGATATTTTGGCGAAACGAGTTCGCGAATTATCTTTCTTAAACTCAGGCGTTTCAATTATCCTTGAAGACGAAAGAGATGGCCGCAAGGACCACTTCCAGTATGCCGGCGGTATTAAAGCTTTCGTTGAATATTTAAATACTAACAAAACGGTTGTTCATCAAAAAGCGTTCTATTTTGACCTACACCGTGAAGACGGTATTTCAGTTGAAGTTGCTATGCAATGGAACGACGGTTTCCAAGAAAATGTTTTTTGCTTTACTAATAATATTCCTCAAAGAGATGGCGGAACTCACTTAGCCGGTTTCCGTGGTGCATTAACTCGAACATTAAATACCTTTATGGAAAAAGAGGGTATGAATAAAAAGCATAAGACTAGCGCCAGCGGTGACGACGCTCGTGAAGGTTTAACTGCTGTTATCTCTGTTAAAGTTCCAGACCCTAAGTTCTCTTCACAAACTAAAGACAAATTAGTTTCATCAGAAGTAAAAACTGCCGTTGAAAGTGCTATGGGTGAAAAGCTTGCTGATTATTTAATTGAAAATCCAAGTGAAGCCCGGATCATTGTTGGAAAAATAATTGATGCTGCAAGAGCACGTGAAGCTGCCCGCAAGGCGCGTGATATGACGCGTCGTAAAGGTGCGTTGGATTTGGCTGGTTTGCCAGGTAAACTTGCCGATTGCCAAGAAAAAGACCCTGCGTTATCTGAACTCTATATAGTGGAAGGTGACTCTGCTGGCGGTTCTGCGAAGCAAGGTCGTAATAGAAAGAACCAAGCAATCCTGCCGTTAAAGGGCAAAATACTTAACGTTGAGAAAGCTCGCTTTGACAAAATGTTATCTTCTCAGGAAGTTGCGACATTAATAACTGCGCTAGGTTGCGGAATTGGTCGTGATGAATATAATCCTGAAAAGTTACGCTATCACAGCATTATTATTATGACAGATGCCGATGTGGATGGTTCTCACATCAGAACTCTTTTGTTAACTTTTTTCTTTCGTCAAATGCCTGAGCTTATAGAACGTGGATATATTTATATTGCACAACCACCGTTGTATAAAATCAAAAAAGGTAAGCAAGAGCAATATCTAAAAGATGATGAAGCATATACGAATATGATCACCTCGATTGCCGTTGATGGCTCAAGTCTCTATTTTAGCCCTGACGCGCCGCCGATTAAAGAGTTAAGCTTAGAGAATATGGTTAAGCTTTATCAGTCAACACAGACTCTGATTAGCCGAATGCACCGTAGAATGCCAACTTCGATTTTGAAGCAACTTGTTTATTTAGAAGTAATGACGACTGAAACGTTAGGTGATAAAGACGCATTAAGTCGCATTGGGCAGGCATTAGTTGACCAACTTGCTACGTCTGAGGATGATGGACAAAGTTTCTCATTCAACATTAATGCGACTGAAAATGGTTTGAACGAACTAGAAATCATTATGAAGATGCATGGTATTGACTATAACTACTCGTTCACGCAAAGCTTTATTGAAGGCCCTGAATACAAAAAAATCAGAACCCTTAATGAAACTATTAATGGTTTGATGGAAGCGGGCTCATATATTCAACGCGGAGAAAAAACCCAAGCCGTAAGTACTTTTGAAGAAGCATTATTATGGTTAATCAAAGAAGCTGAGCGTGGCCAGTATAAGCAGCGGTACAAGGGGCTTGGTGAAATGAACCCTGAACAACTTTGGGAAACCACAATGGATCCTTCTCAACGCCGCATGCTACAAGTGAAAATTGAAGACGCAATTTCAGCAGACCAATTATTTACGACATTGATGGGCGACCATGTTGAACCGCGCAGAGACTTCATTCAAACCAATGCCTTGAATGTTGAAAACTTAGACGTGTAAATATATCGACAAAGTAAAACAAAAAAGGTGTTCCTGACGTGAACACCTTTTTTATGCCTCGAAAATGGTTATTCGAAAACAACTTATTAAAGTTAACCACCAAAAAACATTGATGAAACCAATTTCAAAAAATAACCTGTAAAACTAAATTAACCCAAACCTTATTGAATATACAATTATTTAATAAGGTTCTTACAAAAATTGTATAAAAGAAAAATACAACGTAGTTTATTCTCATTAAACGTAATAAATCGATAATTAGCATATTTTTCAATAGCTTACGTTTTGTTATCAATCTCCCGTTTTAGTCGCGTAACGAAGCAAAACTAACGCTTCATTTCGTTAGTGCCAATCAGGCCAATATTTGGCTGGGATGATGCACTAAAACAATCCCTTTAATAGGTTTTAGGTGCCACAAAAATGCGTAAATTCATAAGGTTATATCTATTTCAGTTTGGCTGGATAAGTGGAAGTGGTGAGCCTAAACGCCATTATCAGCTTAGTAATCGAAACTTATCTTTAGCAAAAATATCAACGTTAAAAAATAGGAAGCTAAAATAAATTATTTAACAAAGTGATTGGTCAAAAATAGGAAGGGTCTTATAAAAAGTTTACATTTACTGGGATGATGCGAAGTAATCTTAATTTGCATCAAACAAGTTAATTGATTACTACTGTCTGTGGCTAAAGTGTTGAAGTTAATGTAATAACAAAACCGTGGTGTGGTAAGGGAAGTCTCAGGCATAAAACAGCCGAAGCAGATTAAATAAAAAACCAGTTGGTGCTGATGCGTAACATTGAACATAAAACGGACGTCAATACATTTCTGCAGTAAGTATTGTATTGAACGCTAGTCTATACTTTGGGACTAACAAATTGGCTACGTCGGTGAGAAAAATGGTTTCCTCTATAGCCATTTAGTACATAGAACATGTCGAGTAAATAAATAATCGCTACCGAGCCAAGTCAACAAGAGTAGTGTCTATTTATCGACTCTGGTAATAGTAAGTTCAGGCTCACTGTCATCTGATATATCAAATTCAAAGGTAAACAAACCTGTATCTGATGGAATAAATTGAATGTTTTGGCTGGTTTGCTCACAAATCAACTCAACGGGGTCATATAATTCGACCCTGCGTACAGAATACTCGAAGCCGCAGTTGAACTCCGGAGTCCACCTAGCGTCAGCTACTTTAAAATCATACGGTTGACCATCGGCAATCAATTCAATTGTAATGGTGTATAGATCGGGAGCAATTCGACTGAATTTGAATTGGTCCGTTGCTTCCCACCAGTTGAAAACTCCACGCAAATACATGTCTTGGTAGTTCTTATCAGGCTCAAAACTAATTAAGTCTCGAGCGGTACGAGTTGAACAAGCACTTAACGCGACTAAGCTCAGTGCTACAACAGTTAACTTCGTAAATTTATGCATAGCCACTTACCCTTATACTGCTAATACTGAAACGTCTGCTACGGACAAGAACAGTTGTCTTGCTTTGCCTACTAGGGCAACCCGATTTGATTTTACCTTTTGGTCATCGGCCATAATCATGACGTCATCAAAGAAGTTATTAAGTGGCGTCTTTAGGACGGTTAGCGACGCCAAAACCTCATCATAAGCCAATGTGTGAATAAGGCGACTAACCTCGCTCTGTGCGCTTTGAAGTGCAACAAATAGCGCCTTTTCTGCGTCTTCGATAAACAATGACGGGTCAATAGATGGCAATGCGTCAATATCAATATCATTTTTATTCAAAATATTAGCTACACGCTTATTCGCAGCAACTAAATCGACAGCGCTATCCATCTGTTTAAATGCAGTAACTGCTTTAATTCGCGCATCAAAATCAATCGCCGTTGTTGGTTGTTGCGTCATAACGGCACTAACAACATCTCCAGTGATATCTTGGTCTTGATAAAAAGGCTTAAATCTGTCCAATAAGAAGGTATGCACCTGAGTTGCTGTTTGCGCATTCGATAATCTATCAGCGTAAATAACAACAACACTTTTCACCATACTGTGTAAATCCAATGCTAATTTGTTTTCAACCATAATACGCAATATGCCAATTGCTGACCGGCGAAGCGCAAAAGGGTCTTTGTCGCCTTTAGGCAATTTACCGATACCAAATATTCCAACCAATGTATCTAGTTTTTCTGCAAGCGATAGGATATAACCTGCGCTTGAGGTTGGTAGTCTATCCCCCGCAAAACGCGGTAAATATTGTTCCTCAATAGCCAACGCTACGTCGGCATGCTCTCCGTCATGTAACGCATAATGATGCCCCATAATGCCCTGCACACTGGGGAACTCCATGACCATGTCACTCAGTAAATCGGCTTTGGACAGCGCCGCAGCACGCGCAACGTGTGTTGGATCTATCTTTAATTCCTTGGCTATACTTATGCTAATTGACACTAAACGTGCAGTCTTATCCGCAACGCTACCCAATTCTTTCTGGAATAGAACGGTCGCTAACTTTTCTGCCTTAGATGCTAGTGTTGTTTTTTTATCATTTTCGAAGAAGAACTTTGCGTCGGACAAGCGCGGGCGTATAACCTTCTGGTTACCCTCAATTACTTGAATTGGGTCTTTGCTTTCAATGTTTGATACAAATAAGAACATCGATGATAACTTACCCTCTTCATCCAATAGAGGGACATACTTTTGATCGTCCTTCATTGTGTATATAAGTGCTTCTTTTGGCACATCAAGAAATTCGGCTTCAAACTTAGCAGATAAAATAACAGGCCATTCTACAAGGGAGGAAATCTCTTCTAACAATGCACGGTTATAGTCGGGTGTTAATCCGAGTTCTTCGGCTCTAGCTATTAGCCCTGATTCAATGGTATCGGCACGTTGAGCGTAATCGGCAACAACATATTGGGCTATTAACGCGCTCGCATAATTATCAGCGTGGTCTAATGTAAAACGACGTTGACCATGAAAACGGTGGCCAGATAACTGGTTTGCGGAAGTCAATCCGAACAAAGTTACTGGAATAACGACACTACCAAACATGACACACAAGGTGTGCACTGGGCGAATAAATTCAGCTGACGACGATCCCCAGCGCATTGGCTTTGGAATAGGGAGCTTCTTCACGGTTGTTTGCAAAACTTCCTGCAATACGTCCTTCAATGCTTTTCCTTTTACTTCGGCAACGTGCAGCAACCACTCACCTTTATCGGTGATTAATCGTGACGCCTCGGTAACTTCAATGCCATTACCCTTTGCCCAGCCTTGCGCTGCGCGCGTTGGATTACCATCTGCATCAAAAGCTGATGATATTGCCGGGCCACGCTTTTCCACTTTGCTATCAGGTTGCGTCCCAGCGCAATTTTTTACGATAACAGCCAAACGACGAGGCGCTGCATAAGGCGCTATAGAATCAAATTCAAACCCAGCTTTGGTCAATTCATCATGAATATTTAGCGTAAAGCTTTCCGATAATTTCTTGAGTGACTTTGGTGGAAGTTCTTCGGTGCCTAGCTCGATTAATAGATTTTGCTTAATGACAGTCATTGCTTAGGCTTCCTTATGCTGGTTATCAGCGCTTGTTTTGTCGCTCTGTGTATTTTTACAAAGAGGGAAGCCAAGTGCCTCGCGTGTGGCATAATACATTTCAGCACACGCTTTTGATAAGGTGCGTACGCGCAGAATGTAACGCTGTCTTTCGGTGACTGAAATAGCATGACGTGCATCTAACAAGTTAAAAGCATGCGACGCTTTCATCACTTGTTCATAGGCGGGCAAGGGCAGTTGTGCTTCAATTAACTTGTTACTCGCTTTTTCACATTCATCGAAGGTTTTAAAAAGAAAATCGACATCGGCATATTCAAAGTTATAGGCGGACTGTTCTTTTTCGTTTTGCAAGAATACATCACCATAAGTAACTGTACCCATCGGCCCGTTGGTCCAGACTAAATCATAAATGCTATCAACGCCTTGTATATACATCGCCAAGCGCTCTAGGCCATAAGTGATTTCACCGGTAACAGGTTTACATTCAAGACCACCTACTTGCTGGAAGTAGGTAAACTGCGTGACTTCCATGCCATTTAACCATACCTCCCAACCAAGGCCCCAAGCCCCAAGGGTTGGTGACTCCCAGTTATCTTCTACAAAACGGATGTCGTGTACAAGAGGGTCAAAACCAAGCATTTCAAGTGAGCCTAAATAAAGTTCCTGAATATTGTCGGGCGAAGGTTTTAGCATTACTTGAAATTGATAATACTGTTGTAAACGGTTCGGGTTTTCACCATAGCGGCCGTCAGTGGGGCGGCGACAAGGCTGAACATAAGCACTGCTGATGGGCTCGGGACCTAAAGAGCGAAGGAAGGTCATTGGATGGAATGTACCTGCCCCTACCTCCATATCAAGAGGTTGAATAATAACGCATCCTTGAGATGCCCAATAGTTTTGCAACGCAAGGATAAGACCTTGAAATGTCTTGCTGTCATAATTTTGCATAAGTGCTAAATTCTTCTATGCTCAGTGTGAAATTCAAATATACGTCAGTGTAAGTATATTTAGGCTGTTCTCAACATCACTTGGATAGCGTATGCCAAGCGTTGACCAAATTGGTCGTTTAAACCTAAATTGTTAACTTGTCTAACGCAAAAAATAAGCCTTAGAGTATACCGTCTAGTTACTTCAATTGATAACCCTGCACCCTAGATATTCACTGGGTAAAGCGTAATAAAAGTGCTTTTGATGCAAATCATTCTTTTGTCTTACGTGAATTACGATGTTTTTATGGGCTAATTGTTTGAATGCTCGATGTATTGGAAGCAAGCAAATCTTTTAGTCAGTAGATCTTTCCCAAGATAAGCTTTACGCTTGGGTACTACAAACTAGTCGATTAACTCATCAACTAGCTCATCAATGACACAATGAGGATATAAAGAATGAGCCCTATTTTGACTACTCATACTGCTGGGGCAACGACCACTTGTGCATGGGAAACCTCTGACCCCCAATACGTTGCTTATCATAACGACCAATGGGGTAGACCTGTTTTAGATAGCCAAGAGTTGTTTGCAAAGCTATGTTTGGACGGTCAGCAAGCCGGATTAAGTTGGTTAACCATTTTACGTAAACAAAAAAACTACGAAAAGGCATTCCATCAATTTAATCCGCAAGAAATTGTTAAAATGACCGAAGATGATGTTATGTCATTAATGCAAGATAAAGGGATAGTGCGTAACAAGTTAAAAATAAAGTCGGTCATCAAAAATGCACATGCTTTTCAACATATAGAGCAGATAATGCCATTTAATCTATATTTATGGCAATTTACGCAGTATCGAATAATCCAAAATAACTGTAAAACTAAAAGTGATGTTGCAACAACATCACCGGCGTCAGATGCAATGGCAAAAGCGCTTAAAAAAGTCGGTTTTAGCTTTGTTGGCAGTACCATTTGCTATGCGTTTATGCAGGCAGTCGGGATGGTTAATGACCACCTCGTAGGTTGTCCTTGTCACAGCGCACTAAAAACCCAGCAAGCAGCGGTTGAAGAAAGGTTATTAGCACTTAAACGCAGTACAACGGTTGCTTGATTATTGTGGTTGCAACCGACTAACTCACTGCATGCACCATTGTTAGATGGCATTTTGACTAGCGCTGTCATTAACCCATCAACTAGCAGCTAAACCCTTTTAATCGACCAATCTCTTCCTGCATACCACTTTCAGCTTCACTCTCAATCTGCTCACGCTGACGGTCTTGCTTCCTGATTTCCTGCTTACTTAGTGCACTGCGTTCTTCATGGGTTGGGTAATCTTTGATTGTATCGAATAAACTATGTAATTGAGGAAATACCAGCGAGTAGTCAGGAATATTTTCTATTGGTAAGGCTTTGAGCAAATTACAAATCCTAATTGCGCCCTCAGAATAGTTACACTGCTGTTGTTGCATAGCAAACGCAATTGTTTGAATGCTCTGCACTATCGAATCAATACGTTTATTTCTTGCTGCTTGTTGGCGAGCTTTTTGCTGCTTCAATACAAACAGCAATCTTCCTGCATATATACCAAGGGCGATAATGATTATCGCCCCAAAGGTTCCTAGTATCGTTTCAGTCATTTTTCTACTTAATCTTTGAAGTCGTCCATACTAATTGCGTCTAAACGCGAAAGAGGATCATCTTCTTCTTCAATTTCTTCTTCGGCACTAATTCCTAACATGTCACAAAGCACCAAATGACGTGCTAAGTTTGTGTTTACATAAACTTGCTCAAGCGCTGTTAATGCCTTAGCTTCTTGCTTATCTAGCAGCTTCTGCAATTTGTCATCAGCTTCAATTGCGTCCAACTCATGCTTAGGTGTTTTATATGATATTTTTTTCTCGGTCGCCTGACTGCTGGTCTTTTTATGACGTAACAAATCAATCGGAACCTTACTGCCGAAGCGGAGGTCCTTTTTTTGGTTTTGTCTGGCGCTTTCTGCTGCGTCAATAACACTGTTTCGAGTACCTGGTTTGTTTCCATTTTTCTTTCTTGTACGATCAGATGGAGTGCGTACAATCGGAATAGTCGACTTTGGCGTGCCTATTTGACCGCCTTTTCTAGTTTTTTTGCTAGCCATTTCTACCCTTACTTGCTATGCCGTTATTTTCTTGAAGTGGCGCTGTAAAGCACCATGATAAAGTCAGCATTGCGGTTATGTTTCTTCGATTCTGCCTATTGTAACTTAGCAGGGGGGGTTATTGATAAAGGTTATTGATAATTATTTTCTTGTGATGGGAATTTTTTAGCAACATTCGGTCTACTTATGTAGATTGCTTATCAGGTAAGGCAATTTTTGTGCAGCAGCAATGCGCTCTATATTGTTCCGTTTCAGCTAACATGGTCTAGAAAGAAAAAAGGTGATAGCCAAAGCTATCACCTCAATTTAATCAGTGTCTAATGACACCTCTCCCGTATCGCACATCATGTGCTTTAGTGTTCATAATGTTACTTTTCTCTTTTTATTATTATTGACGAAATAGTAACGAACTTTGTTCTAGGTCTTCCTGACGCTTTATTATTATTTTGCTCCAGAAGCAACTTTTTTTATTGATAGTAAACTACCGCTGTAATCATGTTGTTCCTGATGATGTATGGATAATACATTATTGAATAAAATTTACAACTCATTTACAAATAAAAAATTATTTGTGCAAAATTAATATAAGCCGCCTACATACTTAGCTAGTATTTCAATATCGTCATCGCTCAATTTTATAGCGATATCACGCATCATGCCGTTCTGGTCGTTTGCTCTGGTGCCGCTTCTAAACATTTTTAGCTGTGAGCTGATGTACTCGGCATGTTGTCCACTTATTACAGGGAACCCAGCCAAGCCCATTCCTTTTCCGCTCGGCCCATGGCAAGAGATACATGACGTAATACCTTTTTCAGCATTACCGCCCCTATAAAGAGCTTGGCCTGCCTCAATAACGTCTTCAGGTGTTTCGCCCGCTTTTTGATCTTGACTTGAAAAATACGCAGCTAAATCATCGATGTCCTGATCTGATAGTCCGGCTGACATCCCATTCATCACTGCATTATTTCGGCCTTCTTTACCACCAGTGCGTGATGCTAGTCTAAATTCTGTTAATTGCTTTACCAAATAACCGTCATGCTGACCTGCAATTTTTGGGTTCATTGGAATAGCACTATTACCATCACTGCCGTGACATGCTGAACATGTCAGTGATTTTGCTTTTCCTGCCTCTGGATCGCCTTTGGCAAATGCGACTGTAGTCATACCTAAAGTTAAACAAACAAGCAAACCTAGTTTTTTCATACTTAATCTCTTTATACGGGTGATTAGCAAAGCATCTTTCTCAAATCTCATTGCAGAACGTGGTATTGTACACAAATACTGGCCGAAAAAAACTCTTCCACACACTTTGTATGGATATAAATAAATGATTGATAACTATATTCGCAAAATTTTGGTTACAATACATGAAATATCGGCTTTATTTTAAAAAAATCCAGTTCAACATTCTTTCTTTAAAAGTGAAAACATGTCTTATTTTACCAAAGCAACTTTCCTAACTAGTGCCCCTAGTATTGACTTTTTATCTGAATCCGATGGCATGGAAGTCGCCTTTGCTGGCCGCTCAAATGCGGGAAAATCTAGTGCTCTAAACAGACTAACTAGACAAAAAGGGCTTGCTCGAACCAGTAAAACACCAGGTAGAACACAGTTAATTAATATGTTCGAGCTTGATGAAGAGCGACGTTTAGTTGATCTCCCTGGTTATGGTTATGCAAAAGTACCATTGGAGATGAAATTAAAGTGGCAAAAATCATTAGGTGAGTATTTGCAGCAGCGTAAATGCCTGAAAGGCCTCGTGGTCTTAATGGATATTCGCCATCCGTTAAAAGACCTTGACCAGAACTTAATCAACTGGGCTGTTGAAGTGAATCTCCCTGTGCTTATTTTGTTGACCAAAGCCGACAAACTGAAAGCGGGAAAGCGCAAAGCACAAACATTAATGGTGCGTGAAGCGTCAATGGCATTTTGTGGTGATGTTACAGTGCATTCTTTCTCATCACTCAGCGGAATTGGTGTCTCGGAATTAGAGCAGGTGTTATTCAAGTGGTATGGTCTTGAGAGACAGTTAAAAGATGACACTGAAATTTCGGGGTAAAACTCAATATAGTAAAACAAGAGCCTGAAAAAAAGCCCTATCAAAACGATAGGGCAACTTGTTTGGGAAGAACAACACATTCACAGTATAGGACGTGTGATATGTGATTAAGTTCAGAAAAAGTCGAAAAAAAGTAAAATTTAATACTACATTATCATTTTAGAATCCTGCGTAAAACCTGCGAGCTGTATTCTCATCGATAATGCGTTTCCTTCGAATTCGCTCATAAACCTTATACCCTAATGAGCTTCATCCCAGTTATTACCGATACCAACGTCGACAATCAATGGCACATCTAGCTCTACCGCGTTTTCCATTAAGGTCTTAATTTTTGCGACATATTGGTCAACATAATCTTCTTTAATTTCGAAAACTAATTCATCGTGTACTTGCATGATCATCAAAATAGCTTCATCGTTAATATCGTTAATCCATGCATCTACGTCTATCATTGCCTTTTTAATAATGTCTGCTGCAGTGCCTTGCATTGGGGCATTAATGGCAGCACGTTCTGCGCCTTTCCTGCGCATTGCATTACTTGCCTTAATATCAGGTAGATATAATCGGCGACCAAATACGGTGCTAACATACCCAGTCTGCTTCGCACCTTCTCTGGTTGATTCCATGTAACTTAATACGCCAGGGTAGCGCTCAAAATACAAATCCATATATTGCTGGGCATCATACCGTCCAATATTAAGTTGCTTGGATAAGCCAAAAGCAGACATGCCATATATAAGGCCAAAATTAATCGCCTTTGCACTGCGCCTCTCGTTCACTGATACTTCCTCTAGCGGAACATCGAATACCTCAGCAGCAGTTGCGCTGTGAATATCTTTACCCGCAGAGAATGCACTTACTAGGCCCTTGTCTTTACTTAAATGAGCCATAATACGAAGCTCAATTTGGCTGTAATCTGCAGCCACAATTTTATAACCAGGACGTGCGATAAAAGCTTGGCGAACTTGCCTTCCCTCCGATGTCCGAATCGGAATATTCTGTAAATTCGGATCTGTGGAAGATAACCTGCCGGTCGCCGTCACTGCTTGATGATAAGAAGTATGCACTCGACCTGTGCGATGGTGAATCATCTTAGGCAGCTTGTCTGTATATGTGTTTTTGAGTTTGGTTAAGCCTCGGTATTCCATAATTTTCTTCGGGAGTTCGTATTCAAGCGCGAGCTCTTGGAGCACTTCTTCGGATGTAGATGGCGCACCCTTGGGGGTTTTCTTTACTACGGGCAAACTCATTTTTTCAAATAAAATATGTTGTAATTGTTTCGTTGAACCCAAGTTGAACGATTCCCCCGCTAATTCATGAACCTCTTTTTCGAGGTCCATAATACGCACAGCGATGGTTTGGCTCTGTTGACTTAATAATTGGCTGTCAATAAGTACGCCGTTTTGTTCCATTTTTGCTAGTACGGACGACAGGGGTACTTCGATGTCATTCAAGACACTTAGCAATTCGCCTTTGTCTTCAAGTAATAGTTGCAGTGCCTCGTGCAATCGAAGTGTTACATCGGCATCTTCGGCTGCATAGGGAGCGGCTTGTTCCAATGCAATTTGATTAAATGTAATTTGTTTTGCACCCTTACCAGCAATGTCCTCGAAATGAATTGTATTGTGACCCAGATATTTTAGTGACAAGCTATCCATATTGTGGCGAGTCGCAACACTGTTCAATACGTATGATGCAAGCATAGTGTCAGATAAAATCCCTTGCAGTTTAATGTCATAATTGGCAAGTACGTTTTTGTCATACTTTATATGTTGGCCAATCTTTTTTGCTGACTTGTCCTCTAAAATGGGTTTTAGCTGCGCAAGCACGATATCGCGCTCGAGCTGATCTGGTGCGCCAGGATAATCATGTGCGACTGGAATATAGCATGCATCGTTTTCGCTGATAGAAAACGACAACCCAACTAACTCAGCTTGCATATAGTCAACACTAGTCGTTTCAGTATCAACGGCGTAGTAGGTTGCAGCTTGAATTTTAGCAATCCACTGGTCTAATTGTTGTTGTGTTAAAACCAGTTCATATTTCGATTTATTAAATATTTGCGAGCTAGAAAGCTCATTATCTGCATTATCGTCTGCAGATGTATTACCATCGGTGGTTAGTGGTTTACTAACGCTACTTATCTTGCTGTCATCACCATCACTGACTTCAACTAACCAGCGCTTAAACTCGTATTCAGCAAAAAGAGTCCGTAATTCAGGCTTGTCCATTTCACCCATGTTCAGCGTAGTTGGCTCATACTCTAACTTTAAACCACATTCGATTGTGGCTAATTGATATGACAACATAGCTTGTTCTTCGTATTGAGCTATTTTAGCGCCCATTGTTTTTGCGCCACGAAATTCCAAGGTCGCAATTTTGTCCAAGTTTGCATAAATATCTTTTACGCCGCCAATACCATTAAGCATCGCTACAGCGCTTTTATCGCCAACACCAGGGATCCCTGGTATGTTGTCTACTTTGTCGCCTTTCATTGCTAAGTAATCAATAATCAATTCGGCAGGCACACCAAACTTTTCTACCACGCCATCTATATCCATGGTTAGATTTGTCATGGTATTGATAAGAGTCACATGCTTGTCGACGAGTTGCGCCATGTCTTTGTCGCCGGTGCTAATAACGCATTCTATTCCTTGCGCAGATGCTTGGCGAGCGAGCGTTCCGATAACGTCGTCTGCTTCAACACCCTCCTCTACGATTATAGGGAACCCCATCGCTTTGATAATTTTATGCAAAGGTTTGATTTGCGAGCGAAGCTCATCGGGCATCGGAGGACGGTTGGCTTTATACTCTTTATAAATATCATCACGAAAGGTCTTACCTTTTGCGTCAAAAATAACAGCAATATGGCTTGGCTTATAAGTCGCCATTAAACTACGCAGCATATTTACCACACCATAAATGGCGCCAGTATCTTGGCCTTTCGAATTAGTAAGAGGAGGTAACCCGTGAAATGCTCTGAATAAATAAGAGGAGCCGTCAACTAGGACTAATGGGCTTGTTGATTGTTTTTCCATCATTTGCTCATGTTAATACTTTATAGAGTGAAGAATGCCATATTTATTGACGTGTAGCCACAAAATGCTTTATTAAAAGCTGTGGATAACTCTGTGGCTAAAATGTGACGAACAAGATCGCAACTACGTTTAATTTTCATAAAAACGCATTCCGAGTAGGGATATTGATGCAATAATGGCTGAGGAAAACAGACTATTATTATTATTATTTATTCCCTTATTCCTGCTTTTTTTCGTTACTCTTTGCCTATGGAAAGCTCGATTACTCGAGAAAAGCATGAGAGAAGTAACCCTTAAAATTTAGCATAAATTTACGTATTTCCCAGTTTTATTTTCAACTATTTTATTTGTTCAACAGGAACAACAAGTTAGTAAAAAAATGATTTTTGGCTTATCCAAATTAGTATTATTGTGAATATACCAGCGCGATTATTCAGATTTTGGAGAAATAAATTGGATCTTAGTCCGATTCAATTTACCATCGCGTACAGAGTGCGCCGTTTACGCGCTTATATAGTGATTTAAGCTGCTAACATTCTTATCCAATTGGGCGGCTAAAAATACAGCATTATAAGACCTCTAATTACCTTGAAATGACTTATGCCCATCAAGTTATTAGAGTGTTGCCTTGTAATAAGCTAATAATAACAATAAAGGCATAGTCTAAATGCAATACCGCGCCATCATTCGTATTTTAGGACTACTCGTTGCTCTGTTCAGTGTAACGATGATCCCACCTGCGTTTATTTCTCTCATTTACGGAGACGGAAGTGGTCTGGCATTCGTATTGGCATTTGTACTTTCTGTTCTTACCGGTCTTGCGATTTGGTATCCTAACCGCCGTTCCCGAGCAGATTTACGAGCAAAGGAAGGCTTCCTAATTGTGGTTTTGTTTTGGACTGTACTGGCGTCGTTTGGTGCGTTGCCATTCGCTTTGCTAGAACAGCCTCAGATGTCAATTACGGACGCAATGTTCGAAGCATTTTCAGGACTAACCACTACAGGCGCGACGGTTATAGAAGGTATCGAGTATTTACCTAAGGCTGTTCAATTCTACCGACAGCAGCTGCAATGGTTGGGAGGCATGGGTATTATTGTCTTGGCGGTCGCCATTTTGCCAATCTTAGGGGTTGGTGGTATGCAGTTATATCGAGCGGAAACCCCTGGTCCAGTAAAAGATTCCAAAATGACACCGCGTATTGCCGATACAGCGAAGCATCTATGGTATATTTATTTTTCACTTACCGTCGCCTGTGCCGGTGCTTATTGGGTAGCAGGAATGAATCTGTTTGACGCGGTTTGTCATGCATTCTCAACAATCGCAATAGGTGGCTTCTCGACCTATGATGCGAGTCTGGGTTATTTTAATAGCGTTGCTGTCTATATTGTATGCGTTATTTTACTGGTGATAGCAGCGCTCAATTTTTCACTTCATTATGCCGCTGTTTCGGGTCGCAACATTCGAAATTATTTCAAAGATCCAGAGTGCAAAGCGTTTTTTACCATACAACTTAGTTTAGTTACCTTATGCTTCTTGGCACTGGTTTATCATTCTGTATATGAAACTGCGGAAATGGCCCTCGACCAAGCTTTAATCCAAGCCGTATCAATTAGCACTACGGCAGGTTTTGCCACAACCGACTTTTCTACTTGGCCGGCGTTTCTTCCTATTGTATTAATATTCTCTAGCTTCATTGGTGGTTGTGCCGGGTCTACTGGTGGCGGTCTCAAAGTTATTCGTATTCTGTTGCTGTTTTTACAAGGAAAGCGTGAAGTTGACCGACTTATTCACCCCAAAGCAGTTTACGCAGTTAAGTTAGGTGACAGAGCTATGCCAGAGCGAGTCGTAGAAGCCGTGTGGGGGTTTTTCTCGGCCTATGCTGTTGTGTTTGTTGTAATAATGATTGCGTTAATTGCGACCGGTATGGATGACATAACCGCATTCTCAGCGACCGCAGCAACGCTCAATAACTTAGGTCCGGGTCTGGGAGGAGTCGCAGGTACATATGCTGATGTCACTAATGCTGGGAAGTGGCTGTTGGTTCTCGCCATGTTGTTTGGGCGCTTGGAAATATTTTCGCTGTTGGTATTGTTCTCCCCAACATTCTGGCGCAGTTAATTATGCCTAAATGTTCTGCTATTCAAATTTAGCTCCCTTGCATTAACCGCTATGTGTCAACTGCCTTTTGTTAGCCAAAGAAAAGCGCACTTGGTTGGAATAATTTTTCTACATCCCAAATGAATTTCTTGTCGACTAAAAATAGAATAACGTGATCGTTTGCATTAATGACAGTGTCACTATGAGCAATGATAACTTCATCTTCGCGCACAATTGCACCGATGGTGGTACCAGGAGGAAGCTTAATATTTTGAATTTGCTTACCGACAACTTTAGACGTACTTTCATCACCATGCGCAATAGCCTCAATTGCTTCGGCAGCGCCGCGTCGTAAAGAATACACATTCACAATATCACCGCGACGAATGTGTGTTAATAGTGCCGAAATGGTGGCTTGTTGAGGCGAAAATGCAATATCAATTTCACCACCTTGTACCAAGTCAACATAGGCACTGCGTTGTATCAGCACCATCGCTTTTGCAGCACCCATGCGTTTAGCAAGCATGGCTGACATAATATTTGCTTCGTCGTCATTGGTGACCGCAATAAAAGCATCAACTTGTTCTACGTTTTCCTCGCTGAGTAAACTCGCATCCGAAGCGTCACCATGAAACACGATGGTTTTGCTTAGCATAGTGGAGAGCTCTTTAGCGCGCTGCGCATTGAATTCAATCAACTTAACATTATGTTTGTTTTCAAGACGCTTGGCTAAACCTGCACCAATCAGTCCGCCTCCTGCAATCATAATGCGTTTGTAGCTATTTTCTAACTTTTGCAGTTCACTCATTACCGCACGAATATGCTTAGTATCTGCAATAAAAAACACTTCATCATCAGCTTCAATAACAGTGGAGCCCAGCGGGCGAATAGATTTACCACGACGATAAATCGCCGCCACTCGCGTATCTACATTCGGCATGTGCTCTTTTAATGCAGAAAGTGCATGGCCAACAAGCAATCCGCCGTAATAGGCTTTTACCGCGACTAAACTAGCTTTGCCCTCAGCAAATTCAACCACCTGCAAAGCACCAGGGTAATCGATAAGACGTTTTATTGCCTGTGTAACAAGTTGCTCTGGCGCAATCAAGTGATCGATAGGAATGTCTTTCTGTTTGAATAGCTGCTCTTGATAGATTATATATTGTTCTGAGCGAATTCGAGCAATTTTGGTTGGGGTTTTAAATAGACTAAACGCAACTTGGCAAGCCATCATGTTGCTTTCATCACTGTTGGTGACCGCAATTAACATGTCGGCATCGGCTGCGCCCGCTTTTTTGAGCACATCGGGATGAGAGCCCACACCGCACACGACTTGTAAATCGAGTCTGTCTTGCAGGTTTCGCAACGTTTCCATATTTTGATCAATAATGGTAATTTCGTTCTTTTCGCTAACCAAATTCTCAGCTAACGTCCCACCAACTTGGCCTGCGCCGATAATGATGATTTTCATTACGTTATTTCCTAACCCCTGATTGACTCGAGCATGGCAACCTTAAGTTCCCATGCTTAGAGCTTAAGTCAGCAAGACTTTAGCAGTCTTGCATAGTAGAAACCATCCATTTGTGCTTGACCGGGTAATATTTGAAGACCGGGGCATTCAGCGGTGTCATTTTCATGTATAGGTAACAGAGTTGCGTCAAATTGTGTTGCTAAAAACGCTGCAATTTGACACTCGTTTTCTTGTTTTAATATAGAGCACGTAGCGTAAAGTAGAACTCCACCGGGTTTTACCCTTTGCCAAATCTGCGCCAAAATACGTTTTTGTAATGCCACTGTATTGACAATGTCTGAGGCTTTTCTCAACCAGCGAATATCGGGGTGGCGACGAATAACACCGGTAGCAGAGCAAGGAGCGTCGAGTAATATACGGTCATATTGTTTGTCATTCAAAACACGAGATAATACTTCTTCGCTTTCAGCGTCGACTACATATAAATTGAGTCTGTCGCCAAAAGCAACGTCATGCCCTAAGCGTTGCATATTTTCGTCTATACGTTCAAGCCGTTGCCCGTCGTTATCGATTGCATCTAGGCTGCCAAGTTGAGGTTGGCTCTCCAATATATGAGCCGTTTTTCCACCTGGCGCAGCGCAACAATCCAACACGTCATCACCGGGTTCTACATCTAATAATTCAGCGGCAAGTTGCGCAGCTAGATCTTGCACTGAAAATAAGCCCTCTGCAAAACCAGGCAGCATTGTAATGTCGGTGCGCTTGCTAAGTTTAATTGCACTCTGGGTTTCTACATTTAAAAAGCTAAGTGGTATTGAGTCAGTCTCAACTTCCTCAAACACAACACCTTGAGCATCTAATTGAGCTGTGTAATTTAAGCGACTCGTTTTTAGCGCATTAACCCGCAACCAAAGTGGCGGACGAGCATTAATTTGCTCAGCGATTTCTTGCACTTGTTCGGGATAATGTTGCAGTAATTGTTTATGCAGCCATTTAGGCAGGCCAACTTTAATATGCGGGACATCAATTTCTTTCTCATATAACGCCTCGCGTTGAAAACTGCGTAAATTTGCATTTACCAAACCCTTCAAACGATGTTGCCCTATTGCAGCACAAGCTTCTACGGTTTCAGATACCGCAGCATGTTCAGAAGTGCGCGTAAACACCAATTGATAAAAGCCCAGCATGATTAAATGTTCAACTATTTTTTGTTCGCCTTTGAGCGGCTTAGTGAGCAATTGGCGTAGCCAATATTGTAACTTGGGTAATTCGCGCAAGCAGCCAAATACCATTTCTTGCAACCAAGCATTATCTTTACCTTCGTGGCGATCAAACACTTTGGGCATGACTTCTCTTGATGATTTGCCATGTTCTAATATCTGAAACAATACCCATGCAGCATCTGCACGTAAATGTGGGCGGTGACTTAGTTGATAAGCACTTGTGCTTTTGTAACGCGCTTTGGAGGCATTCTTGTTGTTATATGATGGCTTCATCCTAGACGCTGACCAACAACGAACATGTCGGGTTTGCCATTAATAATATCACTGACCGCTTGTGCTTTTTTACCCGGAATTTGAATAATTGAAAGCAATAAATTGTGCTCACCTGCGGCAACTTCAATGCCATCTTTGTCTACGTTCACAATAGTTCCACCAACTAATTCTCCAAATGATTCGACAACTTCAACCTGCCACACTTTGATTGATTCTTCATTATGAATAAACCAAACAAAAGGCCATGGATTAAAGGCACGGACATTCCTAGCTAATTGCTGAGCACTTAATGTCCAGTCAATTCGTGCTTCTTCTTTATAAAGTTTGTGTGCGTATGTGGCTTCATCATTATTTTGTATAGATGGCGTTAGATTATCTAAATTCTCAAGCGTCTCGATTAATGCTTGCGGACCAAGTTCTGCTAAATCGTCATACAAAGTTGCACTGGTCGCTGCGCCAGTAATTGCCATGCTTTTTTCCAGCAATACAGCACCTGTGTCTAGGCCTTCATCCATTTGCATAATACTGATACCAGTAAATTTGTCACCAGCCCATATTGCACGCTGAATTGGTGCAGCTCCGCGCCATTTCGGCAATAACGAGCCATGCACATTTAGACAACCCAGTTTTGGTGCATCAAGCACGGCTTTGGGTAATATTAGACCATAAGCGACAACAATCATTATATCAGCGTTCAGCGCAGCGAGCTCGTGCTGTGCATCTTCATTTTTTAGTGACGCAGGCTGATAGATCGAAGTGCCGTTATCGAGTGCCAACGATTTTACAGCACTAGGCATGAGTTTTTTACCTCTGCCAGCAGGACGGTCAGGCTGTGTATAAACAGCGATTACATTATGTTCGCTCGCATACAGTGCGGCTAAGTGCTTAGCCGCAAATTCAGGTGTGCCAGCAAAGATAACGTTTAATGGATTGACCACTATATTGATGTCCTTAGTGCTAGTATTTTGTAGCCAGTTTGGCTTCTTTCTCTAATTTCGTTTTGATACGGTTGCGCTTCAGCGGTGATAAATAATCAACAAGCAGCTTGCCTTTTAAGTGATCGAGTTCATGTTGAATACAGATTGCAAGCAAGCCCTCGGCTTCAAGTTCAAAAGGTTTGCCATCTCGGTCAAGCGCCGTAACGGTGACTTTTTCCGATCTTTCTACTTTCGCGTAGTTATTCGGAACAGACAAACAACCTTCTTCACTTATAGTAGAACCTTCCTCTTTTATGATTTCGGGGTTAATAAAAACCCGAGGTTCATCTTGTTCTTCAGAAACATCCATCACCACAACTCGTTTATGAACGTCAATTTGCGACGCGGCTAGCCCAATACCTTTTTCATCTTTCATGGTATCAAACATGTCGTCTACAAGCGTCTGAATTTCTTCATTAACATCCTCTACAGACGTTGCTACAGTGCGTAGTCTCTCATCTGGAAAGGTTAATACAGTTCTAACTGTCATTACTAAAACCACTCATCTAGTCAGTATTAAAAAACATACTATTCATGCAGAATAGTTATTTAAACCTTGTCTATTTTGGCTATTCTACCGCATAAGCCGATGTCTGTAGAATAGATATGGGGTTAATTTTTTGAAAAATAAACCGATAACTAATTAAATGGACGTAAAATATCACTGTCTGTGGCGATTCTAGCCCGAAGTACAGGCGACTCACGAGTACACCAAGAGTAGTATAAGAATGACTATGATGAAAAAATTATCGATGCTGGGCCTCATTGTTTTTGGGCTATTTGTTATTAGCGTCAAATCAGTATTGGCAGATATTATTAATATAAAAACGGACGCACCACAAACTTATGTCGTTAAAAAAGACGATACGTTGTGGGATATTTCAAATTTGTTTTTAGACCAGCCTTGGTTGTGGCCAGAATTATGGCGTAACAATACGCAGATCGAAAATCCACATTTAATTTATCCAGGTGATGTTTTGCGTTTGCGTTATGTTGACGGACAACCCGTAATCGATATTGCCAGAGACAAAACGTCGATTGTATTAACACCTGAGTCCGCGACTAAGACAAAACCTTCTCCTATTGGCGTGCTGCCTTGGAAAGTACTTGGTCCTTATTTTAAGAATGACAGCATTATCGACATCGAAGTATATAATGCACTACCTAGGTTGCTAGGTAATAACGAAGGAACAAGCGCTTTCGTTAAGCAAGACTTTGTCTTGAGTCACAAGCCAGTAGCTACTGATACTAACTATACAATTATTCGTAAAGGCAAGCTGCTTAAAGATGATGATGGTGATGTTATTGGTTATCAGGTTAAGAACGTGGGTGAGGTTGAGTTAATGAACTCAAGTTCAGGCAAACAACAAATTGTTAGAGTGGTTAAAAGCAATCGTGAAGCTCGCACTGGTGATAAACTGCGGCCAGTTGAAAGTGTTGATAACTCAGATTTGATATTACAAGCATCGACTACGCAAATTGGCCGGATTATCGCAAATATTGAAGACCGTTCACTTATTGGCAAGCGCGATGTGGTTGTTATTTCATTGGGTGCTGCAGATGTAGAGCCTGGCATGGTAATGGGTATTTATGCTCAGGGTCCAGCAATCTTAGATAGTGAAAAGCCTAAATATGCAATTGGCCAAAGCCCAGTGAAAGAATTGTTCAGTGGAGGCGAACGAGTAGAACAGCCTGCCTTTAAAATTGGAGAGTTGGTGATATTCAAAACGTTCGACAATGCGAGTTACGCTTGGATAACAAAAGCTGACAAGCACATGAAGGGAGGGGAATATTTAGGGCAACCTTAGTACCCTCCTCCAGCATGCACAATATTGTAAACAAGTAGCCTAGGCTACTTGTTCTTTTTTAGGCGTTAAATTAATAACCAAGGATGGTTTACATGATCACTACAGAAGAAGAAATACGCTACTGGCTCGCTTTGACAGCCTTGCCAAATATAGGTATTAAAAGACTTTTAACAACAGCAAACACATGCAATGTCACGTTGTCGCAGTTGGAGCAAGTAGGTGCTAGGATTCTAGAGTCAATCGGCTGGCAAAGCGAGCAAATTGCCTGTCTAATTGAGGCTCACCCATTCACTAGAAAATGTATTCAATGGTTAGCGGGTGACAGTAACCGCGCCATTATTACCTATCAATGTAAAGAATATCCGGAGCTGCTGAAGCAAATAGCACAAGCTCCATTATTACTTTTTACAGATGGTAATTATGCCCTTCTATCAGCGCCTCAGTTGGCGGTGGTTGGCAGCCGTGCCCCAACATACAACGGATTAGCGAATACAAAAATACTCGTAACTGAGGTGCTAGCTGAATCTGATCTAGTCATTACTAGTGGTTTGGCTCTAGGTATTGATGCCCAAAGCCACACCGCAGCCTTAAGTTTCGATCCTCGGTGCTATAAAAATACGGAGGTGAACAGCAGAACGATTGGCGTACTTGGCAACGGCATAGATGTTGTCTATCCTAAACGACATGCGCAGTTGTACCAGCAAATTCGCCAAAACGGATTGCTGGTGAGCGAGTTTCCACCGAGTGTGATGCCATCACCAAAACTATTTCCTCGACGAAACCGCATTATTAGTGGGCTTAGTTTAGGTACGCTAGTCACAGAAGCCAGAATTAAAAGTGGCTCGTTAATCACAGCAAAATACGCACTCGAACAGGGACGAGAAGTGTTCGCTATGCCAAGTAACATCAATAATAAGCAAGCTGAAGGTTGTCATTGGTTAATTAAGCAAGGAGCAAAGTTAACTGAAAGTGCTCAAGATATCTTCGATGAGCTGCCAAAATTATTATTAAAAACCACACAAAAACAGCAGGCTGAAAAAAAACCAAAACAAAACTTGGCAACCACCGGATTGTTAGATAATGTACCCATAGGCTCTAGTGATATTGACGCCACTAGTTGTGCAGCACGGGATGAACTAGACGATTCATCCGCAGTATTGCAAGCCGTCGATTTTGATGTCACTTCAATAAATGTGATTGCGATGCGCACAGGCCAGCCTATTTCCATATTATTTGTGCAGTTATTAGAATATGAGTTGCGCGGGTTTGTAACCTCGACGTCTGAAGGTTACCTTAAATTGAGGGACTAGTTATGTTTGATATCCTCATGTACTTGTTCGAAAACGTAGTACACAATGAGAGCGAGTTTAGAGTCGACCACGACGAACTAACTGACGAGTTAATTCGTGCAGGGTTCCATCACGACGAAATATTTAAAGCGCTGGCTTGGGTTGAAAAACTTGCAGCACTTCAAGAAACAGACGCCACACCTTATTTATCAAGAGTGACGGCACTAAACAGCACACGGGTATATACGCTCGAAGAACAAGTTCGTCTTGATGTGCAGTGCCGAGGTTTCTTAATATTCCTAGAACAAGTTAAAGTGCTTGATGTAAGTACAAGAGAAATGGTTATTGACCGTACAATGGAAATTGAGTCTGCTGAGTTTTGCTTGGAAGATTTAAAATGGGTGATACTCATGGTTCTATTTAATGTGCCTGGCAAGGAATGGGCTTACGAACAAATGGAAGACCTGTTGTTTGAAGTTCAAGAAGGTCCATTGCACTAACAATGGCTAAAATTGATCACACCTTATTCTCCGCTGATCAACACGCCCTTGACGAAGCTTATGGCAAGTGCCCTGAATGTGAAGGGCAGCTCATTTTAAAGCACGCAAATAAATCCTCATTTCTTGCCTGTCAAAACTACCCAAGTTGCAAACATACGCAGCAATTACACAAAAATGATGTCACTGTTGTTAAAGTCATGGACGGAACAACTTGTCCTGAATGTGCTGAGATTTTGGCGGTAAAGAAAGGTCGGTATGGCATGTTCATCGGTTGCACTGGTTTTCCGGATTGTAACTTCATCGCATCCAGAGACATGATCACCAAAGACGGTGTAGTGAAAAGTAGCACTGACAACGCAGATGGCAATGCGCAATCTGCTGCAACATCACCTTGCCCCAAATGCCATCATGGCACCTTAGTAAAACGTCAAAACAAGTTTGGTAAATACTTTTACGCTTGCGACGACTACCCAAAATGTAAATATATGCTAAATTCAGCACCCGTTGATACCGCTTGTGAAAGTTGTGGTTGGAAAGTGATGGTGCAGGTAGATAAAAATGAAGCTGAAAAAGGCTTAATTTGTCCACAAGTGAACTGTCAGCAGAAACAAACACTATAATTTTTGGTATCAAATTGTATTTCTAATTTTTGGGGCTATTCCATGCAATTGTTTGAACACGCTTTTCGTAATCATCAGTGTTTTGCCTATCCAACTGAAGCCGTTTTTGGTCTAGGTTGCGACCCGCTTTCAGAAACCGCCATGTTGGAAATTCTGCGCTTAAAATCTCGCCCTGTAGAAAAAGGCGTTATTTTGATAGCGGCAACGTTTGAGCAGTTAAGGCCTTTTGTTCACATTGATAGACTACCAATTGAGCATCAACAGAAAGCATTCGCTTCATGGCCAGGGCCGTTTACTTGGCTACTACCTAAAAGTGAGCTGACGCCATTTTGGGTAAGTGGTGACTCCGATTTAGTGGCAGTGCGAGTAAGCAGCCATCCATTAGTGCAAAAAATGTGTCAATTGTTAGGGAGCCCAATGGTGTCGACAAGTGCAAACCCGGCGAGCATGGAACCTGCGCGATCGAGCGATGAAGTGCGTTCCTATTTTGGAGACGATCTGCTAATTATTGACGGTAATTTGGGCGAGCAACGAACCCCAAGTACTATTATTAATGGACTCAACCTCGAAACCTTGCGAGCATAGAGCATTATTACAAATACAAGAATGATGTTGTTCCTATGGTAACTCAGCAGCAAATTGATGAAGTTAAAGCATTTTTACTCAAGCTCCAAGACGATATATGTCAAACCTTAGAGCTAGCAGATGGCAAAGGCTCATTTCATCAAGATGAATGGGTGCGAGAAGAAGGTGGTGGGGGTCGTTCCAGAGTGTTAACGAACGGCGCGGCTATCGAACAGGGGGGAGTTAATTTTTCACATGTATTTGGCGACAAGATGCCAGCATCAGCAACGGCATCGCGTCCTGAGTTAGCTGGTCGTCGTTTTCAAGCGATGGGGGTGTCACTGGTTATTCATCCTCATAATCCTTACGCGCCAACGTCACATGCCAATGTACGCTTCTTTATTGCTGAAAAAGAAGGAGCCGAGCCCATTTGGTGGTTCGGTGGAGGCTTTGATTTAACTCCTTCATTTGCGTTTAAAGAGGATTGTGTTCATTGGCATAAATCGGCAAAAGCAATTTGTGACCCCTACGGCGACGATGTTTATGCTAATTACAAAAAATGGTGTGATGATTATTTCTATTTAAAGCATCGCAACGAAACTCGAGGCATTGGTGGCTTGTTTTTTGATGATCTTAATGAACAAGGATTCGATACTAGCTTTAGCTTTATGCGGGGCGTCGGAAATGGTTTCCTAGATGCCTACGTACCGATTCTGGAAAAGCGAAAAAACACGTCATACACCCAAAAGGAACGTGATTTTCAACTCTATCGCCGCGGGCGGTATGTTGAATTTAACTTAGTATATGACCGTGGCACTCTATTTGGTTTGCAAACTGGTGGCAGAACAGAGTCTATTCTTATGTCAATGCCACCCATGGCCCGTTGGGAATACAATTACCAGCCCTCACCTAATTCTCCAGAAGGCAAAATCCAAGCTTTTCTAAGACCAAGAGATTACTTGAATGAGTAATACCGTTTTCTTATGGTGAAAAATATCCAGCCTCAATGAACTTGAGGCTTTTTTGCGCTGATAAAACGTAAGTTAGAACGTGGACACTGCCGACGTAAATAAACGCGGTGCAAGGGTTAATTTTAATCCGGTTTACTGTATCCTCTTAGCCATACTATTACTTCAAAGTTCAGATTACCGTGTCAGACAATTTCACTTCAACAAAAAAGCTGGCTGTGTTCGGCAATCCAATTGCGCAGAGCAAATCTCCACTCATCCATCAAATGTTTGCTAAACAATTTAATATGACAATAAGTTATGAGCGCATACTTGGTGAACCATCTACTTTTGTCGATCAGTTAGCGACGTTTTTTGCTGATCCGGACTCGGTGGGTGTTAATATTACAATGCCATTTAAAGAGGATGCAGCTAACTGGGCAACTGAAAAGTCGACTGGCGTGACTAAAGCAAATGCGGCGAATACCATAATTAGAAAAGGGCAGGGTTTTCGGGCTGAAACAACCGACGGCGAAGGCTTAGTCTCAGATTTGTTACGTAATGATATCTCGCTAGAGGGAAAACAAGTACTGCTGATTGGTGCAGGTGGCGCAGCTCGCGGTGCCATTGAATCGTTATTATCTAAACAGCCAACACATATATACATAACTAACCGAAGCGCAGTAAATGCAAAGCGCCTTGTCAACATTGCAGAGGATGATAGAGTGACGGTGGTCAGCGAAAACGACTGCGAAAAGTTAGCTGTTGATGTCATTATCAATGCAACGTCTCTTAGTTTAAGTGGCAACATGCCTGCTATCTCGGATTCAATTTTTGCTAATAAACCGGCCGTTTACGATATGGTCTATCAGGATACAGACACTTGCTTTATTAAAAAAGCAAAGTCACTTGGCTGCGTCAAAGCCATTGATGGTTTGGGCATGCTGGTGGGCCAAGCGGCTGAGAGTTTCTATCTATGGTTTGGCGTGCGACCGGATGTTGAACCCGTGCTCGGGTATCTCAGGCAACAATTAGCTACAGGCTGAACTACTGCCCTAGGTAATCGCGACTTAACTCAACATAGTTAATCGCACTTTGTTTAAGAAAAGCCATTTCACTATTTTTCAATAGACGTTTTTTGACAGCGGGATTACCGACGTATAAATAGCCGCTTTCCAATACTTTATTGGGCGCGACTAATGAGCCTGCTGCGATAAATACATCGTCTTGCACTACCGCACCGTCCATAATGATTGCGCCCATACCAACGAGTATACGATTGCCTAACTGACAGCCATGTAGCATGCATTTATGTCCAACAGTGACATCATCTCCGATAAGTAGTGGGATACCATCAGGATATTGCTGTGATTTTCGTGTCACGTGCAGCACTGAACCATCCTGCACATTAGTGCGTTGTCCAATTCGAATAACATTAACGTCGCCACGCGCAGCAACTAAGGGCCATATGCTACTTTGCTCTCCTAATTCGATGTCACCAACTAAAACGGCGCTTTCATCAATATAAACAGAGCTGTCAAAAGAAGGAGTAATATTACGATAGCTACGAATTGTCATAGTTTGCCTTTTTGTAAATTTGATGTCCCCAACATTAGGACAGTTTTTATTAATATAAGTGAACACGTTCATATAATAGCGTCTCCATATATGAACTTCTCTATGAAAGTATCTTTATATTGGGGCCTTTATAGGAGTATCGATATAAACGTATCCATATAGGCGAGCACTTATAAGTCCGTTTTTCTTGTTAATTGCTTAAGACAACGCTAGCCATATTCCCACCGCTGCTAATAAACTGCCCGCGATCCTATTTAGCCAAACCACATTATTACCGCGATTCAACAAGCGTTTTAATCCTTTACCACCGTTTGCATATATAAGCATACAAATGAATTCGCTTAACATAATAATACCTAGCAAAACCGTAAATTGAAGCGTAATGGGTTTCTCTAACGAAATAAAGGGGGGCAGTATAGAGACCATAAATGCCCATCCCTTAGGGTTGGCCACTGCAGTAACATAGCCTTGCGATACGAGGTTTATAGATGACAATTGCGAATCCTTGATTGTTTGTTGCGATAGGTCCGCTTCAGCTAACCACATTTTCACCCCTAAATAAAATAGATAGGCCCCGCCAATCCATTTAAACCAAGCAAACAATGATGGATAGTTGAGCATTAGGCTAGCAACGCCAAGAACCGCCGAAATAGCAACCGTCGCTACACCGAAAACTTCACCTAGCATCATCCAAAGTGTCCTGGTTACTCCAACACTCATACCCAATGTCATCGCGAGGGTCATGCACATGCCTGGAGTAATGGAAATGAAAAACCAAGTAGGGATAAAAACGGCAAGAACGGCAATGTCGGGCATAAGGAGTCATTTATTGAGGTTTGAATATGGATTATGCCTCTATTATCAATTAATAAAGCGGGACTTACATTAATTTCAGTATAAAAAGAGAAGTTAATTTAGTGAATATAATAGCCAATGGTCCTTAAAAGGCTGTTTTTTGACCCTTTCGTACTAATTACAAGCAAACAGTCACAAAAACACTATTTATTTGTAGAACAGGGTTGAACAAGTGCTTTTAAGCTGTAGAATGCGCGCTCTAGTTAAGGGAGGCCACCAAGCAATCGTTTGGTAAATCACTTGAAGAGCGAGTTTAAGCGCAGTTTGAATTGGTTTTATCGGGAGTTTCGGTTAAAAATAAATTCACAAAGAATTGTAAAAAAGCTTGACAATAAAAATGGTGTAGGTAGTATATGCATCCCGCTTGAGACGGCACATAACGTGACTTTCAAGCCGCCAGTGAAATAGAAAGAAGCTGGCATGTTCTTTAACAATTTATAACAAGACAATCTGTGTGGGCACTCATTATGAGTGTCGACAAC